>ONOH01000013.1 GCA_900319405.1 uncultured Bacteroidales bacterium | reverse complement strand
AACTACAACTTCGCAGACCGCTATCTGGCCAGCGTCACCGTCCGTTACGACGGTTCCAGCCGCTTCGGCCGCAACAACCGCTTCGGTCTGTTCCCTTCCGTCTCCCTGGGTTGGAGAATTGACAAGGAACCCTTCATGGAGGATGCCACCTGGCTGGAGAACCTAAAAATCCGCGCCAGCTGGGGTCAGACCGGTAACCAGGAAATCGCCAACGTAGCCCGCTATACGCTGTACGAGAGTAACTACGGCGAGGCCGGTTTCGGCGGCCAGAGCTATGGTACCAGTTATGACATCGAAGGCACCAACGGAGGCAAGACGCTGCCCAGCGGTTTCAAGCGCAACCAGCTTGGCAATGACAACCTGAAGTGGGAGACCACTACCCAGACCAACGTCGGTTTGGACTTCGCCATGTTCAAGAGCGCCCTCTACGGTTCCTTCGAAGCCTACTACAAGAAGACCACCGACATTCTGGTGTACATGCCCGGTATCGGTGTGATGGGTGAAGGCTCTTCCCAGTGGATCAACGCCGGCGCCATGGACAACAAGGGTCTGGAATTCAACGTGGGTTATCGCGGAGAAGTGGGAGACTTCCAGTACGACCTGGCCGGCAATATCAGCACCTATAATAACAAGGTGACCAAACTTCCTGATACCATCGCCGCAGCAGGCACCTTCGGCGGAAACGGCGTAGAAAGCGTCGTGGGCCATCCGATGGACGCCCAGGTTGGCTATGTCTATGACGGCATTTTCAAGAGCCAGGAAGAAATTGACAACCATGCCACCCAGAACGGTGCCGGCCTGGGCCGCATCCGCTGGAAGGACCTCAACAATGACGGCATCATCAACGAGAAAGACCAGAAATGGATTTACTCTCCCGTTCCGGATTTCACTTGGGGTCTGAATATCTACCTGCAGTACAAGAATGTGGACCTCACCATGTTCTTCCAGGGAGTCCAGGGTGTGGACGTCATCAGCGACTTCAAGAAACAAACCGACATCTGGAGCGGCCTCAACATCTCCAACCTGAACAAGGGCCGTCGCATCCTGGATGCCTGGAGCCCCAACAACATGGCCTCCAACATCCCAGCCGTGAGCACCATGGACAACAATAACGAAAAACGCGTTTCCTCCTATTTCGTGGAAGATGGTTCGTTTGCCAAACTGCGCACCATCCAACTGGGTTACAACTTCTCCAAGCGTGTCTGTGAAACGCTTCACATGAGCCGCCTGAGAACTTATGTATCGGCCCAGAACCTGTTCACCATCCGCAGCAGCAAATTCACCGGCGTGGATCCGGAGAACCCGAACTTCGGCTATCCTATCCCGACGAACGTGACGCTGGGTATCAATGTTTCCTTCTAATGCTATACCGATTATGAGAAAGTTAATTTCCATCCTATATATGGGCCTGGCCTGCTGCGTCGTCCTTTCCTGCAACAAGCTCCTGTCCGAACAGGTCCCCCAGGCCACGCTGAGCGACGAGCAGGTGAAAGACCCCGCCAATGCAGAGGGCATGGTGGTGGCCGCCTACGCCATCTTCACTTCGGCCGAGGATATCAACTCCTCCTTCTCCATGTGGAATTTCGACGTGCGCTCCGATGACGCTTACAAGGGCGGCAACGGCACCAGCGACGGTGACGTATTCCACCAGCTCGAAATCCAGCAGGGTGTCCTTACCACCAACTGGAACATCAATGACATGTGGGTCCGCTTATACAACAGCCTGTCCCGCGTAAACAGCGCCATCGCCCTGCTGAACGAGTGCGACGACAGCTTCGCCATGAAGGAACAGCGCCTGGCAGAGATGAAATTCCTGCGCGGCTATGGTCATTTCCTCCTCAAGCGCCTGTACAAGAACATTCCCTTCGTCGTCAACCCCAACCTCACCTATGAGGAATACAACGAACTGTCCAACACGGCCTATTCCAACGATGAAGGCTGGCAGCTCATCATAGACGACGTGAAGGAGGCCTTTGACGTACTGCCTGAAGTGCAGGCCGATAAAGGCCGTCCCACCAAGGCCGCGGCCGCCGCTTTCCTGGCCAAGCTTTATCTGTACAAGGCCTACCGCCAGGACGATCCCAAGTCCAACAAGGTGACTGCCATCAATACCGAAGACCTCCAGAAGGTCATCGAGTACAGCGACCCCACCAAGTACTACGCCAACTACGACCTGGAAGAAGACATCCACAACAACTTCCGCCCGGAAGAGATGTACGAGAACGGCAAGGAGAGCATCTGGGCTATCCAGTACTCCCGCAACGACGGTTCCACCTACGGCAACCTGAACTGGAGCTACGGCCTTATCGGCCCCAGCATCGACAACGTTACCGACGGAGCCTGCGACTTCTACAAGCCCAGCCAGAATCTGGTGAACGCTTTCCGCACCGGAGCCGACGGCCTTCCTTTCCTGGACGGCTTCAATGAGAAGGACTACAGCTTCGGTGACAATGCAGACCCCCGTCTGTTCCTCACCGTGGGCATGCCCGGCCTTCCTTACATGTTCAACAAGAACTTCATCCAGGACGAGACCAAACAGTGGAGCCGCGGCAACGGCCTGTACGGCTACTACATCAGCCTCAAGCAGAACGTGGATCCCGCCCTCGTGGGTGAATACCTCATCAAGGGTTCCTACTGGGCCTCTTCCATGAACCGCATCGTCTTCCGCTATGCCGATGTGCTCCTGGAGCGTGCCGAAGCGTATGCCCAGCTGGGCGAAAGCGAAAAGGCCATCGATCTGGTGAACCAGATTCGCAGGCGTGCCGCTTCCTCTACCCAGATGTTCTCCGATTATCCTTCCCGCTACGGCGTCAAGATTTACGCTACCGAGTACAAGGGAAGCTATGGCAAGGAAGACGTCATCAAGATTGTGAAGATGGAACGCCGTCTGGAGATGGGTATGGAGTGCGAGCGTTTCTTCGATCTGGTGCGCTGGGGCGACGCCGCCACCGTGCTCAATAAGTATTATGCCGAAGAAGCAGACAACTGCACCATCTATAGGGATGCCAAGTTCACGGCCGAAAAGGACGAGTATCTGCCCATCCCCGCCTCTCAAATCGCCGCTTCCAACGGCCACTATACTCAGAATATCGGCAATTGGTGATAATCAACGACGCATACCATGAGACACAAATTATTCTATATCGCAGCCGCATTGCTTTGCATGGCAGGCTGCACCAAGAAAACAGCAAGCGACCTCAAACTGGGTGGTGACTGTCTCATCCAGACTATCTCCCTGGACAATTTCGAGGGAACCATCGACCTGGCCGCCCGCAGCATCGTGGTCCGTCTTCCGGAAGTCTATGCCACTTCCTCGATGGAAATCACGGAACTGACCCTGTCCAACGGCGCCACCTGCAATGTTGTTAAGGGCCAGAAACTGAACATGGACGCCGCAAAAGGCATCCACGTGAGCAACGGAGACGCCTTCATCGACTGGACGCTGAGCGTCCTTCATGACGAGGCCCGCATCCTGCACTTTGTGCTGAACGACATCTACACCGGCACCATCGACCAGGAAGCCAAGACCATATCGGCCTTCGTTCCCAAATCGGAAGGCATCAATGCCCTGGTACCCACCATCGTCATCAGCCAGAACGCCACCATTTCCCCGCTTTCCGGCGTACCTCAGGACTTCACCGAGCCCGTACAGTATACCGTAACCAACAACTCCGCCAAGAGCGTCTATACGGTGAACGTGACGGCCATCGACAAGCCCAACGCCCTGTTTATCGGCGAGCCCGCCAACATGAACGACCTGGATCCCGAGGCCGGCGCAGCCTGCCAGTGGATGCTGTCCAACGTGCCCGGCGCCCTGTACACCAGCTTTGCCGACTTCCAGGCCGGCACCGTGGAGCTCGATGAATGCCAGATTATCTGGTGGCACTACCACATGGACGGCGGGGTTGACGGTCACGACAACTTTGTGGCCAAGGCTCCTTATGCCCTGGAGGCCAAGAACCAGCTCCGCGCCTACTATGAGAACGGCGGTGCGTTCCTGCTTACCCGCTACGCCACCAACCTGCCTTCCTTCCGCAGAACGCTGCTGGGGTCCTTGGGACTTCAACATCTTCGGCGGCCAGAACGAGCACCCGCTGTTCAGCGGTCTGATTGCTGGCGACGACCCCAACAAGGTCTACTGCACGGACAACGGTTACTATATCACCAACTCCACGGCCCAATATCATATCCGTACCGATGGAGGTACCGGTGACGACTGGGGCGACTACAAAGACCACGCAGCCTGGGAAGCCCGTACGGGTGGCAAGATTCTGGGCGTAGGCGGTGACGGCGCCATCGTGGCCTGGGAGTATCCGGCCAAGGACGGCAAGGGCGGCATCATCTGCATCGGCTCCGGCTGCTATGACTGGTATTCCTACATGTTCGAACCCGAATATGAGGAGCACTTCCACAAGAACATCGCCACGATGACGAAGAACGCTATTAACTATCTGACCAAGTAGAAGTTATGAAAACATTTTTCCAATACATCACTTTAGCCGGCGTGGCCCTGGCGGCCACCCTGGCCTGCACCAAGGAAAACTATGGTGATGCGCCCAAACCCTGGGACGAGACCGCCAATTACTTCGCATCGGCCGATGAAAAAGGCTTCAGCACCTACTATACCCCGGCGATCGGCCGAGTGGGTGACCCCATGCCTTTCTACGACGGCAAGGCCGGCGAATTCAAGGTACTGTACCTGCAGGAGTACGACAACAATGCCACCTATAACTTCCATCCCATCTGGGGCGTAAGCACCCAGGACGGCGCTTCCTATGTCTCCCTCGGAGAAGTCATCCCCGTGGGAGCCTCCATCCTGGAGCAGGACGCAGCCATCGGCACCGGCTGCTGCGTTTACAACGAGGCTGACGCTCTGTACTACATCTATTACACCGGCCACAACGGCAACTGCACCAACCGTGAGGTTATCCTGCGGGCCACATCCCCGGATTTCACCACCTGGACCAAAGACCTCCTTTGGGCCATGAAGGGCGATGATTTCGGCTATTCCAAGGAAGACTTCCGCGACCCCCAGGTGTTCAAGGCCGATGACGGCAAATGGCACATGGTGATTTCCAGCAACCTCAAGTTCGCCGACTTCGTGTCCGACGACCTCAAAACCTGGTCTCACGTGGGTTCCTTCAATATGGTCTGGGACCGTATGTGCGAATGCCCGGACGTGTTCAAGATGGGCGACTGGTGGTACTTCATCTATTCGGAAGGCTACCGCGCTCCCTGGAGCCGCAAGGTCAAATACATGATGGCCGATTCCTGGCAGGGGCTGAAAGACTGCTTCGGCAATCCGGGCGCCCACTGGCCGCAAGACATGCACGATGGTGTGCTGGACAGCCGCGCTTTCTATGCCGGTAAAACCGCTTCCAACGGAACTGAGCGTTACATCTGGGGTTGGTGCCCCACCCGCACCGGCGCCACCATCTTTGACCGCAACGTCAACGTGGGTGCCGCCAGCGAGCCCAACTGGTCCGGAGCTCTGGTCTGTCACAAGATTCTCCAGAAGGCCGACGGTACCCTCACCCTGGGTGAAGTGCCGGCCATGGCTGCAAAATACAACAAGAGCAAGACCGTGAAGGTGATGGCTTCCAACGGAGCCACCCTGAACGGGGTCAACGGAAGCCTGAAAGGAGACGATGCTTACATCCTCTACAACCGCCTGGATGCCCACAACCACCTTTCCTTCAAAGTAACCACCTCCAACAATTGGGACAAATTCGGCATCTCCCTGGTGCGCGGAACGGATTCCAAGAAATACTACACGATGGTGGTGAATCCCGAATGGGAAGACGGCCGGAAAGTGAACTTCGAAGAGGAAGGCGAAGAAGGCAAGCACTTCATTGAAGGAGTAGACGGCTATAATTTCGCCCGACCCGCCAACAACGAGTACAAAATTGATATTTACACGGACAACTCCGTGGTGGTGATGTACATCAACGACGTATGTGCTTACACGCAGCGTATCTATGGAATACAGAAAAACTGCTGGAGCATCAACAATTACGGAGGAAGCATCACCGTTTCCGATCTGGCTGTAACCCTGTATTAAAAGTCTCGTTTTTTAGCTATATTGGCTCTGATGCTCCCGGTCCTTGCCGGGGCTCAGAGCCTTACTGTTACCCACCTGAGTGAAACGCACACGATGATCCAGGTGAACTGCAAAGACCGCTACGTAATGCTTCCCGTTCAGGAAACGGCCCAGGAAGCCACCGTGAAAGTGCTCTCCAACGGGCAGGCCGTCCTGAAGGCCAACGTTTCCCTGGCCATAGACAAGACGGATTACCTGGTCCCGCTGGATTTGGGGAAATGGGCCGGTAGCAGCATCCTGCTGGATATCAAGATGACCCAGGGACGCGGCGTCCGCCGGGACCCTTCCGACGATGTCTGCTGGAGTGAAATGGTCACTATGCCCGTCCTGGACCCTGCCAACAGGGAAAAGCTTTACCGTCCCACCTATCATTTCTCCCCCCAGTGGGGCTGGATGAACGACCCCAACGGAATGGTGTACAAGGACGGAGAATGGCATTTGTTCTATCAGTATAATCCCTACGGCAGTTTCTGGGGCAATATGCACTGGGGACACGCCGTTTCCAAGGACCTCGTGAACTGGGAACACCTGGACGTTGCCCTGGCCCCGGACGATCTGGGCGCCATCTTCAGCGGCAGCGCCGTCGTGGATGAAAACAATACCGCCGGTTTCGGCCGGGGTGCCATCGTTGCGATGTATACTTCCGACGGGGACAACCAGACCCAGAGCCTCGCCTACAGCACCGACAACGGCCGCACTTTCACCAAATACCCCGGCAATCCGGTCATCATGGCCGAGGACACCCCCGATTTCCGGGATCCCAAAATGTTCTGGGACGAGCAGACCCGCCAGTGGAAAGTGGTGCTGGCTGCCGGCCAGGAGGTGCAGTTCTACAGCTCCGACAACCTGAAGGACTGGACGTATGACAGCAGCTTCGGCCTGTCCTACGGCAACCACAACGGTGTGTGGGAGTGCCCGGACCTGATCCGGCTTCCCTTCGAGGGAAAGGACAAGTGGGTGCTTCTGCTGAACATCAACCCCGGCGGTCCCTACGGCGGCAGCGCCACGCAGTATTTCGTGGGAAGTTATGACGGAAAGACGTTCAAATGCGACGATCTTCCCACCGTCACCCGCTGGATGGACTACGGAAAGGACCATTACGCTGCCGTCACCTGGAGCAACGCCCCCGACGCGCGCACCGTGGCCATCGCCTGGATGAGCAACTGGCAATATGCCAATTCGGTGCCCACCCGGCAGTTCCGCAGCGCCAACTCCATTCCGCGGGACCTCAGCCTGGTCCGCAAAGGAAAGGAAGTGATTCTCAAAAGCACGCCTTCCCCGGAAGTGAAAGCGCTCCGCGGAACCCCGGTCTGCTTCCAGCTTTCCACCGCCCCGAAGGAGCTGTTCGACACGCCGCAGAAGGCCTATGAACTGGTCCTCAGCTTCCAGCTGTCCCGGAAAGAAGACCTCACCTTCGTCCTTTCCAACGAGTCCGGAGAACAGGTGGTCTTCTCCTACGAATCGGATTCCCAGGCCTTCTCGATGGACCGTCGCGGAAGCGGGAACGTCAAGTTCTCCAAATCCTTCGCGGCCGTGACTACTGCCCCCACCCAGGTGGGCGGCCGGATGGAGCTGCGACTTCTGGTGGACAGCGCCAGCGTCGAGGCCTTCGGCGAGGACTTCGCCATGACCAACCTGGTGTTCCCGTCCTCCCCTTACAACATTCTCAAAATGTACGGCAATGTCAAGGCCGATGTAACCCTTTATCCTCTCGCCAAATAATGAACAAAAAGATACAGCTCATACCGGTGATGCTCTGCTTCTTTGCCATGGGGTTCGTGGACCTCGTGGGCATCGCCTCCAACTATGTGCAGGCCGACCTGGACCTCTCCGACTCGGCCGCCAACATCTTCCCCTCGCTGGTGTTTTTCTGGTTCCTCATCTTTTCCGTTCCCACGGGCATCCTGATGAACCGCATCGGCCGCAAGAACACCGTGCTGCTTTCGCTGGTGGTGACGGTGGTTTCCCTGATCCTCCCCATCTTCGGGCAGAGCTACGGCCTCATGCTGGCCGCCTTCTCGCTGTTGGGAATCGGCAACGCCCTGATGCAGACTTCGCTGAACCCGCTCATCACCAACATCATCAAGGGTGACAAGCTGGCCAGCACCATGACCTTCGGCCAGTTCGTGAAGGCCATCGCCTCCTTCATGGCCCCTTACATCGCGATGTGGGGCGCCACCGCCGCTATGCCGTCCTTCGGCCTGGGCTGGCGGGTGCTTTTCCCCGTTTACGGCGCCATCGGCATTCTGGCGGCCCTGCTGCTGGGCATCTCTCCCATCGAGCGGGAGCAGGTGGCCGACAAGGCTTCCGGCTTCGTGGAATGTTTCAAGCTGCTGGGAAAACCCATCGTGCTGCTCAGTTTCCTCGGAATCATGTGCCACGTAGGCATTGACGTGGGCACCAACACCACCGCTCCCAAACTCCTGATGGAACGGGTGGGAATGAGCCTCACCGAGGCCGGCTTCGCCACCAGCCTGTATTTTATCTTCCGTACCATCGGCTGCCTCAGCGGTTCGTTCATCCTCTCCAGGTTCAGCCACCGGAAGTTCTTCCTGGTGAGCGTGGTGATGATGGCTCTTTCGATGTGCGGAATGTTCGTGGGCGGATCCAAGGCCATCCTTTACATCGCCATCGCCCTGGTGGGATTCGGCAACTCCAACATCTTCTCCATCGTGTTCTCACAGGCCCTGCTGGCCGTTCCTGAGAAACAGAACGAGGTGAGCGGACTGATGATCATGGGCCTGTTCGGCGGCACCGTATTCCCGCTCCTGATGGGCTTTGCCTCCGACGCGGCAGGCCAGGCCGGTGCCGTGGCCGTGATGGCCATCGGTGTTGCCTACCTTTTCTACTATTTCACCACCATCAAGAAGTAAGGACAAATGGATAAACAATTCGTCATCGGCATAGGGGAGGCGCTTTGGGATATGCTTCCCGAGGGAAAGAAACTGGGCGGCGCTCCCGCCAACTTCGCCTACCACGCCTCCCAGTTCGGCCATGAGGCCGTGGCGGTGAGCGCCATCGGCCAGGACCCGCTGGGAGAAGAGATTGTGGAGGCCCTGGAAGAGCATCGTCTGCCCTATCACCTGGACCGCGTTCCCTACCCCACCGGCACCGTGCAGGTGACCCTGGACGCCCAGGGCGTTCCCCAGTATGAAATCAAGACCGACGTGGCCTGGGACAACATCCCCTACACCGCGGAGCTGGCCACCCTGGCCGCCCGCTGCAAGGCTGTCTGTTTCGGCTCCCTGGCCCAGCGCAACGCCGTCTCCCGTGAAAGCATCGGCCTGTTCCTGGATGCCGTTCCTCAGGACTGCCTGAAGGTGTTCGACATCAACCTGCGGCAGGACTTCTACACAAAAGAAGTGCTGGAGGCTTCTTTCCACCGCTGCAACATCCTCAAGATTAACGATGAGGAACTGGTGGTGATGGCCCGGATGCTGGAACTTCCGGGCCTGGCGCTGGAAGAAAAGTGCAAGCATCTGATGAAGGATTACGACCTCCGGATGCTCATCCTCACCTGCGGGGTCAACGGCAGCTATGTCTTCTACGAAGGCGGTATTTCCTTCCTGGACACGCCCAAAGTGACCGTGGCCGACACGGTGGGTGCCGGAGACTCTTTTACCGGAGCCTTCGTGGGCTCTCTCCTCAACGGTAAAACGGTCCCCGAGGCACACGAGACGGCCGTCAAGGTATCGGCTTTCGTGTGCACCCGGAGCGGGGCCATGCCGGTGATTCCGGACTCTTTAAAGTAAAATGAATGGTTAAAAGGCTTTTTCTGATCATATCAGCCGTACTTCTTCTTTCCGCCTGCGGCGGAAGGAAGAAGTCGCTGGTTATTGGCGTTTCGCAGTGCAGCGACGATATCTGGCGCACCAAGCTCAACGACGAACTCTCCGTGGCGGCCCGCACGGGCGGGATGGACATCCGTTTTTCATCGGCCGATGATGACAGCCACCGGCAGATGGAGCAGATCCGCCGCTTCGTCGCCGACGGCGTGGATCTCCTGGTGGTCTCTCCCAACCAGTCGCACACCATCACCCCTGCCGTGGAAGAAGCCTTCGACGCCGGCATTCCGGTCATCCTTTTCGACCGGAAAATCAATTCGGACAAATACACCGCCTTCATCGGGGCCGACAACGTGGAAATCGGCCGCATCATGGGCAGCCTCCTGGCCGATGCACTGGACGGGGAAGGGACGGTTGTGGAAATCCAGGGTCTGGAGGGTTCTTCTCCGGCCGATGACCGCCACCTGGGATTTGTCCAGGCCCTGCAGGAGAATCCGGGTCTGCGTCTTCTCGCGGCCCCCTACGGGGGATGGCTGGAGGAAGGCGGCTATGCCGCGATGACCTCCCTGCTGGAACAGGGCATCCGTCCGGATGCCGTGTTCGGCCAGAACGACCGGATGGCCATCGGCGCGCGGAAAGCGATGGGATCCCCCCCGGACGTTCTCTTCTTCGGGGTGGACGCCCTGCCGGACGGCGGTCTGCAGGATGTGATTGACGGAAGGCTTACCGCATCGTACCTCTACCCCACCCGGGGAGACCTGGTGATGGAACTGGCGATGAAGATTCTTGCCGGAAAGCCTTTCCGGCGGGAAACCATCCTGGAGAGCGCCCTGGTGGACAACCACAACGCCGGCATCCTCAAAATGCAGGAAGCCGAAGTCTCCACCCAGCGCAGCATGGTGGAGGATATGAACGGAAAACTGGACCGCTTCCTCCTTCAATACAACAACCAGCGGCTGGTGATGTGGCTGGTAATCGGCTTCGCGCTCCTGCTGGTGATGATTGCTGCCCAGACCTACTGGAGCTATATGAAAACGCGGGAACTCCAGCGGAAACTGGAAGAGACCACGGCCGCCAGGCTGACTTTCTTCACCCAGGTCAGCCACGACCTCCGTACTCCCCTATCCCTGGTCGTGGGTCCGCTGGAACACGTGCTGGAAGGCCCCCTGTCGCCGCAGCAGAAGCAGACGCTGTCCCTGGCCGCCCGCAATGTGGTGGTCCTGCAGCAACTGGTGAACAACATCCTGGATTTCCGGAAAATCGAAAGCGGAGGAATGCCGCTGAGCGTATCCCGCTTTGACCTTCCCGCCGCCGTGCAGGAATGGATGCGCGGATTCAGCAGCACCTCCCGCACCCTCTCCTACGAGGGGCTTGACAGCCTCACTGTGGAAGCCGACATGCGCCTGGTGGAACGGACGCTGTTCAACCTGCTGGGCAATTCCATCAAGCACACCCTCCCGGACGGGCACATCACGGTTTCCGTGCAGCGGGAAGGTTCTTCGGCCATCCTGTCCATTACCGACGACGGAGACGGCATTCCGAAGGAAAAGCTTCCTTTCATCTTCGAGGAATTCTACAAAGCGTCCGAATCCAGCAACGGAACGGGCATCGGCCTGGCGCTGGTAAAAGCCGTCGCCGAACTGCACAAGGGCAGCGTCAGCGTGAACAGTTCCCCGGGCGAGGGTTCCACCTTTACCCTTCGCCTGCCGCTGGTACAAAAAGGTGCGAGCGTGAGCGAAGGAAAGGATGCATCGGCCTATACGGAAGAGTACCAGGATGTGCTCACGCCCTCCGGCAGCCGCCTGGAAGAAGCCGCCGACCGCGTTACCCAAAGCGGAGACCGCCCCACCGTCCTGATCGTGGACGACAATGCCGACCTTCGGAGATTCATCGGCACCCTCCTGGAGGGGGATTATCGCATCCTGCTGGCCTGTGACGGCAAGGAAGCCCTGGAGAAAGCCGTCCGGAAACTGCCGGACCTGGTGGTCTGCGACGTGATGATGCCCGTGATGGACGGACTCCATTTCTGCCGTGAACTCAAAGGGCGGCTGGCCACCAGCCACATCCCCGTTATCCTCCTTACTGCCAAGTCGATGGAAGAGCAGCGCGCCGAGGGCTACGATTCCGGAGCCGACGCATACATCTCCAAACCTTTCAGCGAGAAAGTGCTGCTGTCGCGTATCGGCAATCTTCTCAAAAGCCGCATCCGCCTGAAGGAGCACTATCTGGAAACCGGAGAGAGCGCCAGCCAGCCCAGGGAAAATGACTTCCTGTCCCGCTTGAGGGGGAAGGTGCAGGAGCATCTGGGAGACGAAAACCTGAGCGTGGAGCAGATTGGGGCTGAATTGGGCCTCAGCCGCGTCCAACTGTATCGGAAGGCCAAGGCCCTGACCGGATACACCCCCGTGGAGCTGATTCGCATCACCCGTCTGAAAGCCGCCGACACGCTCCTGAAGACCACCGACAAAACCGTATCGGAAATCGCCTATGAAGTGGGCTTCGGAACGCCCTCCTACTTCTCCAAGTGCTATAAGGAACTCTTCGGCCGCCACCCGGGCGAAGGGCGCTAGCTTTTCCCTACGGAAAAATTTGTGTTTCTGAGAATTATTTGTATCTTTGCAGTCCATTTTTTGAGATGGCCGCTGAGCTATGGCAAGACCTGCCGCGGAAGGCAGGCGCTTACGGCCCAAACTTTTTAACAAGTTTTGTACAATGTACGCTATTGTAGACATTGCAAGTCAGCAGTTTAAGGTAGAAGCTGGCATGGACATCTTCGTAAATCGCCTCGCTGCGAAAAACGGAGAATCTGTAGAGTTCGACAAAGTGCTCCTCCTGGACAACGAGGGTGCTGTGAAGGTCGGTACTCCCTATGTAGAAGGAGCCGTTGTGAAGGCCACCGTCGTGGACGATGACGCCAAAGCAAAGAAAGTGCTCGTATTCAAGAAAATCCGTCGCAAGGGTTTCCAGACGCTCAACGGCCATCGCCAGAAGCTCACCAAGATCCACATCGACGCTATCGCTTAACTTTTAAAGGAGAAACAGATTATGGCACACAAGAAAGGTCAATCCAGTTCCAAGAACGGTCGTGAGTCGCATTCCAAACGTCTGGGCATCAAGAAGTTCGGCGAAGAGGTCGTAAAGGCCGGCAACATCATCGTGCGTCAGCGCGGCACCGCCCACAACCCGGGTCTGAACGTGGGTATGGGCAAGGACCACACCCTGTACGCCCTGATTGACGGCACCGTCAAATTTACCCGCAAGCGCGAGAACAAGTCCTATGTTTCCGTACTTCCCCTGGAGAACTAAGACATGTTAACCCTGAAACTTTTACGCGAGTCTCCGGATTTTGTAATCCGGAGACTTGCCGTTAAAAACTTCGATGCCACGGACATCGTGAACAAAATCATTGTCCTGGACGACCATCGAAAAGCCCTTCAAACCCGCAGCGACGCCCTTCTGGCGGATCAGAAAAAAGCGGCGGCCGCCATCGGCCAGCTGATGAAGGAAGGCAAGAAAGAGGAGGCCGAGCAGGCCAAGGCAGAGGTGGCCAAGCTCAAGGCCCGCTCCGGCGAACTGCTGGATATGGCCGAGGACAACAACACCAAGCTCAACGAACTGTTGGCCCAGCTTCCCAACATCCCCTGCGCCCAGGTTCCGGAAGGAAAGGGAGCGGAGGACAACGTGGTTGTGAAGACGGGCGGCCCGGAAGTGGGTCTTCCGGAACACGCGCTTCCCCACTGGGATCTGGCCAAAAAGTACGACATCATAGACTTCGACCTGGGCGTGAAGATTACCGGCGCCGGTTTCCCTGTCTATAAAGGCAAGGGGGCCCGCCTGCAGAGAGCCCTCATCAATTTCTTCCTGGACCGCAACACGGAAGCCGGATACAAGGAGGTGGAGCCTCCCGTGCTGGTGAATGCCGCTTCCGGCTTCGGCACCGGCCAGCTGCCGGACAAGGAAGGCCAGATGTATTTCTGCGGAGAGGACGGTTTCTACCTGGTTCCCACGGCAGAAGTCCCCGTAACCAATATCTTCCGGGACGTCATTCTCCCCGAAGACCGGTTCCCCCAGAAACTGACGGCCTACACGCCCTGCTTCCGCCGGGAGGCCGGTTCCTATGGCAAGGACGTCCGTGGCCTCAACCGCCTGCACCAGTTTGACAAGGTGGAAATCGTGCGCATCGAAAAGCCGGAGAACAGCTATGCCGCCCTGGAAGAAATGATCGCCCACGTGGAAAGCATCGTCAATGACCTGGGGCTCAAGTACCGCATTCTCCGTCTGTGCGGCGGGGATATGAGCTTCACATCGGCCATTACCTACGATTTCGAGCTTTGGAGCGCAGCCCAGGGCCGATGGCTGGAAATTTCCTCGGTATCCAACTTCGAGAGTTTCCAGGCCAACCGCCTCAAGTGCCGCTACAAGGATGAGAACGGAAAAACCCAGCTGGCCCACACGCTCAACGGCAGTTCCCTGGCCCTCCCCCGCGTGGTGGCGGCCCTCCTGGAAGACAACCAGAAAGAAGGCTACATCGAAATTCCCGAAGTCCTGAGACCCTACACCGGTTTTGACCGGATAGACTAAGCTTTTACTGGTAAACAAGTTGCTAATAATCAGCACTTTGCGTACAA
The DNA here is from genome assembly GCA_900319405.1 of uncultured Bacteroidales bacterium. Taxonomy (GTDB): domain Bacteria; phylum Bacteroidota; class Bacteroidia; order Bacteroidales; family UBA932; genus Cryptobacteroides. The sequence goes on along the minus strand of ONOH01000013.1, from coordinate 41,705 downwards.
TCCTCGGCGCAAAAAGCGCCGAGGATTGTACGCAATCACCTGTATTCCAACTACTTACTTGCCACCCTGCAAGAGTTCCTGGAAGCGGACCATCCCCTTGGTAGCCACATCGGTGATGAGCGTGACACGGGGATCGGAAATGGGAACCGGTTTGGGGTCAATCACATAAATGGGACAATCGTTGGGGGCATAACGGTAAAGGCCGGCAGCGGGATACACCTGAAGAGAGGAGCCCACAATCAGGAGGATATCGGCCTGCTCCACCAGGTCTATGGCTTTGCCCATGTTGGGCACGGCTTCCCCGAAGAAAACGATATGTGGACGGAGCTGGCTGCCATTGGGGGCCAGGTCTCCCAGGTGTACGGGCTCGAAGCCCACGTCGATGACTTCCGCCAAGGACTCCGTGCGGTCATAAACGCCGTTTTCCGGGCGCATTTTGGTCAGTTCCCCGTGAAGGTGCAGCACATGGGTAGAGCCGGCTCTCTCATGCAGGTTGTCCACATTCTGGGTGATGACGTCCACCTTGTACTGCCCCTCCAGGCGGGCTATGGCAAGATGCGCGTCATTGGGCCGGGCATCTTTCAACTGCGATCGGCGCTGGTTGTAAAAGTCCAGCACCAGTTTCCGGTTACGGTACCAGCCCTCGATGGAGGCTACATCCTGCACATTGTACTGCTCCCACAGGCCGCCTGTATCGCGGAAGGTGGCAAAGCCGCTTTCGGCCGAAACGCCGGCACCGGTCAGAATTACGATTCTTTTCATTGCGGTATCTCGAAATAATACTTTTTCACCCAATACTCAAAGAGAGGATCAATCAGGGAAGGGAGGTCATTTTCGTCAAATACCAGCACCTCTTTTTTCATCAGGGCGTCCTTCACGCGCTTGACATTGGCCGAAGAATTGAGCCCGTATTTCCGGATGACATCGGCCGAAGAAAAATGGAGGACACCTTCGACTGTAGCGCGGAGAAAGTTTATCTGGTGCGTCGTGAGGCCGTTGACCATCTCTTTGAAACGGGGTTCATGCATGGAGACCAGGTTCCCCAGCGCCTCCACGAAAACGGGTTCCATAATGTAGCCGCGGCTCATCGCATCGCAGATGGCGCTGAAATGATTGATATACCACAGGTTTCCCTTGAAGAGCCGGCAGGCCCCCAGGATGAGGTCCTGGTTCACCACCTTTCCTCCGGAGAGATAGCCCCTTTGTATGTGGTCCGAAATCTCACGATCGTCCACCGGAGAAATGTTCACCTTTTCTACCACACGGTGAAAGAGCAGACTGGATTCGAAAATGCCTTTCATGGCATTGACTCCGCTCCCACAAAAGACGAAGGAGAACAAGCGACAGTCCTTCTCTTCCCGAAGAACGGCATCCAGCGGTCTTAAAATGATATCCGGGTCAGCCACCAGGGCCAGGCATTGGAATTCATCCACGATGAGGATGAAGCGTTCCCCCCTTTCGGCGCAGAGGCGAAACGGCAGACGCAGCATGGTCAGAATGTCTTCCCGGTCCAGATCCCATCCCAGCGACAGTACCTGTCCGGTTTCGGCAAAAGCCCGGGGGTCGAAGACAAAATGGGTTCCTTCGAGGTATTTCTGTGTCAGCCTCACAAATTCATCGGGGGTGGAGGCCACCATCCGCAAAAGTGTGGATCCCAGACGCAGCAGGAAAGCCTCCGGCGTACGGATGTTCAGGGCCGATAACTGCCCCACCGTGAAGGCTTTTCCGCCCAGGCGCATCGTGAACAAGGTCTGCTGTACCAACGAGGTGATACCTGTTTTGGGCGGTTCGTAGATGGAAACGTGCTCTCCCTGGGACAGAAGGTTCCCAAGGAGAGTCACGTCATTTTTACGCCCGATGAACTGTTTGCCGGTCACATACTGGGCATAAGGAAAGGGAGTGTCCATCAGAAAAGCGGACTCTTAAGGCCCAGCGGTAGCAGAATATTGCAGAGCCACAGGCCGATGCAGGCCAGCAGCACAATTACGGACAGCCAGCACCAGAATCTGCGCCGGGCGGCTTTCTTGCGGGCTTCGGGGTCCACTTCCGACAGGCGGGGATACGCTGCCAGGGAGGTGAGCGTCTTTCCGAACTTCACGTTTACCAGCGAAGCGGCGTTGATGGCCCAGCCATTGGCATTGAGGACCGGTCCCAGGTCCCGTTTGCGGAGTTTTCGCCAGGCGATGAACATCGAGGGGCCGGAGATCAGGAGGATGATGACGGCGATAAGGATGAGCCATTGCCACCAGGTAAGGGCTTTAAGGACGGCTACGATGCCCAGAAGGACGCCCGAAACGGCTGCGGCCGCAATGGTGATGACGGCCACCTTGCTCACGTCGAAGCCGGGTTTTGCCGCGGCGGCGGCTTCGGCCCCCTTTCCGTCCGTGGCGCTGTCGGCCGCAGAGGTCAGGTTGCCCATCGACTTTTCGTTCTTGGCGGCGGCGTTCCGGTCAATCTTGTCGTTGATCCAGCGGGCAGCCTTTTTGTAGGGAGCCCAGAAGGCCTGCGGGACGGAAATCGGATTCTCGACGATGGCCGTCACCTTGGCGGTGTAATCATTGCCTTCCCGGTCGTAGAACACGGCGTTCTTTCCCTCCCGGAGACCATTCACGTCTCCGGCGGTGAGGACAGCGGCAATGTTGAAGCTCTTGCCCAGTTTCTCGCTGGTGCAGGCGCAATACAGGATGTACATCCCGCTGAGGGAGGAAATCTCCGGGGCGGGACCGGCCACCTTCACGCAGAGATCTGTGCTGCGCTGGTCGATGTACAGCCGTCCGGCCTGGAAAATGGCTTTGTGAGCGGGATCATAGAAATCGGCCAGGACTACATAGTTGTTCAGGAAGCGGTAGAAATGCTTGTTCAGGCGCAGGAGTTTGTCCACTTCCTCGATGGATAGGGCGTTGGCTTCCTCGGCCTTGTCTTTTTCCAGCAGCTCCAGCAGGACGGCCTTCCTGTCTTCCTTGAGGATGGTCTTTACGGCCTCCAGGCCCAGGCCTTCTACCAGGCCGCCCTTTTTGGCATCCATCCAGGCGGTATAAGGCGCGAACCTGGCCTCGATGGCGGCCCAGTCGGCCTCTTCAAGGGCATCCTTCTCGATGCCGACAAGGGTGACGACATTGTCAACGGCGGCCTTCCAGGCGGGGTTCACGGCCTTCAGGACCAGTTTTCCTTCAGCGCAGGGTTTGGCCAGGGGCTGGAGGGAAATCTCGGATTCCGCGTCGGCCAGGTTGCCTTCGATGGCGGCAATCTTTTCCACATTCACGTCCACGGCGCCGGCCGTTGCCGCATCAAAGCCGATCAGGCGGCAGCGCATGAAGAAGTCGGCTATCTTGTCCTTGAGCGCATTCACGGCGGCAAGGGCATCGGCCGTTTTGTCCCCGAAGGGGAAGACCTCCTTGGTGCCGGCCTTCTGCCACTCGGCGTATTCGGCGCATGCGGTGTAGAAAGCCTCCACATGGTCTGCGTTGACGCCGGGAACACCGCTGCGGTCCGTAGCGGAAGCGATGCCGGCCAACGTCTCGATGAGCCCGGCCGTGGCCTCGTCATCCGCGCTGGCGGGCGTGATGATGCCGTCTCCGTTGAACTTCGTTTCGGCAAAAATCTTCACATTGTCGGCCGTATCTTCCAGGCCGATATGGTCTTTGTCCAGCTTGAGGTTCGCCAGAATCTGCCTGGCCGATGACAGGAGCCTTTCGCCGTCCGGATCGTCGGTGTTGAACTCGGTGAAAGCCAGGGTGTCCTTTTCCTTCAGCAGCCCGTCGGGGTCTTTCAGGACACGGGTGAGCCATTGGGCAGTCTTGATGACTTCATCCACGCGAATCCTGCCGTCAGCGTCCGTATCAATCAGTTGGAGGGTCTTTGCGTCGAACTCCAGCCCGTCCAGGGGGCAACTGAGGACCGTCCACATCTTTCGGTCCAATTCTCCCAGATGACGGATGTCTTCTCCGCTCTGGATACTTACACGAACGGCTCCGCCCACGGAGGCGAATTTCCAGGGATAGGTTTCAGGGGTCTGTTTCATATCGATAACATTCTTGTTACCACAAATATACTAAATAATTTTGTGCATTTGCAATTTTTTTCTACCTTTGCAGTCCCAAAAGAAAAAGGAGGTGTAAAAGCAATGATCATCGTACCCATCAAAGAAGGCGAAAACATCGAAAGAGCCCTGAAAAAATTCAAGCGCAAGTTCGAAAAAACCGGTGCCGTCCGTGAGATGCGTTCCCGTAAGAACTTCGAGAAGCCTTCCGTCAAGAAGCGCGTAGCACTTCAGAAGGCCATCTATGTTCAGCAGCTTCGTCTCAAAGAGGAGCAGTAATTGCCTTTAACACCGTTCAGCATAAAAAACCGACCGTTCTCCGGCCGGTTTTTTTGTAGTCCTCCGCAAAAGGTCTGCTTTTAACCCGCACACCTTTTGCACCCATTCCGCCTCTCAGCACCATAGACTCCACAATACATGCAAAAGGTCGGCTCCTCAAAAACCTACCTTTTGCAGTTATGCGGGGTAAAACCGGCTATTTGTCGATGTTCACGATGCGGTAATCGGCCTTTCCGAGTCCGATGGAGACGGCATAGTCGATGATATGCGTGCCGTGCTGACGGTTGATGCGGTCCTGGAGGGGCTTGGCGTCGTCGCCCTTCTGGGAAGGATAGGAAAACACCAGGTCCAGGCAGGCCTTGTCCAGGGCCACCGGGTCGGTGGATGCCAGGATGCCGATATCGGAGAGGCGGGGCTTGTCCGGATTGCCGTCACAGTCGCAGTCCACGGACATGTTGTTCATCACATCGATATAGACGATATTCTGGCCGAAATGGTTGGCGACGGCCTGGGCGGCGGCAGCCATGGACTCCAGGAAAGCATCCTGTTCGGCCGTAATCCAATGGTCGGAAGATTCACCGGCGGAATGGATGTAGAACTTGCCGGCCGTGGAAGCGAAGCCGATGCTCTGGTTCTTGAGAACGCCGCCGAATCCGCCCATGGCGTGTCCCTTGAAGTGAGCCAGGTTGATGACAAAGTCGTAATTCTGGATGTGCTTGCCCACAATGTCGTACTGAATGTGCTTTTTATCGAGGACCGGAATCTGGATATCGCCATCCTCATCCATGATATCCACCGGAGCCACAGCCTCAAAACCCCGTTCCGCAATGGCCTTGCGGTGGTCTTCCGTCTTCATTCGGGCGCCGCCATAGGCCGTGTTGCACTCGATGAGCGTGCCGTTCACTGCCTTCACCAGCGGAGCGATGAGTTCCGGACGCAGGTAATTGGTTTTGGCCGATTCGCCGGTGCTGATTTTGACGCCCACCCTGCCTTCTGGCTTGCATCCTAGGGCATTGTAGATGTTCAGAAGCCCTTCGGGGCTGATATCGGAAGTGAAATAAACGACTGGTGCCTCAGTACTTTCGGTGCTGGAAACCGGAACTACGGGTTCTGTGCGCGGGGCTGTCTGGGTGGAGCCGCAGGCGACAAGCGCCAGGGCTGCGAGGGAAAGAAGTATCTTTTTCATTCGTAATAAGTTCTCATTAGTGTCCACTAAAAATATGGCCGGGATTGTTGTGATATAAAAAGAGTTTATATCGCAGCGTTGAGTTAGCCGCAAATGTAATCCAAAAGGACTTCAGACAGGATATAAGCCTATATGGTTACCTTGAAGCCGTAGATTTTACCATTTTCAAGCGGGAGCTTGCTCGTGATCGTCTTCCGCATGTCGCAGCCCGGGAACACTTTGACCGAATTCCGGCGTTCCTCCTTGTTGTCATAATAGTTGCCGCCGAACTGGAGACAGAGTTCATATCCCGCCTCGAGATCCTTGTCGAAGCGGACGGGCACGAAAAAGGTCTTTTCGACCACATCCTCTTCCATCAGCGTGAGGTCGCTGTTATTGCCGCTATCGAGCAGGTAATAGTCCTGCGGTCCTCTCTCGATCGTGAAGGGCGTCCCCGTGTAGCTTCCGGTGGTCACATCCAGGCCGGAGAACCGGACGAAGACCAGGTCACCGTTCACACCCCACTCTTCCTCTTCTTCCGAATCGGGATCCACGCACTTGATGCGGATGGAATTGATCCGCGCCTGGTCGAAAGGAGAACCGGCAGGCGCCTCGTACGGGAAGTTCCCGAGGGTCACCTCGATGCGGAACACGGCGAACTGGTGCTCCAGGTACACGTGGGCAACATCGCCGGAGATCTTCACCTCGCCCAGCATCAGGTCGACGTCGGAGACAGAAGACGGATCATCGTGCTGCAGGGCGCCCGAAGCGGTCGAAAGATTCCTCATATAAATGGTCGGAGATCCCACCCGCACAGCGTCGAAGATCGAATTGCCCGCGTACGTGTCCACGGACGGATACAGGCAGATGACCTTGTCCCCTTCGTTTCCGGTCCAGGTACCGGAGAATTCTGCTTTCTTGCGACCTGCCTCACCGGTAGAAACGAACTCGTCGACAGCCGTGATGCCGTTCTCGCCGAAAGAGACCACCGTGATGGACTCTTCCGAGTCCCAGGACCCCTTCAGCGTCCTGTCTTCCGTGTCGTACTCATAAAGCGTCTTCGTGCCCACCGGAGCGGAGACGGACGCCTGGATCGTCATCGGGACGCCTGCCTTCTTTTCGACCGGCGTCTTCTGGCAGCTACTCATCAGCACGGCCGCGCAGGCCGTCATTAAAACACTCGTTAGGATGCGTTTCATCTTTCAGTTTTTCAATAGGTTAAAAGACCATATCCCAGCCGTGTTCCATATCAGGGACCTCTCCACTGGCACAGACAATGCCTTCCAACATGACCTCAATGACCTCTGTCACGGGTGATTCATAAGTGATTAAGCGTAAAACTTCCATTGGGTGCGTAAATAACGTCTAAAAGTAGACACGATTAAATGTCGTTCAATACAAGTAAATAAATCATTAGTGTCCACTAAAAATTTGGACGGTTATATAAAGTTTAACAATTAAAACAAAGTCGGTCCACTCGACTCATCAAGTTCATTGTCAATATTGTCGTTAGAGTTGCATAGAAGGTCATAGAGTGGCGTTTTATCGGTCAGAACCATGCTGGCGGTCTCGAGTACTTCATAGATGCTCAACTCGGTTTTGGTCTCATGTTGAATGATTGCAACCATGCAGTAAGCGGTGATGGCGGCGTAGATTTGAATGCGAACGGCATTCTCGGTCTCGCCCCAGAACCTTTGGATATTGAGGTGCTGCTTCATCCATTTGAAGAATAGTTCAATCTTCCATCTGCTTTTGTAAAGGTTCGCAACTTCCAGAGCATCAAGGCTTAGCGCATTTGTAAGGAACACAAAGACACGGTCTTGTTCATCATAGTACTCGATTCTACGAAGCACCTCCGGGTAGTCATGTTTGGACTTATAAACGGTAAGCCTGATAATGGAGTCCGATAGGACATTCTTGGGCATCCGTCTCTTCCATCTGACATGCTGGTACTTGAGAGGGTTCTTGGCACGCACGACAAAGAAGGATCCAACCTCCTTAATGTGGTGAAGTCTTCTGAAGTCGTTGTATGCTCGGTCAAACACATAGAAGGATCCCGGTTCATATGGGATGACATCCATCCCGTTGACATCATGGAGCTTCGCCTTCGTTATGTGGAAGATGGTTGGCACCTGGGACTCAAGGTCGAACAAAGTATGAACTTTGATTCCACCTTTCGCCCGCCGGAAATGAGCCCATTCGTAAACGCTGAGACAAAGGTCAATTGTCGTTGAATCAAAGGCATAGACCTTCCCTCCGAGTTTAAAGATGTTCTCGATCCTCATCTTCTGAGCGACACCTGCTGTGTGGTAGGCAAACTCCTCAAAGATGCGATAATCGCGTGTATTATTCGCTTTTGAGAGGTTGCTCCGGGTAACGTTCCGGCCCATTCCGAGAGAGTAAAACTTCTTCTGGATGGGTGCAGACGCAATAATGAATCGCCGCAACGAAGGCTTCCCGGTCAGTTGACCAAACATCAGGGTGAGTAGTTGGTTCCAGCAGGAAAAGTGCTTGACGTACTTGTCGCCATCATACTTTTTCACAATGCGAAGGAAGACAAACTCATCCAGGAATTTGACCATTTGAGCGAAAACGTAAGAACCTGTGTTCATATCGGAAGGGTATCTTCCGCAAAGTTAAGTTCAAATCGTTGCGCGCTCAAAAACCTTGCAACTTTCTAACTTACAATATTTTCAAAGAACTATTATGAATTTTTAGTAGACAGCAATGATAAGTTCTGTCAAGGACAAATTTAACCATTATCTTCTTTTTCAGCAAAATTCTTTTCTCTGCAGGACCTCTGATATCCGCATGGGAGTCATGCCGACAATCCGCGCCAACTGCCTCTCCGTAGTCTTGGTCGTCCGGAATAAATAAGGGAGAATCCTTATTTTCTGTGCTTCTGAAAGGTCCGGAATCTCTGTCATGAACCATTTTTTGCAGAGTTCATTCACTGTTTTATAGTACTCGGAATCACTTTGCATCTGATAGGGCTTTTCTTCCAACTCATGCTTCATCTGGGCAGAATTCACACCTCCTACCAATCGCAGAAAAAATGCCGCATCATGATTGAAAGCCTGTTCCAAGTACTCTTTGTCACAAAAACTGGAAGGAAGAAGGTGGTCTTGCGAATCAAGCAGCCAATCTACCCCCGTCAGTTTGTCCCCTGTATGCATGATGGTGACTTTTTCGCGAAAACTGAGTTGAGAAACCGGCCTTGTATCCTCCGGGTCGGAGATGCCGGAGAACATGGCCCGGAAACCTGTCCAGGGGTACTCATAGACGGATGAGCCGTTATCCATTGCGTTTTTAGGGATATAGGCCAGTGTGTTTCTGACATGCTGGTCCGTATCCAGGCTGATGGCTTTGATTTCGATTCGGCGCAGAATGCCCTTAACCTTGTACTTCTTCTGGAAATGCATCGAGTACATTCTTTTGATTTCCTTTGCATAAGAGTCTGCATTCTGCTGACTTTTCGCCAAAACGGCCACATGACAGTGGTTGGACAAGACTGTTCTGTCCATCGGGTAAAATACGGTAAACGATGCGCCTCATAACTAAAAGACAATCAATGCCGCGACTAAAGAGAGTCACGACGAACTCACGGGCATCCTGAACCGCAATGTCAAAAATAAGGAATTAGAGGCAGAATGGGTGCAAAAGATGTGCGGGTTAAAAGCAGACCTTTTGCAAGAACGGTCTTTATCGGTGCGGAAAAATTACTATCTTTGTAGTCTATGAGCGACTATATTGTGTCGGCCCGGAAATACAGGCCGGATTCCTTTGAGACCCTGATCGGTCAGGACACCATTGCCAGAACCCTGTCCAACTCTATCCGGAGGGGGCAGCTGGCCCACGCATACCTGTTCTGCGGCCCCCGCGGCGTGGGCAAAACCACCACGGCGCGCATCTTTGCCAAGATGATCAACTGTATGAACCCCGGAGCCGATATGGAGCCCTGCGGGCAGTGTGAGTCCTGCGTCAGCTTCCGGGAAGGCCGATCTTACTGCATCCACGAGCTGGACGCCGCCTCCAACAACTCCGTGGAGGACATCAAGACGCTTATGGAACAGGTACAGGTGCCGCCGCAGGTGGGCAAGTACAGCGTGTACATCATCGACGAGGTGCATATGCTGTCCCAGGCGGCCTTCAACGCCTTCCTCAAAACCCTGGAAGAACCCCCCTCTCACGCCATCTTCATCCTGGCCACCACGGAAAAGCACAAGATCCTGCCCACCATCCTGAGCCGCTGCCAGACCTACGACTTCAACCGGATCGGCATTCCGGATATGGTACGGAACCTCCGCAGCATCGCCGGCCGGGAAGGAATCACCATCGACGATGAATCCCTGCATGTCATTGCCTCCAAGGCCGACGGTGCCATGCGGGACGCCCTTACCATCTTCGACCAGACGGTGGCCTTTTGCGGAACGGACGTCCGGTACGAGGATGTCATCCGAAACCTCAACGTGCTGGATTACGAGTACAGTTTCCGGATGGTGGATGATTTCCTTGGCGGCAATTACCCGGATGCTTTCCTCACCCTGGACGAGATTCTTTCTAAAGGATTCAACGCCCTGCATTTCGTAGCCTCCCTCTCCAGCCATCTCAGAAACCTGGTGGTAGCCAAGACCGGCGGACTGGAACCCCTGCTGGAACTCCCTGAATCGCTCAAGCAGCGCTACACCGAGCAGGCCTCCCGCTGCACCCACCAGTTCCTCTACGACGCCCTGGGTATCACCACTTCCTGTGAAACAGGCTACAAAGCCGCCGTAAATCCGCGCCTGCACATCGAGTTCACGCTTATGAAGCTGAGTTATCTGATGCAGAAACCGGCCGCCGAGGCTGCTCCTCCCTCCGCACCGCCCCGGCCTGCAAAGGAAAATGCCCCGGATCCATCGACCCCGGTCCAAAGCGCCGCTGCCCCGGCCCCATTGGCTCCGACAGCCGCTCCGGTCGCTCCGGAAGGCGAACGCCGGAACCGGCGTCCTCTCAAAGGTTCTTCCCTCTCGATGAGCGCCATTATGGAGGGAAAGAAAGAGGAGGAAGCACCCGCAGCAGACGATAAGGTTCAGGGCACCATGCCCCCGGAAGATGAAAAGATACGCATTCAATGGAAGGAACTGGCCAAGGAATACGGAAACCGTCCCCGGCTGGCCAGCATGATCGCCAACGGGAAAATTGATATCCAAGAAGAAGAAGGCGTAAAAACAGTGCATTTCTTTGTACTCAACGAGTCCCAGAAACAGTGGGTGGAAGAGAAACTCCTTCGGGAGCTGGAGAACAAAATCCGCCAGATGCTCTCCTGCCCGCGGATCAACATCATGGTGAAAGTGACCCCGGTGGAAGAGTCGGGGGAGAAAGTCCCCTACATGCCCGAAGAAAAGGCCAAGGACCTGATGGAAAAGAACCCCGATGTCCGCGCTTTCGTGGCCGATCTGGGGCTGGACACCAAATAAGGAGACCATTCGAATGAAATTACGAGCCGAGAAATTAGTCAAAAAATACGGCGTCCGCACGGTGGTGAAGGGCGTTTCGATGGAAGTGCAACAGGGAGAGATCGTGGGCTTCCTGGGGCCCAACGGCGCCGGGAAGACCACCAGCTTTTATATGATCACAGGGCAGATCAAACCCAACGGCGGCCGCATTTTCCTGGACGACGACGAAGGCAACACGGTGGAAATCACTTCCCTTCCGATGTACAAGCGCGCCCAACAGGGGCTGGGGTACCTGCCGCAGGAGGCCTCCGTCTTCCGCAAGATGTCCGTGGAGGACAACATCCTTTCCGTGATGGAGATGTCGGCCAGCACCCGGGAGATGACCAAGGAGGAGCGCATCGCCCGGATGGAGCGTCTTATTGACGAGTTCAACCTTTCCAAGGTACGCAAGTCCCTGGGAATCCAGCTTTCCGGCGGTGAACGGCGCCGCTGCGAGATTGCCCGCGCCCTGGCCGTTGATCCCAAGTTCATCCTCCTGGACGAGCCCTTCGCCGGCGTGGACCCCATCGCCGTGGAAGACATCCAGTACATCATCGCCAAACTCAAATACCGCAACATCGGCGTTATCATCACCGACCACAACGTGGGCGAAACCCTGGCCATCACCGACCGGGCCTATCTGCTTTACGAAGGCGTCATCCTCCAGGCCGGCACACCGGAAGAACTGGCAGCCGATGAAGATGTCCGCACCAAGTACCTGGGATCGGGTTTTGTCCTCAAGCGTTCCAAGTCCGTCGAGCGCGCCCGGGCCGAAGTAGAACACGAAGTTTAGCAGTTTGGCACAGCTATTGCATTATGCTAAACCGGTTAGTTATTTGTTGGTTTAGTTAATAATAGGAAAAGAAAAGGGCAGCCACAATGGTTGCCCTTTTTTTATCGTCCTTACAGGGATTCCAGTGCCCTTTCTACGGCATCGTCCACCGGCAGGTAATACTTGTAGAAAGCATTTTCTCCCAGCCTGGAATAACGCGAGATGAGGGCGCGAAGCTGGGGAAGAAGGTAATCCTTCGTGCTGTCCCACTCGGCCTCGGGACAGGAAATGCCATCCCTCTTTCGGGCGAAGTCAAGGAAATCCAGCTTCAGATTCAGAGAAGAGAGGAAAGCATCCATCTCCCGGTAATTGTCGATGGCCGAAAGTCGGGCCGCATGCCTGTCAAAGATGTAGGAAGCATAACGCATCTGCGTAGCCTTTCGGTTGCAGGCGATGTAGAAGTTGCTGGCGCGGGTGGTATCCATCGGGACGTACACGTCCGGCATGATGCCGCCGCCGCCATAAACGATGCGGCCGCTGCGCGTGCGATGTACATCCGTGGTGTCCAGGCGGACGCTGTCGGCACTGAAGATTTCCCCGTCCGCATAGCGGTTGTACAAGTCCCGGCCATAATTGTCATAGGGTTTCTGGATGCATCTTCCGCTAGGCGTGTAATAACGGGCCACCGTGAGGCGGATTCCCGAATCGTCCGTAAAGAAGAAGGGCTCCTGCACCAGACCCTTCCCGAAGGAACGCCGGCCCAGTACCGTGCCGCGGTCATTGTCCTGGATGGCTCCGGCAAAAATTTCACTGGCCGACGCCGAATTCTCGCTGATAAGCACCGTAAGGCCCATCGTCTGGAACTTGCCCCTTCCATCGGCCCGATATACCTCGCGGGCACGGTGGCGGCCCTCCATATAAACGATGGTGTCCCCGGGAGAAAGGAAGTCGTTGGCCAGCAGCAGGGCCTGGTCCATATAGCCTCCGGTGTTGTCCCGCAGGTCCAGCAGAAGGTGCGTCATCCCCTGCTCCATCAGCTTGAGCGTGGCCTCGTGACACTCCTTGAAGGTGGTGCGGGAGAATTTGGCCAGTCTCAGGTATCCCACGCTGTCTCGGACGATGAAGGAGGCGTCCACGCTGTGGACGGGAATTTTTCCACGCGTAATCTCGAAGGGAATCTCTTCCTTTCCACGACCCACCGTCACCGTCACCTTGGTGCCGGAAGGCCCCTTCATCCGCCGGACCATACTGTCCTGGGGAAATTTAACCCCAGCTATGGTTTTGTCGTCCACCTTCAGGAGTCGGTCTCCCGCCAACAGGCCCGCCTTCTCCGAAGGGCCGCCGGGAATCACTTCCAGCACGATGGCCGTATCGTTGGGGACATTGAACTGAATGCCGATGCCCTCGAAATTACCAGCCAGTTCCTCTTCCGAAGCGGATAGCTGAACGGGCGGCAGATAGACCGAGTGAGGATCCAGTTTGGCGAGGGCCGCAGAAATGGCGGCTTCCGACATGCCCTCCTTGTCCAGGGTGTCCACGTAGTTCTTTTCCACGATACCCAGGATAAGATTGAGTTTGGCCCAGTCGGTGCGGCTGAGGCGGTTGATATGACGGCTGTCCCGGTAGCGGACGGCCACCAGCGTGACCAGAACACCGATGACGATGCCCAGGATCACTTGAAGGAATTGTGCAAACGTTCTGTTCATGGGCTACTGGGCCTGTTCTATCTCTATCCCCGCCCTTTTGAGCAGGTCGATTCCGTCCGTCAGGCGGTAGGCATCCCGGTACACCACACGCCGTATGCCCGCCTGGATGATAAGTTTGGCACACTCGGCACAGGGAGAGGCCGTTACGAAGAGCGTTGCGCCCTCCGAGCTGTTGCCGCTTTTGGCCACCTTGGTGATGGCGTTGGCCTCGGCATGGAGCACATAGGGTTTGGTGGCGCCGTTTTCGTCCTCGCAGATATTCTCGAAGCCGGAAGGGGTGCCGTTGTAACCGTCGGAAATGATGGTACGGTCCTTCACCAGAAGGGCTCCTACCTTTCTGCGCTTGCAGTAGGAGTTCCGGGACCAGACCTCGGCCATCTCCAGATAGGCGTGATCGAATTTATGGGGCATGGCTTATCTTTGATAAAGGTAACGCTTGATGCTGCGCTTGGGCGTGCGCTCAAAATCTTCCGGCATCAGCTCTATTTTCTTGATCTGCGCATAATTGGGCAGTTCCTGGTTGATGGCGGGAAGGAGGTCCATAATGTGCCTTTTGAACTCGGTCCGGGTCATTCCGTCCAGTTCTCCCTGGTGCCAGTCCGGATAGATGAGGGCCGTCAGTCCGCCGTCGTCCTCCACCACCAGGGAATCCACCACATAGGTAAAGTTGTTGATGGTGGCCTCCAGCTCTTCTGGATAGATGTTCTGGCCGGAAGGGCCCAGGACCATACACTTGGAACGGCCGCGAAGGAACAGGTATCCGTCCTGGTCCACCACGCCCATGTCACCGGTGCGGAACCAGCCGTCTTCGGTGAAAGCCTCTCCGGTGGCTTCCGGGTTCTTGTAATAGCCCAGACACACATTGGGACCCTTCACCTGCACTTCTCCGGGGATGCTCTGCGGATCCGGGGAGTCTATGCGGATTTGCATATTGAGGGCGGCACGGCCGGCAGAGCCCACCTTCACCTTGTCCCAATGGGCATAGCAGATGATGGGGGCGCATTCCGTCATTCCGTAACCTACCGTATAATGGAAGCCGATTTTGTGGAAGAACTTCTCCACCTCCGGATTGAAAGCGGCGCCTCCCAGGATGACCTCCTCGAACTTTCCGCCGAATGCACTGGTGAGTTCCGTGCAGAACTTCTTCTCGATGGCCTTGTCCAGCACGGGGATGCGCATCAGGTACTTGAGGCGGTTCTTGTCCATCAGGGGTTTCAGCTTGGTCTTGTACACCTTTTCGATGACCAGGGGGACGGCGATGATAATGTCGGGGTGAACATCCCCAAGGGCCTGCATAATGATCTTGGGGCTGGGAACCCGGCTCAGGAAATGGACATGCATGCCGATGGTCATCTCGAAAAGGAATTCGAACATCATCCCGTACATATGGGCTGTGGGCAGCATGGAAACCACACTCATCCCCGCCTTGAGCATAGGGCAGGCATCCTTGGCGGCAAATTCCACGTTGGAGAACAGGGCACGATACGGAATCATAACACCCTTGGAGAAACCGGAAGTGCCGGAGGTGTAGTTGATGACGGCCAGTTCCTCGGCCGTGTCTTCATAGTAATCGAGGTCCTGTGGCTCGAAGTTGTTGGGATATCGCTTTCCGAACTCCTCGTTCAGATGTTCCCTTACCCAGGCGCGCTCCTGGTTGTCGGCATAGAGGAACTTGAAGGTATTGATCTGCACCACCACGGAAAGGTCCGGCATTTCATCGTGCGACAGGCCTTCCCAGATGACCTCGTCCACAAAGAGGACCCGGGCCTCGGAATGGTTCACCAGGTAATGGATGTTTCCCGGCTTGAATTCGTGCAGGATGGGAACCGCCACGGCGCCATAGGTGAGGGCGGCCATAAAACTCACGCCCCAGTTGGCTTGGTTGCGCGAACAGATGGCCACCTTGTCCCCTTTCCGGAGACCGCAAAGTTCAAAGGCGATGTGCAGCTTGGCGATGCGCCGGGCCACGTCCCTGTAGGCCAGGGTCATTCCCTGGTAGTTGGTGAGCGCAGGCCGGTCCCAGTTCTGTACGAAGCTGTCCTGAAGTATCTTGTTGAAAGAGTGAAATTCCATATTCTTTCGGCTTGGTTTTAATTCAATTTAAAGTCTCGGGTGCGGCCGTCATAACACTCGGCCGAAATGCCCTTGGAAATAATGTTTATCTCTGCATCGGGCTTGATCATCTTTCCGCCTTCCTCCCGGGTGAGGGGCTCTCCCCCTTCGAAAGGATAGATGAGCGTGCGGACCGATGTGCGGACCACCCAGAAGCGTTTTCCACGGGTTTCAATGAGTTCCGGCAGGTTCTTCACCGTCTCCGGAGCATGGATCCCCTTCCAGCCTTCAGCTTTCTGCCCGTGAAGATTGTATCTTTCCAGGGTATTGTCCGTATGGAGAACCATGACGGTGTATCCTCCCGCTCCCGTAAAGTCATAGGCGTCCGGTCCCAACAGCACGGGCTTGGGAAGAGTGACCGGAAAACCGTTCACCCAATGCCCCAGGCGGTCCAGCAGCCAAAGTTTATCGGAAGCGCAGAAAAGGAACTGTATCTTTTTGTTGTTGTAGTAATCTATATTCTGCACGCGGCCGCAGAGATTTTCCTTGAAGGGAATGCCCCAGACACCCTTGCCGTTCTCGTCATTGAGGCAGATGGACTTGTGGGCGTTCTGGTACAGATAGTTGGTTTTTCCGTTAGTGTAATTTATCACCGAGAAAAGACCGGTAGGAACCACCACGGTGGAGTCCCGCTCCAGGACCTGAACCTTGGTACCCTTGAGAACGCGGGTTTCCACGCTGAGGCGCAGGGACGGGCGATCCCCGGAAAGGTCCAGCGAAGCCATGGCCGGGGCGAAACCGGCGCCCCGTACGAAGTTCTCGAGGGGCGTAGCCAGGTTTTCGGAGAAGAGTTCGGACACTCGTTCCGGGGCATCGGAGAAGGAGGAATAGGCCACAAAACCCTCCGGAAGGCTGACCGACGCGTCCGAGAGCCGGTCCTTGAGACTGTATTCCAGGAACGATTTGTCCTGGAAACAGCGGAGGGTGGGCGTATCCGCAAAAACGCTCCAGCGGGAGTTTATCGATGCACACACCGTATCCGTCACGGCAAAATAGTTGCCGAAAAGACTGCCGAGGCATCCCCGATAGGGATTGGAAGTCTCCGGAGCCAGTTTTAGGTCCTTGACCGAGCGGATCAGGACAGCCTCCCGGAGCACGCCGTCATCTCCACGGAAGGAAACGCGCACCAGTTCTTTGGGCTGCAGGGAGCGGAACCACTCTTCGGGAGTCTGTGGACGCCCTCCCTTGGTCTTGAGGAACTTGTCATAGGCGGGCAGGCGGCCGTTTCCGTCCTCAAAAGTGCGGCGGGAGCGAAGGAAAGACTCCGCATCCCCCACGGGAATCGAAATGGCCGTGGCCGTATAATACGGCAGGACTTCCGGAAATTCCGGGCGCTCTGCCGGGGTTCCGGAAAAGGCGTAGAAGTAACTGTCGGCTTCATCCCCCGGAAGGGCGATACCTTTCAATATAAGACGCTCCTTGTCCAGTTCCTGCAGGCTCCAGGCACTCCAGTCGGTAAGTTCCTTCACAAAGGAGGCCTTGGGCCTCCAGGATGTTCCGGCATAGACCTGGACCAGCTTCCCGGCCTGGGAATGGGGAAGGAACAGGACAGCGTGACCGGATACATTGCGTACCAGCTCATTCAGGCGACGCGTACCCAGAATCGAGGATTCCTCCTCCAGGTGACGGACGGCGGCGTTCAGAAAGGTTTCCGAGCGGCAGGCCAACAGGAAACCGCCGTGGTGGCGGGTTTTGAGACCGGCGCGGGAAGCCAATACCAGGGCCGCAGAATCGGGCATCTCGGTTTGGATGGCCACCAGGGGAACCAGGGACCCGCTGTTATGCAGGGAAACCGCCATACGCTGACGCCCCTGGGCCGACAAAAAAGCCATCAGGGATGAGTTTCCCTGGGAAACGACGCCCTTGACGAAGCCGGTGGAATCGGCCAGGATGCGGGCAGCCTTAGCCGATCCGTCAAAAACCAGCACGGCATTGGCATCGGAGGGAATAGCCTTGAGCACCGACCAGCCGGCAGGGGCGACGGCGGCAGCCGAAGGCTCTTCCGTACCGCTCTTGTACAACCGGACGACGGCCAGGACAATCCCCGCCAGAAGAAGCGCCAGGGCCGTTACGGCCGCGATGGTAGTTCGTTTACCCATATTATGCAAAGTTAAGCATAATTTTCCATTATGACTATAAGTTTTTCACGAATCGAACAGAGCATGCAGAGATGCGCGATTTATGTAACAAATCGTCGCAAATTGAGCTGATGCTCCCCTCTTTCTTTTGTATCTTTGTAAAAACCGACACTAATAACGCCCGTTCAGATGAAATCCGTTTTTCCCGGGCTGCTGATCTTTTCTCTGGCAGCCTTCATATTTTGTACCGGAGCCGACAAAAGTCCGCTTTCCCAAGTCCACGTGTTCAATGGAACCGGTTTTCATGGCCACACCTACCCCGGTGCCACCACGCCTTTCGGCCTGGTGCAGCTGAGTCCGGACACCCGTATCGCCGGCTGGGACGGCTGCTCCGGCTACCATTATTCGGATTCACTGATCCTGGGATTCAGTCACACCCACCTGTCCGGCACCGGCTGCGCAGACCTGGGAGACTTCCTGTTCACGCCCGGCCTGGACAAGGTGGCACCCCTGCCGCTGGATCACCGGCTGGAGAACGCAGAACCGGGCTACTATAAAGTGGATTTCCCGCAGGGCATCACCGTCGAGCTCACCGCCACTCCGCGTGTGGGCGTACACCGCTATACGTTTACGGAAAAGGGTGAAAGGCTCCTGCTGCTGGACGCCGTCCACTGCATCGGCGAAGGTAGCCGGGCCCTTGTTTCCACCCTGGAAGCCTCCGGGGACCGGGAAATCAGCGGCCACCGCCAGGTGATGGGCTGGTCCGAAGGAAGGGATATCTACCTTTCGGCCTGGTTTTCAGTCCCGTTCAAAAGCGCAACGCAGACGGAAAAGGGAAAACTCCTGCTGACCTTCCCCGAAGACACAAAAGTACTCGTGGTCTATGCCGGCTTGTCCGGCACCGGACCGGCGGGCGCCCGTGCCAACCTCCTGGCCGAAACGGCAGAACCGTCCTTCAACCGCATCCGTGCCCTGGCGTCGGCCATGTGGGGACAGGCGCTGGGCAGCATCAGCGTGAAAGGCGGCCCTACCGAACAGTTCTACACCTGCCTGTACCATACCCTCAAGGTCCCCAACCGGATGGACGACGTGGACGGCATGTACCGCAACCACCTCAACCGCAACGTGCACGTGGGCGGCACCTCCCACTTCTATTCCACCCTTTCCATCTGGGACACCTTCCGCAGCTGGAATCCGCTCCAGACCCTTCTGAACCCCTCTCTGGTGGGAGATATGATCAACAGTATGCTGGATATGTTCGACTGCACCGGAGAACTGCCCATCTGGCCCCTCGGAAACCGGGAAACCTATACGATGATAGGCTACCACAGCGTATCGGTCATCGCCGATGCCTGGCTCTCCGGCATCCGCAGTTTTGACGGGGAAAAGGCCCTGCAGGCGATGGTGGCTTCCAGCAACCGCTACAAGGGAACCAACGTTTCCACCCTTTATACCACTTACGGTTACATCCCCGCCAATCTGGTCAAGGAGTCGGTGTCGCAAACCCTGGAGTTCGCCTACGACGACTGGTGCATCGCCCGGATGGCCGAATCACTGGGCCACGAAGACATCGCCCGTGCCTATGACCGCCGCGCCCGCAACTACCGCAATGTTTTCGATTCCTACACCGGATTTATGCGCGGCCGCAACAGCGACGGTTCCTGGGTAAGCCCCTTCGACCCCATCGCCAGCACCCGGGACTACACCGAAGCCATTCCCTGGCAGGCCCGTTTCTTCGTCCCCCAGGATGTAGCCGGCCATACGGACCTGATGGGCGGACGGGAGCCGATGCTCTCCGCCCTGGACTCACTCTTCACTTATTCGGAGCGCAGCAGCAGCGTCAGAATCTCCGACATCACCGGATATCTGGGCCAGTATGCCCACGGCAACGAGCCCAGCCACCATATGGCCTATATTTTCACCTGGCTGGGAGCTCCCCACCGCACCCAGGAAACGGTCAGGGAACTGCTCACCACAATGTATGACACCACGCCCGAGGGCGTCTGCGGAAATGAAGACTGCGGCCAGATGAGCGCCTGGTACGTGCTGGCCTCCCTGGGGATCTACCCTGCCTGCCCCGGCAGCGGGGAGTATATCCTCACGGTGCCCCTTTTCCGCGAATCTTCCATCCGCCTGGGCAATGGAAAAACCCTCACTATCAAAACCGACAATCCCAAGAATCCCTACATTGCCGGGGTCACCCTCAACGGTGCAGCAGTGGAAAGGAATTTCCTCCGATCTGGAGAAATAATGGAAGGCGGTGAGCTGTGTTTCAAGACATCGGCCAGCCCGGACCATACCCGGGACAATCTGGAGGCCCCATACTCCCTTACCAAGGGAAAACTGGTCTCCACACCGTCCGTCAAGGAGAATCTCACCCTGTTCAAGGGAGAAACCACCGTCACGCTGGGCTGCCGGACGGAAGGCGCGGTCATCCGCTACACCCTGGACGGTACCGACCCCGGTCCGGGCAGCCCGGTGTATCAGATGCCTTTCACAATCACGGAGAGCTGCCCCGTCAAGGCCCGCGCTTTTCTGGAAGGATGGGAGCCTTCTCCCCTTGCCTCGCTCCAGGCCACCAAAGCCCATTATCTTCCTTCGATACAGGCCTCCCAATTCAAGCCTGGAGTCAATTACCGTTACTTCCGGGGACAATTCTCCTGCACGGCCGATGTGCTCGCCGCCCAGACACTGGCTTCCGGAACGATGGAGGAGCCTTCCATCGACCAGGCCCCCGACGAAGACCACTTCGGCTATGTATTCAGCGGGCTCATCGACATTCCGTCGGAGGGCATCTGGGATTTCTCCCTCGTCAGTGATGACGGCGCCGTACTGGACATCGACGGCGTGCGCGTGGTGGACAACGACGGTTCACACTCCCCCCTCGCCACCTTCGGCCGGGTGCCGCTCAAAAAAGGCCTGCACCGGTACAGGCTCATCTACCTGGAAGATTATGAAGGCCAGGTGCTCCGCTGGGCCTGGAGGGCCGAAGGCGAAAAACGCTTCTCCCCCATCCCGAAAGAAAACTTATTCTGCTTTTAGCTTATGAAAAGACTGTTACTCCTGATAGCGTGCCTGCTGCCCCTGAGCGCCGCCGCACAGTTGCCCGTCATCCTGCATTCGCACAATGACTATACCCGCACCGTCCCCTTCTGGGAGGCATACTCCCAGCATTGCACCTCTATCGAAGCCGATGTGTTCCTTCAGGACGGTGAAATCCTGGTCGCTCACAACCGCGAGGATGTCCAGGCCGGGAACTCGCTCCGCAGGATGTACATCGAGCCCATCGTCCAAACCTTCCGAGCCAACGGGGGCCGAATGTGGAAAGGCAGCCCGGACCGCCTCATCCTGATGGTGGACCTCAAGGAGGCCGCCGCGCTGCCGGGGGTCGTAAGCCTGGTGGAAGCGTTTCCGGATGTGTTCTGCAGTCCCGATGGCGTCCAGGTGGTGATTTCCGGTGACGAGCCGGAACCTCATGAGTTTGACAACTATCCCCCCTGCATCTGGTTCGACGGCCTCATCGACCGGGACTACACCCCGGAACAACTCTCCCGGGTAGGGATGGTCAGCACCAATTTCCGGAAATTCGCCCGGAAGTGGAACGGGAAGGGAAGGATGACGGATCCCGAGCTGAACGCCGTGAAACAAGCCATCGCCAAGGTCCACGCCATGGGCAAGCCCATCCGCTTCTGGGGCGGTCCGGAAGGCACCACCGCGTACTTCACCTTCTGGAAACTGGGTGTGGACATCATCAATACGGACAAGCCGGCCGTCGCCTCGCTCTTTTTCAGCGACTGGGGCAACAAGAACTTCATCATGGGCCGGCACCACGTGGACTCCGGTGTCACCGGAACCACCAAACTGGACGCTGCTACAAGGGATTTCTCCGGCTTCCAGAACGAGAAGCTGCAGCTTACCCGCCGCATCCCCACCTACACGCCCACGTATTGGAACGACGGCAGCAAGAAGAAAATCAAAAACGTAATCCTCCTTATCGGAGACGGGATGGGGCTGAACCAGATTGCAGCCGGCGCCTATGCCAACCGGCGGGACCTCACCCTCCTGAAGCTCAAGAGCATCGGCATCCAGTTCTACAACCCCCAGGACGATTTCATCGGAGATTCCGCCTCGGGCGGCAGTGCCCTCGCTACCGGAGAGCTCTCCTGGACACGCCATATCGCCTCCAACCATGACGGCTCCGTGGCGTACCCCTCACTGACAGACTATTTCAAGGGCCTGGGCAAGGCTACGGGCGTCGTTTCACTGGGAGACGTGGCCGATGCCACCCCCGCCGCCTTTTACGGCCACACCTCGGAACGGGACAGCACGGAGCGCATCACCCGCTATATGCTCCAGAGCCAGGTGGACCTGATCTGCGGCAGCGGACGGGACTATTTTGAAGACCCCCGGAAGGACGGCGTGGATATGATTGCCGGCACCCGGGCCAACGGCTACACCTACATCACCGACGCCCTCCAGGTAAACAATACCCCCGGAAAGGTCATCTGCCTGGACAACCGGATGGGAGCCTACGCCACGGAAGAAACCCTGAGTTTCCTGGCCGACATCACCCGCGTCTCCATCGACAAGATGGTCCAAAGCTCCTCAAAAGGCTTCTTCCTGATGGTGGAAGGCGCCAAGATAGACTATGCCGGCCACTCCGAATGCTTCCCCGCATCGGTCATCGAGCAACTGGGATTTGACCTCGCCGTAGCCGAGGCCCTCAAGTTTGCCGACAGCAACGGGGAAACCCTGGTGGTGGTCACCGCCGACCACGAAACCGGCGGCCTCACCCTCCTGGACGGAGACCTGGAAAGCGGACATGTCCTGGCCGTGTACAATTCCGACGACCACACTCCCACCGTGGTTCCCGTCTTCGCCTATGGCCCGGGTTCCCGGGAATTCACGGGTACCTACATCAACACAGAGATTGCACGCACCATCAAAAGACTGGTCACCAAATGAGAAAATTCATTGTCATCGCCCTCATGGCCCTTTCCTTCCCCCTCGCGGGGCAGGAACTGAAAAGCGGTCCGTACGACCTTCCCTACAAAAACACGTATGTTAAGAACATTTTCGTGGCAGAGAACCCGTACCGAACGATGAAACCCGAAAGCGTGAAGCCCGGATCCTTCGAACAGGCCCGGAAAGTGCTTCCCGCCCCTTTCTGGGAGGGGCACCAGCAGGAGGTGGACATGTACTGGCACGCCTGGAAAATCGCCGTGGGAAACATCCGCCAGCCCCAGGAAGGTTCCGGTTTCGTGTCCCCCTACCTGGATGTGGCCTATAACGGCAACATCTTTATGTGGGACGATTCCTTTATGATGCTCTTTGCCCGCTACGGCTACCGCTTCTTTCCCTTCCAGCGCACCCTGGACAACTTCTACGCCAAGCAGCACCAGGACGGCTTCATCTGCCGGGAAATCCGGGCCGACGGGTCGGACTGCTTCGAAAGATACGACCCTGTGAGCACCGGTCCCAACCTCCTTCCCTGGGCCGAACTCCTCTATTACAAGCAGTTCGGAGACATCGACCGCCTGCACCGCGTCTTCCCCGCCCTGGTGGCCTATGCCCAGTGGTGGCAGCTCAACCGCAGCTGGCAGAACGGCACCTACTGGAGCAGCGGCTGGGGTACAGGTATGGATAACCAGCCCCGCGTCCCGGAAGGCTACAACCCCATCTTCTCCAACGGACACATCACCTGGCTGGACACCAACCTCCAGCAGTGGCTGGTGGACGACTGCCTGATGCAAATCGGCTTTTATATCGAACGCTGGCAGGAGATCGAGGAGCTGGAGGACGAGATGAAATTCCTCAAGGCCTGGATTAACGAGAATATGTGGGATCCCGAGACGGGCTATCTCTACGATGTGCTCCGCGACGGAAGCCGCGGATCGGCCAAGGGCATCAGCGCCTTCTGGGCCCTGCAGACGGACGTTCTGGAAAAAGATCGCATGGACCGCCTCGTAGCCCATCTTTCCGACAGCAGCGAGTTCGCCCGCCCGCACCAGGTACCTTCCCTGAGCGCGGACAACAAGAAATACAACCCCCTGGGCCGATACTGGCAGGGAGGCGTCTGGCCCGGCACCAACTATATGGTTCTGGACGGCCTCTGGAAAAAAGGATACAGGGAAGAGGCCCGGAAAGTGGCCGACAACCACTACGGAAACGTGTTCCAGGTATGGAAAAACACCGGCACCTTCTGGGAATACTATGCTCCTGAGAAGGCCGAACCCGGTTTCATGGCCCGAAAAGACTTCGTGGGCTGGGCCGGTCTTCCTCCTATCGCCGAATTCATCGAATTCATCCTGGGCATCCGCTCCGACTATTCGGAAAATCGCTTAGAGTGGGATATCCGCCAAGTGGAAGCCCACGGCATAGAACGCTATCCATTCGGCCCCGAAGGTCTTGTGAGCCTGAAAGTGGCAGCCCGCAAATCGGCCTCCGAGAAGCCTGTGGTCACGATTACCACCAACGTTCCCCTGAACATCACCCTCCTTTGGGGAGATGGGGAAAGCGCCACGGTTCACGTGGAGAAAAGCGGAAAACTGAAATACTAAAACCTTAACCTGTATGTACATTGGAATAGACCTGGGCGGCACCAACATCCGCGTAGCGACGGTGAAGGACGGAGAGATTGTCCGTCTGCTTTCCGAACCCTGCCTTTCGCAGGGGGCCGAAGAAGCCGTTCTCGAGCAGATGAGCCGCCTCATCGAAGCGGTCATCACCCCTGCGGTAAAGGGAATCGGCATCGGCGTTCCCTCTGTCGTGGACCGCGAAAAGGGCATCGTTTACAACGTGGTGGGAATCCCCTCCTGGAAGGAGGTCCGCCTGAAAGAGTACCTCGAAAACCGTTTCCGGCTTCCCGTTTCCGTCAACAACGACTGCAACTGCTTTGCCCTGGGCGTAGCGCGCTACGGCTCGCTCCGAAACGCCAGGGAAACCGTTTGCGTAACGCTGGGAACCGGCGTAGGCAGTTCGCTGGTGGTGGACGGAAAACTCTACAACGGACACAACACCGGTGCCGGAGAAATCGGCAGCATCCCCTATCTAGACAAGGATTATGAATACTACTGCTCCAGCCGCTTTTTCGTAGGGAAAGGCACCTCCGGCAAAGAAGCAGCCGCCGCCGGGCCCTCTCCCCTGTGGGAAGAGTTCGGAATCCACGTCGGAAAACTGATCCAACTCATCCTGTATGCCTTCGACCCGGAAGCCATCATCATCGGCGGCAGCATTGCCAAGGCCTTTCCGCTTTTTGCCGAAGCCATGTGGAAAGAAATCCGCCTCTTCCCCTATCCCCAAAGCGTGGAGAACCTCAAGATCGCCCCGGCCGACATAGAAAATGCCGGCATTCTGGGCGCTTCCCTTCTCCGGTAAGTGAGAAAATCTATAAACTTCTGATGCTCAGGAGTTTATAGATAATCCTCTGCGCAAAAAGCGCAGAGGATTATTACACAAACTACTAATAACCAACGTGTTGGCTATCGGTAATTATTTGACGTAGCTGGGTTTTACGAAGCAGGCGTTGAGGAGGTAGTCGGCGCTCTCGCGGAAGCTCACAAGGATGTCTTCGTGCTTGTAGCGTTCGATTTCCACCACGAAGTTCTCGAGGCCGGCTTTCCCGGCATTCTTGAAGATGGCGTCAAAGCCCACCATTCCGCTCTGTCCCACTTCCCACTCGTCCTTGATGTGCAGCATCTTGAAGCGGCCGGGATAGCGCTCGAAGTAATCCACGGGGGAAGCCTTTCCGATAACGGTCCAGTACACATCCATCTGGAAGAATACCAGTTCCGGATCCGTGTGCTCCAGGAAATAGTCGTACATTACCTTTCCTTCCACCTTCTCGAATTCGTGGGCGTGGTTGTGATAGCCGTACTTGAGACCTGCGGCCTTGCAGCGGCGTCCCACTTCGTTGAGGTAGTCGCAGTAGAGCTGGAGGTCCTTCAGGTTTTTCTGGACACCGATCCAGGGGGTCACCAGGTATTCCATACCGGCCTTGACGTGGGTTTCAATGCACTTGTCCCACCATTCAAGGGCAGCCGAGAGGTCTCCGGAAGCGAGTTCTTCCTCGGACAGGCCGCGGCCTACGTGGGCGCTGAGTGCCTTCATGCCGGCGGCCTCGACCTTCTGTTTGAAGACCTCGGGCTCGTCCCCGTAGATGAGACCGTCGCTGTAACTGGCGGCTTCCACGGCCGTGTAACCCAGCGCAGCGATTTCCTTGAGGACATCAGCATAGTTCCCGTTGTTCAGGATACTGCGTGCAGAATACATCTGCACGCACATATCCTTTTTCTGGGGAGTCTGCTCCTTGGGAGCGCAAGCGAGTGCCATCATAACGGCGGCAAAGGCTAAAAAGACTCTTTTCATACGATTAGTCCATCAGTTTGACGCGAATATTCCGATACCATACATCGTCTCCGTGGTCCTGGAGGCCGATATAGCCCTCATGGTCATCACCGCCGCAGTTGTTCAGCAGCTCAAAGGCGAGGGGCCAGTCCTTCTGGGAGAACTTGGAGGCCTGCAGCATATCGGTCCACTGCTGGGTCCACAGGTGGTATTCGAGCACCTTTACGTCGTTCTGGAAATGCACCACGGTGCCTTTGTATACCAAAATCTTGGTCTTGTTCCACTCTCCGTAAGGATTCTGGTTCTGGGGAACGGCGGGAATCATGTCATACAGGGAGGCAGACTGGCGGTTGCCGTCCACGCCCAGCAGAGCGTCGGGATGATTGGCATTGTCCAGCACCTGGTACTCGGGAGCGGAGATGTAGATGGGCTCATAGCGATCTTTCCCGTTCTCGTCCTTGGTGGTCACTTCCTTGGCCAGGTAGAAGATACCGGAATTGCCGCCCTTGGAGACCTTCCATTCCAGTTCCAGGGTGAAGTTTTTGAACTCGTGGGCGAAAATCACGTCTCCGCCCTCGCCGGTCTGGCCTTCGCCGCTGCCGGTTCCGTTAAACTTAAGGGCACCTTCATCGATGGTCCAGCGGGCGGGCAGTGCGGTCTTTCCGTAACCGCGCCATCCCTTGGTAGAAGTGCCGTCAAAGAGCACGACATAGCCTTCCTCGTCCACGGGGAAATCGTCCAGATCTACCTCATCGGCCTCGACAACGGTGTAGGCAGGAACGCCGCCCTTATTGTTGTTCTTGCAGGATGCGGCACCCAGCACAAGAGCAGCCATAGCTGTGAAAAGAATAAGTTTTTTCATATTGACAACAGATTATAGATTAGTCCTTGGGCATTTCCGGGAGCGACCAGCCGTTGCGATAGACGGGCTTGATCAGCTCGGCGGCGAATTCATTGGCATCCACGGGATCCGTGTACACGTTCTCGAAGGTGGGGTGTCCATCGTGGATGGAGAAGCCGTCGTGAATCATCGTGCGGATGGTGGCACCCTTCGGGATGTTGGTGAAGCGCATATTCTCGCCGTCCCACTCCAGTTCCTGGTTGAGGGCCTGCAGGCGAACGGCCACCACACCCATGGCCACCATCTCGTTGAACGGGCCGGCCTGGGCAAAATCGGACACGCAGGGGGTACGGAAATCCGGATGCTCCTTGCAGGCGCGCACCCAGTCCTGCTGGTGGGAGGTCTTCACCTCGCGAAGCACGTGGGGAACCTCCGGATTACGGCCGCTCAGCAGGTACGGACGTACGCCGTAGCAACCGCAGATGAGAGTGTCCTTGGTGCCGTAGAAAATGAGGCAGCCACCGGCATCGTTGAGGTTCACACCGGCGGGAAGGCCTTCCGGACGATCCGGGAGGATGCCGCCGTCGGTCCAGTTCACCACCACCTCGGGCATCGCCACCTTGGGCATATTGTCACGGGCGGGGAAGACGAAGCGGACCTTCTCGGCCTGGGGGCAGGACTCGGTCAGGAGGGCGGTGGAGCTGCCCTGAACCTTGGTGGGATAACCCAGCTTAAGGGCTGCAAAAACGGGATGGAGGATATGGCAGGCCATATCACCCAGGGCACCGGTGCCGAAGTCCCACCAGCCACGGAAGTTCCAGGGCGTGTAAATGGGATGGTAAGGGCGCATAGGGGCAGGGCCGATGAAGCAGTCCCAGTTCATCGTCTTGGGGACCTTCTCTCCCTTGGCGGGACGCTCCAGACCCTGGGGCCAGATGGGACGGTCCGTGAAAGCATCCACACGGGTGACCTCACCGATTTCTCCGTTCCAGATCCATTCGCAGACCTTGCGGACACCTTCCTCGGAGGCACCCTGGTTACCCATCTGGGTAGCCACGCGATGCTTTTTGGCCAGCTTGGTGAGAAGGCGGGATTCGTACACCGTACGGGTAAGGGGCTTCTCGCAGTAAACATGCTTGCCGGCAGCGATGGCCTCAGCCGCGATGATGGCGTGCGTGTGGTCTGCGGTGGCGACGATCACGGCATCGGCCTCAGGAAGCATTTCCTTGAACATCACGCGGTAGTCACTGTACTTTTTCGCGGCAGGATACTTCTTGAACACGTGGTCGGCATACTTCCAGTCCACGTCGCACAGGCCGACGATTTCCTCGGTTTTCGCCACTTCGGCAATAACGGCCGCGCCGCGTCCGCCGATACCGACGGCCAGCACCTTCAGTTTACGGTCCATGGGCGGCGGGGGTACGTCTTTGGCTTTAGCCCATACGGATTTGGGTGCCACGGACAGGCCGATGGCGGCAGCGGTTCCGGCTTTCAGGAACGACCTTCTTGAGATTTCTTTTGACATAATATCAGTGGTTTTGTGTTGGTGTAAATTCTCTCTATCCTGCCAGATAGCAGATACGGTGGCTTTCCAGCGCCTCCTCAATGGGAATGGCTACGGAGCGATCCCCGGCGGCGACAGCCCCGACAAAGTCTTCCACGATGTCCAGGTCTGCGTGGGCATGCAGGGGCATGGCGGCATCCCGGGAGAAATCCTCTTTACGGACCAGGTTGCCGTGGCGGTCCCTTACCTGGATTTCTTCATCGGTTACCACCAGCTCTCCCAAAGTGCCGGTAAAGACGGTGATGCGGCCCTCCCGACGGGTGAGGGCATTCATTTCAATGGTGATAAGGATGCCGTCCGTCGCGGTGAGCGTAACCATCTGGCGATCGGCCACGTCGTTGTCGCAATGGAAGGCGCAGCGGCCGAAACGGCCCGTCCGGATTTCCTCTTCCAGCACCTCCTGCTTGGTCTTTCCCTCCGGGATGGGGAAATTGTTGGTCCAGACCCCGCGGCGCAGGTACATATCCACCGCCGAGAAGGAGCACTCTCCCTCCACGGGACAGTCCAGGCAGCGGGCGGCGGCTCCCTCAGGGGCATTTTCCGGCTTGTACCATTCCAGGCTTCCGGCGCTTTGTACCGTCTTGATCCGGGCTCCCGTTATCCACAGGAGCATATCCACGTCGTGGCAGCATTTGGAGATAAATGACGAGGTGGAGGCCGATGCCTTGTTCCAATAGCCGCGCACATACGTGTGCAGCATACGGTCTATCCCCACGAATTCCTGATGGGAGACACCGGTAATGCGGCCGATGACCCCCTGGTCCACCAGTTCCTTCACCTTGCGGTACAGCGGCATAAAGCGGAGCACATAGCAAACACCTACCTTCACGCCTTTGATGCGTGCGGCCTCGGCGATGCGGACACACTGTTCATAATGCTGGGCGATGGGTTTTTCCAGCAAGATGTGCATGCCCTTTTCGATGGCCATCAGCGCCTGCTCATAATGACAACGATCCGGCGATCCGATGATGACCCCGTCGCACTCTACGCCAGTTCCGAAAAACATCTCTGCCGATTCAAAGCAGGATTCTTCCGGCAAGGAAAACCATTTTCTGCAGGCTTCCCTTCTGATGGCATTGGGTTCCACGATGGCGACAAGTTCCACCTGGTCACTATGCTCCTGGAAATACCGGAGATACTTTCCGGTACGGTTCCCCACTCCTATGGCTGCCAACTTTACTTTCACGAATTCTCAATTTTATTATTTCGTAAAGATACTTCTTTTTAATTTTTTTTCAAAATATTTATGGCTTTAACGTAATTTCCCACGATCCGTTTCCATAGCGCTTTCCTCCTACCAGGGCGCTTACCCCCACGGGAACGGTAAACTCCAGGGTGTTTCCGCTCCGGCAGACGGAGATGATGCCGTAGGGGGTGTCGCGCTTGACCTCCACCCAGTCCAGTCCCCGGGGAATCTGGGGGTCGATGAGGACGCGCCGGCAGCCCGGCTCCAGGGGAATGATGCCGCCGAGGGCCTCGTAAAACCAGCTTCCGATTCCGTTGAAGCAGTTGTGAAGGCGGCTTCGGCGACCGTTCCAATGCTCCCAGACGCCGGTAGCCCCCTGCTCCAGCATATACAGGTAACCGGGGTAGTCCTTCTGCTTGAGAAGGCCGTAGAACCAGTCGGCCTCGCGGACGCGGGTGGCCCACTCCGTCAGGACGGGAACCCCCACCAGCCCGGTGGCCAAATGTCCCTTGTACACGGTGGCCGTACGCTCCTTCAGGCAGGCCGTCACCGCCGGAATCAGTTCCTCCGGTACGGCATCCACCAGGAGCGGAAAGACCATATCCAACTGGCTTCCAGTACCGTACGTCCCCGTTTCCGGATGGTAGAATCGCGCGTGGATAAGGCGGGAAAGCTCCTCATAACGGAGGCGGAAACGCCGCGCCCCGGCCTCATCTTCCAACACCCCGGCAATCTGCTCCAGGTCCAGATAAACCTGGCAGAGCGCGCAGTTGTTCACCAGATCCACCGATTCGGGATCCGTCACGTCCACCCCTTCGGGGGCCGCCCAGTCTCCCAGGTACCACCAGCGGTATTCGAGCTCGGGCCAGCGCTTCAGAAGACCATCCACGGTATAGGCATCCACATAGTCCAGCCAATGCTTCATGGCCGGATAGAAACGTTCCAGCATGCGCTTGTCGGCATAGCTCACATAGCTGCGCCAGGGGGCCTGGACCAGGAAACTGCACCAGTAGGGACCGCCGCCCGCCCGGTAGGGATTGGGCGCCGTATGGGGAAGGCTGCCGTCGGGACGCTCGGCATCTTCCCAGGCCTGCAGCCAGTTCAGGTACAGCGGAGAAACCGCCGCCATTGCCTGCAGCGTCACGGTGGAGGCGTTTCCGTCCCCTCCGTAACCCAGGCGTTCGATACTGGCACAGTCCACCATATACCCGTTGAAAGTGAGGTTCTCCACCGTCCAGTCCACCAGGTCATAGATGCGGTTCAGATCCTCGTCCGAAGAGGTGAATGTGCTTCTCTTGGGGAAGTCCGTCCGCATTCGCAAGGCATAGATTTCCAAGGGCTTTTCGGGAAGGCTGTCCAGTTGCACATAGCGGAAGATGTGGTGGTTGAAACGGTTCACGAAGCGGTCTCCCTTCGACGCTCCGGAAGAGATATACGTGTCATATCCGCAGACGCGGGGATCCAGGGTTTCCGGGCTGTTGTCCCCGAAGAGGGCCTGCGTCACATGCCCTTCGGGAAGGGCCGGAAGGGTTATATCCAGCAAAGCGTTCACCACCCTTCCGAAGTCCACCAGATAGCCGTTGTCTCCTGTCCGGGTTATGCTCACCGGCTCCAGGATTTCCTGGACGGTGCACGGTTCACACATTTGCATCGAGGCTTCCACTCCCTCCACCTTCACCACGTCCACCGGGCCCCATCGGGGGGTCACACGGGCATCTATCAGCTCTCCCGCGAATTCGTGCGGACGCCAGGTTCCGGGGTCGGAATAGCCGCTCCAGGCCCCTTCCCAGGAGGCATCCGTCCAAACGGCGGGACGGCCGTCCAGGTCCAGCTCGGCCTTTACCAGCGGCCCTTCATACACGGCCCCGAAAGTAGCAGGCTTATACCAGCCCGACCCTGCGGCGATGAGCAGCTCATTCTTCCCTTTCCGGAGCAGGCCGCGCACATCGTAAACCATGATGAGGGAGCGCTTGTCCAGCTGCGAAACGGCGGGATTCAGGACCGACTCGGACACCTTCTTCCCATTGAGGGACGCCTCGTGATATCCCAGGGAATTCACATACAGAAGGGCCTCAGAGGGCACTTTATCCAGCTCGAACACCTTCCTGAGAAGGGAAGCTCTCCCCTCGCCCGGTACTGCGCCGATATACTCTCCCTCCATCTCCCCGGCCAGAAAGCCCACACCGAAACGCGCCTTGGGACTCCAGGCCGATACCTTTCCGTCCTCGTTCCACACGCGCACGCGCCACCAGGCCTGCTGACGGGAGACAAGGGACGTGCCCCCGTAGGGGATCATCAGCTGCTCCGGGCTCTCCACTTTTCCGGAGTTCCAGAGGCCGGGGCCCACTTCAATCTCATAAGCGGTCTGCTGCATCGGTCCCTTGCTTGAGAGGGTCCAGCTGAAATGCGGCCGGGCGTTGTCGATACCCAGCGGCTCCACCAGTCCCTCACAACGCATGTCCTGAACCCGGAAGGAGGGCTGGCAGGACAAGGCGAGCAAAGCGGCGGACAGTAAACGAAGTTTTCTCATTTTACACATTTGATACCTTTTGGAAGTTGTACCCGGGAGCGGACGCTGCCGTCGGGTTGTTTTTCGTGTCTTACCGCAATGATCCCCTGCGGAGTGGGGAAAGTACCCTCGGCCCATTCCAGATGGTCCAGATGCGGCTCGATGCGCACTTTTCGGAAGCCGGGTTCCACGGCTTCAACGCCCAGCACGTGCCGGCTCAGCCAGGCGGTGGGCCCGCTGGCCCAACCGTGGCAGAAACTGTGGCGAAGGCCCACGTAGCACCAGGCGCCGCCGTCGGCATGGATGTCGAATTTCCCATCGGGGACCGGCTCGTCAATCCGCGCGGCATTCCTGGCATCCGCGTAGTTGAAATCTTCCCAGAATGTGGTGGCCCCGAGATCAAGCATCCGGCCCCAGTAGTCGGAGATGAGGTCCATGGCCTCGGAATAATGACCGCTCCGGGCCAGCGCTTCCAGAAGGTAATAACCCATGAAGGAGGTGAACTTTTCGGCCCCGTTGCGAAGGATAATGGCCGATGCATCGGCCGCATCCACCATGCCGGAGAGCGACAGGAGCGCTGCCGCCTGGCTGTTTTCCACCATGTCGGGAACATAGGTTCGGAGCCACTTCGCCGCTGCCAGGCATTCTTCCCGAAGGACCTTTTCCCCCAGCCGGAAGGCCAGATCGGCCCCGGCTTCCAGCGCACGGACGCTGAGGGCCTGAAGGCCTGCGTGAATCACCGCCGGCTGGTCGTTGGAGGGCCAGTCGATGAAGCGTCCTTCCGCATAAGCCTCCCGGTTTCCGTCCATCTGGCCCATCACCGTGTGCAGGAGGGCTCTCAGATATTCCCGCTGCTCTTTGAGATAATCCATATCCCCATACCACTGATACAGGTGATGCTGGATGATGATCCACCAGAGCGAATAGGAACAGATGCCGTTCATCCACTCGTCGGGCGGCGTGTTGTCCCGCACATAGTCCAGGCTTTTGCGGACGACTTCCTCGTTTCCGAAAACGGTATTGACCGTCATCACCTCCGGATGCATATCTCCCATCCAGACCAGCCGGTCCCGCTTGATGCCGTCCCAGAGGTAATCCTGCATACACAGATGCACCGTATAGGCTCCGGTCTGCCAGATTTGGTTCAGGCGCTCGTCAGAGCAGCGGAAGGTGCCCAGATAGTCCAGGTTCCGGATGCGGGAAACGGCACGGACGGCTACCAGGCCCACCTCTTCCCCGTCGCCGTCCACCAAGTCCAGTCGGGCGAAACGGAAACCGCTGTTGCCGAATTCCACGCTTCCCAGCCAGGGAAGCGGGATCTCCGCATCGCGGACCGAATGGTCGTTGGTAGCGCTGGTCTCCGGATCGTCCACGCTGCTCATTGCCTCGCTCACGGATTCTCCCAGGCAGAGGCGGATGCGCGCCGCCTTGTGGGAGCCGTGGATGGTGCGCACAAGCTGGATGCCACCCTGGAGTTCCCTGCCGAAATCCAGCAGAAGGGACGCCCCCTCGCGGAGGGTGACCAGCCGGTCTTCAGTGGTGCTCACCTGCCCGGCATAGGGGCTCAGCAGCACATCGGCATCCTCCACCGGACCGCTGGTGCGGACAATGCGTACAGGCGCAAGATATTCCGTCACGAATTCCGGCTTCGCTGAAGTCACGGAACCTTCCCGGAATCCGCAGGCTCCTATCAAAAGCAGAACAGTTGCAAAAACAGTTATATTCTTCATACTCATTTACTTTGAGATACGGAAACGATAGCCGTATTCCTGACCGGGGGCGATGCGGTACTCCTTGATAACCCCGGGACCGCAGCTGCCGTTTCCGATACCGCTGCCGATGCAGTCCAGGTTGAGTACCACCTCGGAGCGACGGATTTTCTCCAGGTCGTTGCCGTATTTGACCAGATACAGGTCTTCATCCGTGTAGTGAAGGGTGCTGAAGTCGAAACTCTCGTGGGCCGTGAAAGTGACGCTGCGGCTGTCGGAGCCGCTGAAACGTACCCAACGGGTGTCGCTGCGCCCTCCCATCGTCTGGGCACGGACGTAAGGCTCGTCCATCCCGCTTACCGTGTTCTCGTAGATGCCCAGGAAAGCACAGTCCTTGCGGTCCTGGTAATTTTCCATAGGGCCCCGTCCATACCAGCAGACGGTCTCATAGACGGGATTCAGCAGGAATCTCAGTCCCAGACGCGGCAGGGAGAACGTTTCGCCTGCCGTAAAATGGACGTTCACATCCACTACCCCGGAAGCCTGCACGTCATAGACCACCCGGTACGGGACTTCTTCCGTTCCCACGTGGGCTACGGCCGATACCTCCACGTGGAGGCACTGAGGACTCTCCCTGTACCGGAAAGACTCCAGCCGGGACCAGGTAGTCACCGACTCATCCTTTCCGTCAATCACAAAACGGACACCGTCATTGCTGATGTAACGGTAGGCGTTGAACACCGGACCGTCCACGCCGTGGAAAACCTCCCGTCCGTCCAGGCAAAGGCTGGTGAAAGTCCCCCGCGCCTTGTCAAAGCGGACGCTGACAGCCTTGTTCCGGGCACAGAGGAAGCGGCCCTCCTCCACATAAATGCGAAGGGGTTCGGCCTGACTGTTGTCCGCTCCGCCATAACGGGAGGCGGGTTCCTGGAGCACGAACTCCTCCGAAGCAACCACGTGTCCCGCAGGGGCCCAGCGGGTGGCCTCCTTCAGGGAAATCTGCACCTGAAGGGTGACATCTCCCTCCGCGGGAATGCTCTCCAGGGGCAGTTCCACCTCGCAGGATTGCCAGGGAGCCGTATCGGGAAGTTCCGTCTCGCCGCGCCGGATTACCTTTCCTTCGTGCAGCAGGCAGAAGTCCAAGCGCATTTCTTTCAGATTATAGTCCGTGTAACGGTTCTCCAGTACCAGAAGGCCTGGAGCCCGCTGGCCGATCTTGACATACTGGTACACTTTCTTCACCTGCTGGAGCTTCGCCGTTACCCGGCGGTCGGCCGTGACGATGCCGTTGCAGCAG
The DNA here is from genome assembly GCA_900319405.1 of uncultured Bacteroidales bacterium. GTDB lineage: Bacteria > Bacteroidota > Bacteroidia > Bacteroidales > UBA932 > Cryptobacteroides. The sequence goes on along the minus strand of ONOH01000013.1, from coordinate 6,625 downwards.
AAGTCGTTGTCGTTGGGGATATCCCCGAACGAGCCGCCGAAGTAGAGCTTTCCGTCTGCGGCTCCGGGCATGGCAATGGCCTGGTCCACCCAGTCCCAGATGCAGCCGCCGATCATCCTCTCCGACTTGTTCTCGATGTAGTCCCAGTATTCGGCCAGGTTGCCGATGGCGTTGCCCATCGCGTGGGCATACTCACAGAGAAAATAAGGCCGTGCGGAGCCGTCCCGGTCCCTTTTTGCCATATCCTCCAGGGAAGGATACATCTGGGAGTCAAAATCGGCCACCTCGTTCTGTCCCTCATAATGGACGGGGCGGAGGTCCAGGGCCTTCACGGCATCCCGCTCGGCCACGATGTTGCTTCCGCGTCCGCTTTCGTTGCCCAGCGACCAGAAAAACACCGAAGGATGCAGGCGGTCTCTTCGGACCATCCGCACGGCGCGGTCCACGTAGGCTTCCCGCCAGGCGGGCAGATCGGAGAGGCTATGGTTGCCGTGGCACTCCTGATCGGCCTCATCCACGACGTAGAGGCCGTAATAGTCGTACAGGGCATACATCCTGGGGTCGTTGGGATAGTGGCTGGTGCGCACGGTATTCAGGTTGTGGCGCTTCATCAGCAGGATGTCCTCCACCATCGATTCCAGCGGAACGGCCTTGCCGTGCACGGGGTGGATGTCGTGCCGGTTGGCCCCTTTCAGGTAGGTGAGGACATGGTTGACATACAGTTTGTTGCCTTTGAATTCCACCTTGCGGAATCCGTGTTTGAAACTGGTGCACTCCAGAACGTTTCCGGAAGCGTCCGACAGCTCGAAGCACAGCGTGTACAGATAGGGCTTTTCCGCACTCCACAGCCGGACGCCGGGCACTTCGATGGCGCTGGAAGCCTCGGTTCCGCCCGCCTGTGCGCTGCCCACCAGGTTACCTTCCGCGTCATAGAGGGAAACCTTCACAAAGCCTCCCTTGCCGCTCACATAGGCCCGGGTTCCCAGGGTGGCGCTGCGAAGGTCGGCGGAAAATGCCGTGGTAAAGCGGAAATCCCGGAAGTGCGTCCCGGGACGGGCCATCAGATACACGTCCCGGTGGATACCGGAGAGGCGAAACATGTCCTGGTCCTCCAGGTAGGAGCCGTCGCACCACTTGTACACCTCCACGGCAAGGGTGTTGTTGCCGCCGCGCACATACGGGGTGATGTTGAACTCGGCATCGTTGTTGGAGCCCTGGCTGTAGCCCACTTTCTTGCCGTTCACCCACACATAAAAGGCCGAATAGACACCGTCGAAATGCAGGAAAATCTCCTGCCCTTTCCACGAATCCGGCAGCTGGAAATCCCTCCGGTAGGAGCCCACGGGATTGGGTTCCCGCTCCATCGTGTATCCTTTCACCGCCTGGATGAAAGGCGGATTGTTGGCAAAGGGATAGGTAACGTTGGAATAAAGCGGCGTACCGTAGCCCTTCATTTCCCAGTTGGAAGGGACATCGATCTCGTCCCAGGCGCTCACATTGAAAGACGGCTTGTAGAAAGCCTGCGGACGGTTTTCGGGACTGGCCGACCAGTGGAACTTCCATTTTCCGTTCAGGAGAAGATAGCGGGAGCTGGCCGTTCTCTCCCAGGGATGGTCGTAGGCCGGATCCTGCTGCATCTCCGCCAGGCTGGCATAGGGAACCAGCGTGGGATGCCCGGGCTCTTTGTTAATGCCGATGACCGCCGGATTCTCCCAGTCATTGGTGGATGAGGTTTTAAAGTCGATAAAATGCAGCTTCGTGGCCGATTCCCGGATTACCCAGCGTTGGAGCGGACTTTCGGCATCGGCCTTCACCTGCCACACTTTGTGGCCGTAACCCGATTCCTTCCCAAGCCCCAGGGCAAAAGCTCCGTCTTCCCGGGTGAAGGTATAAGTGCCGTCCTTCAGGCGGGTCGCCACCCAGATCTGGTTGGGATTGCCCGGCTCGTCTCCCCACTGCAGGACCGGGTGTTCCCCGCTTCCGTCGCTGTCCAGTCCCAGATTCGAATGCCCGTTGACCAGCTGATACGCTCCCTTTCCCAGCGGACGAATCTGCCACACCTGGGAAGCATTCCCCGCTTCCCGCCTGGAAAGGAACAGGGGGGTATCGGTCTGCACGGCGCCACCCACATCCAGCACCCAGCCGTCCGGGGTGGAAATCTCATAACTCTTTTTTGCGTCGAAAAGCTGGGCCGATGCACTCAGCGCCAGCAGCAAAAAACAAGACAGAAGGAGGGCTCTTTTCATCATTACAGACTCACGGTATAAGTTCCGGCTTCATAGTCCTTGCCTTCGGCCTCTTCGCCGGGCAGGGTGACAAAGGCGCTGGCGCCTTCGGGAATGGTAAAAGTCCATACCCAGCTGTCCCCTTCGTACTTCCAGGCGCTCTTGATTACGCCGGCAGGGCTCTTGAATTCGGCCTCCAGATGGCCCAGTCGCCTGTCGGGGACGGGATTCAGAAAAATGCGCCTGAAGCCGGGCTCGCGGGGATCCGCCATAATGCCGGCAGCACGCTCCCACAGCCACTGGCAGACGCAGCCATAGGCATAATGGTTGAAGGAGTTCATCCCGTTGGGGCCCATTCCCTCATCTACCATGTAGCTGTTCCAGCGTTCCCAGATGGTGGTGGCGCCGTTGTCCACGGAGTACAGCCAGCTGGGGTTCTTCCGCTGGAAGAGCAGTTCGTAGGCAATGTCGGACATGCCGCATTCGGTGAGGGTTTCCATCAGGATGGAAGTGCCCAGGAAACCGGTCTGGAGGCAGTTTCCGTGGTCGGCGAAGTTCTTCCTCAGACGCTCAACGGCCTTCTCTCCCGCCTCTTCGGTGAAGAGTCCCAGCTTGAGGCCGAAGAGGGTGGGGGTCTGCATCGTATTCAGCACCGGAAGGCGGAATCCGCCTTCCCCGTCCAGGAAGGTCTCGGCAAGATAGTCGCACGCCGTCTCATACATTTCCCCGTACTTTTCCGCATCGGCGCTGCGGCCGGTATCCCTGGCCATGTCGCGCATCATTCCGGCATCCAGGGCCCAGTAGCAGGCTCCCAGATAGCTCCAGTACACCTCGGCCTGCCGGCGGGTTTCAGCATCCTTGAAGGCCCGTCCGCTGCAGCTTTCCAGAGCCTCGTAACTGAGCCAGTCGGCCCAGTTGTAGTTGCCGTTTTCCGTCCTCAGTGCCGAATGGTCGTATTGGGTCTCGTTCACGTGGGCCATGAATTTCTCCATCGAAGCCCAGTTCTCTTCCACGATGGTCCTGTCCCCGAACTGCTTCCAGACCGTCCAGGGGACGATGACACCGGCATCGGCCCAGCCCAAGCGCATCTTTTCGTTTCCGTACTGGCCATAGGGCGCCACGCCCGGATAGCCGCCGGTGACGGGATCCTGGCTGTCGCGGATGTCGCGGGTCCACTTGTGGAAGAAGCGGGCGGTGTTGGCAAAGAAACTGCCGGTTTCAGTGAACACCTGCGTGTCGGCCATCCAGCCCAGGCGCTCGTTGCGCTGGGGGCAGTCCGTAGGAACGGAGAGGTAGTTGGAACGCATTCCCCAGACCGTGTTGGAGATGAGCTTGTTCACCAGTTCGTTCCCCGTGGTGAGGGTGCCGGTTTCCATCTCGCGGGAAATGGAGGTGACGGGGATGGACACCACGCTCTGCAGCTGGACGGGGGCATCGGTGGTGACGGCGATATAGCGGTAGCCCCAGAAAGAGCAGCGGGGCGTATAGGACACGAAGTCCCCGGCCGGGCCGAAGGTATAGGTGAGCCAGATCTCTCCGGGGTCCACGCGGAGGTTGCGGCGGTGGGTGCTGCCCTCAGGGCCGTCCATTCCGCGGCGCTCGGCGCCGTTACCGTCGTTCAGAATCTCCGAAGGATTGCAGATGAGCCTGGTGCCCTCGGCAGCCTTGAACACGAAGGAAGGCACGGCGGCGGCATTCTGGCCGAAGTCCACCACCAGCGTTTCTCCGGGATTCAGTTCCACCGTTTCACCGTCTTTGTAACTGCGCTTGATGACAACTTTTCCATACTCCACTTCCTCCTCTATCTCGGATTCCACGGCTCCGCTGGTTCCTTCCCACACATACATCTGCACGGGCCGGAGGGTGAGGTCTTCACGCTGATAAATCTCGGCACCGTTGCTGGGAAGGATTTCCCCCCTGAATTCGGTATTCACTTCCGGGGTTTTCAGCAGCTCCGGCGTATCGAATCCCATCTTCTCGCGGGCATCGTATTCTTCTCCGTCAAAGATGCCGGCATGTTTCACCGGACCGGCGATGCCTGCCTTCCAGCTATCCGTGTCGGTCCCCAGGAGTTCCCGGGTTCCGTCCGCGTAGGTGAGCTCCAGCACGCCGCGGAAGGCGCATTTGAGGCCCTGCATCGTGTCCATGTTTCCGGAGGTGACAATCTTGTCGGCCCACCAGCCGGGGGTGACCTGGACGCTGAGCTGGTTCTGCGCTCCAGCCTTTCTATCCAGCACGGAGGTGATGTCGTAGGTGAAGGAACGCTTGGTCCTGGCATAGTGGGTGAATCCGGGCTTAAGCACCTCCTTCCCCACCAGCTCACCGTTCACATAGAGGTCGTACACGCCCAGGCCGGCCGTCATCCAGACCGCTTTCTTGAGCTTTTTCTCATTCCGGACCGTGGTCAGGAACCAGCTGGCGCCGGGGGCGCTGCAATAATGATCCTGACCGGGGCCTTTTGACACCGGGGCATCCGCCGCGGAAATCCATCGGGAAACATCCCAGACGCTGTCTTCCAGGGCAGGAACCAGAGGCAGGTCGCCGGCTGACGGTTTTTCCCCCACACAGGCCGTCAGGACAAGGGCGGCGGCTACCGGCAAGACCGCCAGAAAATAAATGATTCGCTTCATCATGAGTCTATCTTGTTAATCCTTGTAAATATAGTTTTTTTTCGCCACAAATGCAAAGCCATGATGGGCTTACTCCAGCACCCAGTCGGTTTCCACGCAGCTTACGTGGTGCTCCGTGATGCCTTTCTCATCCATCCAGCGACGGGTATCCCATGTCTTCAGCCAGCTGTTTTCCGGCGAGGGAGCCCATACCCAGCTGGGGGTGGGCCACAGGCAGGCGCGGAAATTGACGGCTTTGTAGAATTCTTCCGAGCAGCCGGCCTGGCCGTGGTGCGCCATCTGCAGGTAGTCACAGTCCAGATACTCCTTGTACCGGGCCAGCACACTGTCGCCGCGACACACTTCCGCGTCACCCAGAAACACGACGCTCTTGCTGTCGTCCCACATGCGGATAATCATGGACTGCTCGTTGAAATGCTTCACGGGAAGGCTCATATCGGCTACGCTCAGGATCATGACGCCCACGCCGTCGATGTCGAAGCGCTGGCCCGCCCGGTGCACATTGATGAAGTCGGTCCCGTCCATGAAATCGTCCAGGACGCGGTAATACTTCCGGGCCTCCACGGCACTGCCCGGCTCGCAGTCCAGGAACTCGTCCGGCAGGCGGGAATAAACGACCTTGTCCACGCTGACTTCCTGCGGATCTTTCAGGATGGTGACCAGGGCCTCCATGTGGTCCTCGTGCGGATGCGTGATCAGCCACAGGTCCACATGGTTCCCCACCCTTGACAGGTGACCCCGAAGCTTTTCCACATCGGAGGCATAGCCGCCGTCCACCATAATCACTTTTCCGCCCCGGGTCTGCATGAGATAGGACTGCCCGATGGTATCGGTGGCCGATGAAATCTGCGTGAGCCTGAAGTGCCCCCTGGCTTCGGCGGAGGAAACGGGAACGCACGAGGTAAGCGCCATGCCTGCCGCCGCCGCTCCGGAAACTTTGATAAAATCTCTTCTGTCCATAGTGTTTTTGAGAATTTTCTGGTATGCGAAACCGGCTTCCGGCCAATTCGCGCTATAAGTAAATATTCAGGCCCAGGCCGATGATATGCTCGGCGGGAGCGTTTTTGATGGAATAATACAGGTAGTAGGTCTCCAGCTGGAAAGTCTTGTTGAAATGATAGTAACAGGCCACATAGTGGCGGGTTTTCTGCCAAGTATCCCATGTGAAGGTCTCGACGGCCAGATAGGGACTGAAACGGCTTTCCGGGATGTCGTACTGGACCTTCAGGCGGGAGCGGAGCACACTCCCCCGTTTCCCGGCAGAAGGTGTCCAACTGTGGACATAGCGTTCCCGGATGGAGACTTTCAGCCCCCCTTGCTTCAGCGTACCCGTCAGGTCAAAGAGGGCCTTGTGCGTAAGACGGCCGCCCGTTTCCATCAGGAAATCGTAGGCGATATCGGCCTTGAGCCAGGAGAGGGCCTTCACGCCCAGCGTGGTGCGGGTGTACCAGCACGCGAAGCGCTGGTAGCGATAGTTGTCGTGCTCAAAATAGAAGGACGCGAAAAAAGGCGACTTCCGGAAATCGTAATTGACCTCGAAAAACTCCCATCCACCGAAAGTATGGTCCTCCATTTCCTGCGCCATGACGGGAAGCGAAAAACACAAACAGCTGAGCAACAACAGTTTGCAAAAAACAGTATTATATTCTCCTTTTCTCATTCTTGTCCCTTCCAGACATTGTCGGCAAAATCCAGCATCCAATGCCAGTCAATGGCAGAGATGCCATGCCCTTGATCCCGGCGGACATATCCCACGCGGGGGCCGATGGC
>ONOH01000049.1 GCA_900319405.1 uncultured Bacteroidales bacterium | reverse complement strand
GGGTGTCCTCCGGGATACGCCACCTGTCCTTCCTGGCCTTCCACTTGTCTACGCCGTAGATGAGGAAGGTCAGGATGTTGATGCCGATCAGATAGATTTCAAGGGTGGTCATCTCTCTATATTGACTTTCTCAAACTTATATCCCAGGCGGCAGAGCTCTATGGCGGCCCCCACCTTGAACATCACTTCAACTGTGGAGAGGAACATCCTGTAGGCCTCGGCCGTCCCGGGTTCAGGGCTTTCCCTCATAAGGAAATGATAGGCCGATGCTGCCGTAGACTGCATGGCGGGTACGCTGTGCCGGCGGTCACGGAGGATCTCGTCCGTGATGTGGTCATCCATATCGTCAAAGCCCCTCTCTCCCTGGAAGAAGGTATAGGGGACCTCTGAGTATCGGCCCCAGTCTGCATCCCAGAGGAAAGCGACGGCCATCCCCAGGTAGCCCGAACATCCAAGACAGAACTCCGGATAATGGTTGAACACCCTTACGGCATCCCCGTAGAAGGATGGTGCCAGCCGTACCCAGGCCGTATCAATGTCGGGAGTGCTGAGGAGAGTCCCCTTCAGGAGACCGTTCCCCTTGCAGACCTCAAGGAGGTGGGCCGTCAGGTCTTCCTTATATTTTTCTACATCGGTCACGTCAGAAATCTATCTCTATTATCTTTCAAATATACGGAAAATCCTTTAGATAAACATCCCGTCCATAAAAACGGCCAAAAATCTGGATGGAAACCCTGAAACCACCCTACCATCCGGGAAAACGGCCTAAAATCAGGACGGAAACAGCAAATTCCTATTTTGCGTACTCTGCAGCCTTTCGGCCGGCTATTTTACCGTTGACCACTATGTCGGCGACACCGTTTCCGCCAAGGCGGTTGGCCCCGTGGAGGCCTCCGGTCACCTCTCCGGCGGCATACAGGCCGGGAACGGGAGAATCATCGGCCCGCAGGACGTGCATATCGGCATCAACCCTGATTCCGCCCATAGTGTGATGAATGGCCGGTTTGATGCGGATGGCGTAGAAGGGCGGGGTCTGGAGCGGGGATGTCATCTGCGTGCCGGTGCGGCCGAAGTCATCATCCGTGCCGGCCTTCTGGAAAGCGGCGTAACGGGCCATTGTAGCGGAGAAGGCCGATGAAGGGAGGCCCGCCCTGAAGGCCAGTTCCCCGATATCCTTACCCTCCGTCAGAAGATGCTGGTTAGCGTAGGTCTCTATGGATGAGAGTGAACTGCGGACACTTTGGTCGAACACCAGGAAGGCATCGCCTCCCTCCTGCCTGAGGATGGCGGCCGATACGACGTCTCGCGTATCCATCTCGTTCACGAACCTGTTCCCTGCCCGGTTCACCAGGATGGCCCCGTTTCCGCGGACGGCCTCGGTGATGAGGATATGGTTATCGGCCTCAGCCGTGGGATGTATCTGGATATATTCCATATGGATGGTGCTCCCTCCAACATCGGCAAGCCAGGAGAAGGCATCGCCGGTGGCCCCGGGATGGTTAAGGGTGGCAAAACCGGACAGGGACGGCTGGTAGCTTGTGACCATCTGAAGATTGGCCCCGAACCCGCCGGTTGCTATCACCACAGCCTTTGCGCTGAGGCGGTAAGTATTGCCGCTGGCGTCTTCAACCTTCACGCCGGTGACTGCCCCGTTTTCCGTAAGAAGTCCCACTACCTTATTTGACGTGCGGATCTCCACATTGGACTTGGCCGATGCCTCCTTCAGGACCTTCATGAGATGAGGGCCGATGGCAGTGCCTCCCTTTGGCCGATGCGTCCGCCTGACGCTGCTCCCGCCCATAAGGCCAACATCGCTTAGATCGGCCCCAAGCGAGGACAGCCAGGCAATGGTGGCGGCGGCGTGGTCTACAAGACTCCTCACAAGCGAGGGGATATTCTTCTGCTTGCCGCCTTTCATCGTATCCTCATAGAAGAGGTCAGGGGTGTCGGAGATGCCAAGCGTCCGCTGAGCCTCCGTACCGGCCGCATTGATGCCTCCAGTGGAGTAGTTGGTGTTCCCTCCAAGAATTCCCTGCTTCTCCAGGACTATGATGCGAAGATTCCCGCCCGATGCTGCCTCAACGGCAGCGGAGAGCCCCGCTCCACCGGCACCCACAACAACAATGTCGCAGGTTCCGTCCCTGTAGGCCGTCTTCCCGGAATCACCCTGCCCCAGGGCCGCACGGATGGCCATATTGACGGCCTCAATCACGCCGTTACTGGTAAGGGTTGCCCCTGACACTGCGTCCACATCGCCAAGAATGGCCTGCTTCTTAATGGCCCTGGTGATCATCTCCCTGATGGCTTCCTGGGCGAAGGAGGACTCCGACTGGCTGACTACCACGATGTCGGTAATCCTATGCTCCCGGACGGTCATTTTAATAAGGATGGTTCCGCTTCTTCCTTCACCGGTTCCGGTCCACTCGCCGTCCTGAAGCACGGGCTGGGCCGGCACAGGATCCTGCCGGGAGCAGGCGCCAAAAGCGCAAAGGAGCGCAAGGAGTATTCCAATCAGATATCGTCTCATCGTCTTTGGATTAGCATTCAAAGATAAGGAAAATCCGCCGAACGCTCTAAAACCCACATCAGTAGGTTTCCTTCAGCCAGCGCTCGAAGAACTTGTCCGTTATGCTGTATTCCTTTTCGTTATCGACAACGCGGTAGGTTATGAGTTGCTCGTCAAGCAGTTTGGCGATGGCCTTCTGCGCCGAGCTTGGTGAAGGGAGGGCATTCCTTTTCACGAAGGCACCCGACATGGGTTTCCTGGCGGGGTTTTCCTTCGCCACCGCAGCCAGCATCTGCTTCATCGGGATGGGGAGAGATGACATGATCTCGGAATATGTATGTCCGTTCTCCTCAAGGATTGCATCTATGGTCTTCCTTACCGTTTCACTGTCCACGGCAGTCCCGGGAGTCGCAAACGCAAAGATATCGTGAAAGACCTTGTGATTGTAGTAAGTGTATCCCTCGAACTGGTCGTAGCAGTCTCCGACCACTTCCGCAGAGATCTCAATCCCGGCTTCGCCGAAATTCCTCACGACGAAATCCACATACTTCGACCGCTCGATGCATCCCAGATGAACGGGCTGGGCGCTGTTGTAGAAAGGCTTCGAATATGAAGAGAACATCTG
>ONOH01000038.1 GCA_900319405.1 uncultured Bacteroidales bacterium | reverse complement strand
TTCCGCCACGGGCCACCAGTTCGTCATAGCTTCCGTCCTCGGCCACCCGCCCACCGCTGAGGACGATGATGCGCTTGCATTCCCGGATGGTGCTCATCCGGTGGGCGATGGTGATGCGGGTGCACTTCATCCTGGCCAGGTTCTCCGTGATAATGTGCTGGCTGATGTTGTCCAGGGCCGACGTTGCCTCGTCCAGGAAGATGATCCTGGGCTTTCGGATCAGGGCCCTGGCCATCAGGATACGTTGGCGCTGTCCGCCGGAAACACCCTGTCCGTCGGGCGTGATACGGGTTTCCAGCCCCAGCGGCATTCCTTCGATGTCCTTGTCCAGGGCCGCCATCCGGGCCGCCTCCCAGACCGCATCGTCGTCCAGCCAGTCGTTGCCAAAGAGGATATTGTCACGGATGGTGCCTTCCACCAGCTGGCCGTCCTGCAGGCAGATGCTCACGCAGTACTGACGCAAACTAGGTTTGCTGATGTCGTCCAGGTTGTGTTCGTCGTAGAAGATGGAGCCGCTCTCGGCCTTCTCAAAACCCAGCAGGAGACGGATCAGGGTGGTTTTTCCGCAACCGGACGGTCCTACCAGAGCCACATAGTCTCCCGCCTGGATGTTCAGGTCCAGACCGTCGAAAAGATAGGGCATCTCCGGGCTGTAACGGAATTTGAGTCCGCTGATGGCGATATTGCCGCTCACCGTCCTGAGCAGGAGTGCGCCTTCCTGCAGCTCCGATTCGGCCTCCAGGATGGGGGCGCACAGCTTGAGCTCCGGACCCAGCAGCGCCACGTCCTTGGCAATGCGCTCAAATTGCTCCACGGCGCTGATGGCAATGGTGAGGACACTGCAGTAGGCGATATAATCCGACAGGCCCAGCCCGTAATGCCAGGCTGCAATCATGGTGACAATCAGGGGCAGCAGGCGGGCATTGTAGCTGAGGGAATTCCCCACGACATACATGGCCGGATAGCGGCTTCCATTGGGTTCGGAAGGCTCGTAGGCTACCGCCCAGTGCCGGAAGGCACGGATTTCGGCACCGTTGGTCCGGATTTTCTGGGCACCGGACACCAGGTTGTACACCACACCCGTCACCTTGGAGATGCTGGCATTGGCCCCGCTCTGCACAATCTTCCTGAAATAGTACGAGCAGTAGATGGTCAGGGCATAGACGGCCATCACCAGAATGCCGGTCCAGAGCAGCGGACCGCCATAGATGAAAAACTGGATGAACATCACCGAAGTGAACACCAGCGACAGGATGGTGGAAAGCATGTCCTCTGTCAACTGGGTGAACAGCCTCGCCACCGAAAGCACGCGGTTGGAAAGATCTCCGGGAGCAAACTTTTTGAAAAATCCGGCCGGCATCATCAGGAGGCGGGTCATCAGCGGCGCCTGCATGGCATATTCCGTCTTGTCTTTCATCCTCACCACCAGGAAATTGCGGGAAAGCTGAACGGTCACCAGCCCGATGGCGGCACTGAACAGGATTACCGCGATGGGCGTGAGTTGGGCAAAATCTCCGGAAGGAATCACTTCGTCAAACAGGAGTTTGTTGATGTAGGGGGTCAGCATCGTGAGCAGCACCACGGCCAGGCAGGCCAGGAAAGCATAAAGATAATCCGCGAAACGCAGCTGCCGCAGGGCGTGCCTGAGGAAGGCCGACACCGTCATTTTGCCGCCGGGAAGGGGGTAACAGAGGGCGAAGGCCTCCGGCTTCAGAAGCTGGCCGTCCTTCCTGGCGCGGCATCGCTGCCCGGTTCGGGGATGGATAAAGACATAATCTGCGAAATACGGGTTCAGAACGACCGCTGCGTCATCCTCCTTCATAAAGGCCAGCAGCTTGCCGGAGCAGGCGGACCACCATCGGCCTTCCAGTTTTACCTGACGGAAAAAGATCTGAAGCCGGTAGAGGGCCTCCTCCAGCCGATCCAGATCGGCAGGGATTTCGCGCTGCTGCGAAATCTTCTCCCACATCTTCCGGTCTATCATCCCCCGGAAGATGTCGGCAGCCTGATTCAAGGCCTTGCGGTCCCCTTCTATGCGCTGAACCAGTTGTTCGAAAAACAGGATATCCATGGCTCAAGCATATTTCATCAGTTCGCTGTACAGGCCGTCTTGCTGCATCAGTTCCTCATGGGTTCCCTTCTGCAGCACCTGTCCGCGCTCCATAACATAAATGCAGTCGCAGTCGCGGATGGTGCTCAACCGGTGGGCTATCAGGACGACGGTGATATTAAGGTCCCGGATGTGCTGCATCACCCTTTCCTCCGTCCCGGGATCCAGGGCCGATGTCCCTTCATCCATGATCAGGATGGTGGGGTCCTTGGCAAGGGCGGTAGCAATCTCGATGCGCTGGCGCTGGCCGCCGCTGAAGTTTTTCCCGTTCTCCGTGAGGAGGGTCTGGTAGGCGCCGGGACGCTGGGCGATCTCTTGATGAATCTGGGCATCATTGGCGGCCATTATCATGGAGAAGTCCTCGATGGACTGGTCCCACATCTTGATATTGTCGGCTACCGTACCCTCGAACAGGGTGATATCCTGGTTTACCACCGACAGGGAGTTGATTCTGACGGCCCGGTTCACCTCCCGGACGGGGATGCCGTCCAGCAGCACCTCTCCCTCCCAGGGCTCGTACAAACCGGAAATGAGTTTGGCAATGGTGCTCTTCCCGCAGCCGGAGAAGCCCACAAAGGCCACACGTTCCCCCGCACGGATGGTCAGGGAGAAATTCTTGAGCACGGGCGGCCGGCTGCGGTCGTAGCCGAAGGTAACGTTCCGGAGCTCCACGTCTCCCTTCAGTTTGGGGTTTCCGCTGATATCGGCCTCGCTGGCGATGGCCAGGGAATGCCCGGCCGCGGCCTCCTCCACTTCTTCCATCCGCTCCATCGCAGCCTGGGAACGGTAGATGCCCTGTGCCGCATTGACCGCGGTATTAACCGGGTAGGTTATGCTGGCGGCCAGGGCCTGTGAAGCCAGGAGCATGCCCGGAGTCAGTTCTCCCTGAAGGATGTACCAGGCACCCAGACACAGGATGAGGGCGTTGCACAGGTTCAGGAACAGCAGGGGCATGGCACCTGTCCTCATCGTACTCTCGCTGGTTTTCACACGGGCGTTCAGGGCATTGACATAGCAGTCCTCCCAACGGGAGTAGAAGTTGCGCTCAGCTCCCATGGACTTGATGGTTTCGATATTCCTGATACCTGTCATCGTTACGCCCTGCAGGCGCGCATCCGTCACCTCGGAACCCCGGGCATTCCTTTTGATGGCACGGGACGCGGCACGCATCACCATCACCAGAGACAGCATCGAAAGCACCACCACCAAACCCAGCTTCCAGCTGTAAAGCATGAGCAGCGATGTGCATAGCAGCGGGCGGATAATCATAACGGGAAGGTACGTAAACCGCTCCATGGCCGCAGTCAGGTTCCGGATGCCGGAATAGCGGGCGGCCAGTTCTCCGGAAGAAAAGCGGTCTATGGCATCCATCGGCAGTTTGAGAAGGTTCAGGACATATCGGGAAGATGCATTGATTCCCAGTTTGGCATATTCTCTCCTTCGCAGGGGATTCACGAACAGCCAGAGGGTGAGTTCCAGCACGAACAGCAGGACGTAGAGAATCATCATCGGTGTAAACCACTCCGGATTCTTGCGGACGATGATATTGTCCGTGTACACCTGCTGGAACAGAGGGGGAAGCAAGTGGGCGGCCATATCCCCCAGCAGAAGCAGGGTGGTCACCACGAAAAACCCTATGCCGCCCTTGTTGAAACGGCTGATGAGTTTCAGCGTATGGAAACGGCCGTGTTTCATTCGAGACGCAGTCTAATGGCCCTGGAGCGGGTTCTGGCCGATTCGAACAGATAGCGGAACATGCTGCGGCGGCGGGTTTCGCTCAGGACCGAGCAGTAGGTTCCCACGTTCATGCTTACGTCCTCGGGCTCTCCGAACGACCAGTCGTAGCGGGACGGGTCCTCCCCGGAGCGCCGCAGGACGATGTTCACCTGATACATCATCTCCCCGGACGCCAGCAATCGGCCGGCCATCTCCTCGCTTTTGAGGGTCTGCCGCACCACGTTGGCCGCCACGGGATAACGGTCTATCCGTACAATTTTTCCCCTTACATAACCGATCTCGTCCCTCTTTTCATCCTCGGGCCACACCTGGGCATCCATTCCCTCCTTCAGATCCCGCTGGCCGGCGTTGTTCACATAGGCAATCACCATCGATTCCCGACTCCGGTTTCCCAGGCTGTCGATGACGCTGACAATGGGCTCAAAGGCTTCGAAGGGTTCATTGTCCACCTTGGCGCTGATCACCGTCCCCTCCACGCTGCTGGTAAGGATACTGTAACTGTCTTCCACGGAGATGAGGGCCAGGGTCTGGCCCCTGCTCACGCGGTCTCCGCCGTGGACGAACATTGTGCGCACCATTCCCCGGTTGGGAAGCGACACGTCCGTGGTTCCTTCCAGGGGAAAAACCACGCCGCTGTAGTACACCTTGTCGGAAACGGTACCCAGAAAGCCCCAGACGAAAAAGGCCCCCAGCAGCAGGACGACCGTAAGGGCAAGCAGGTAAGTAGGCAGGGCCGTCACCTTGAGGAGACTCCCGATTTGTTCGGGAGACTCCAGTTGCCTGCGGCGACTGTCTGAAGAGAAAGGGTTTTGCATACGCAAAGATAGGAATATTATTCTATTCTTTTACAAAAAGCCCCGCCTTCCCGGAAGGAGGCAGGGCCGATTTCAAAATAACTGTTCCTAAATTACTTGAGAAGCGCGTATTTCTTGATGACAGTCTTTGTGGGTTTCTCGCCTTCCGCCACAGCGTTCTGGAAATAAAGCTGGAAAGGCAGAGTAGCGACACTCTTGTATTTTTCCCACACGGGATCACAGGCAGCAATGGCCTTTTTGTCATTATCAGCCGTCTTGTAGACGATACCAGAAAAAGCTTTGGCAAGAGCGGAGTTAAACTCGAGTTGTACCTGTGCATCTATGCCACCATACTCGGAACTCGTGATGGCCTCAACATAATACCCGCCGGCATCTTTAGCGGTGTCGGTCTTGGTGCAAGAAGCGGCTAAAAGGGCCACTGTTGCAACTGCAATTGCAGCAAGAATAGCTTTAATTTTCATAATGCGTTTATTTAAAACATCGCAAAGTTACGCATTAGTCGCCAAAAAGTAAACGTTTTTTGCTCTTTTTTGGGGATTATTCGCCCAAAAAGACAAAACGAACCTCTTTTTTGACTGAAGCGGGAAACTATCTCCCCAAAACATTCGAGGAGTTATTGTCCGATGCTGCGGAAATAGCCGATCTGCAGGCCCAGGAAATCCAGGCTGCGGGAAACGTTGAACGCATTCATGCGGGCCTTGTTGTGGGCATTCAGCCAGGCCTTGTCCTGCGCCGTACTCGTAAAACCTGCGCCAAACAGGGGGATGCTGGCCGTGACGGTGCTGCCGTCCCGGAACCGTACAGCCAGGCCGCCGGCCACCTTAAGGCCCAGCTGGAGCGTATTGGTGTAACGGATTTTTTCGGTGTTTTCCTCACGGGGATGGGATGTGGTGACGCCATAGCTTCCAAAAAGGGCAGCCTCCCCGAATACCGCGAACATACTGGAACCGAAGAAGGACAGGTACTTGCGGCTGACGATGGAAAGCCCGCCCTTGTGGTGGACCATATGCCGGGATGACACCTGCACATTCAGGGCAGCGAGGGCTTCCGCGTCGGCCGGGTCGCTGGCATCATAATCCAAGATGCCACCCAGGATGTCCCTGAAATCGAGTTTGAGGTCTGTATCCACCAGGTATCCGGAATACTCGAGACGGACACCCAGGGACAAGTCATCGGCCACAAAATAGTCGAATTTGGGTGCCACGTTCCACAATTGCGCCTGACCGGAGCCGATGTTCAGCAGGGAGAGGATGCTGTAGCCGTCTCCGCCCGCGAGACCGGCAGCGTTCAAATTGCGGTAACCGCCCCTTATGCCAAGGGTCTTCGTGCCCTTTTTGATATAGGCCACCTTTCCTTTCTCGGGGTCTTCAAATCGCTGAAAGAAGTTATGCAAAGGCCCCTGCGCGTATAACTGGACGCTCACAAAAAGAGCCACGGCTGCAAACAATAATTTTTTCATAAACAACTATTTATTAGGGTACAAAAGTACACATTCCCTGACAATCTACCAAGATTCTCTTTTGTTTTTAACAGATTTTGGGGTATATTTACAAAATTAAACCTGAATCGAAATGCCGGAGAACGTTTTAAGACCTTTATTCGAGTCCTACACAGGCCAGGACCTGGCCGAATGTCTGGAATTACCCACTTCCGGCAGCAACCGTCGTTATTTCCGCCTCAAGGGCGGCAACCATCTCTCGCTCATCGGCGTTCTGGGAAACAATTTGGAAGAGAACCGGGCTTTCATCTATCTCTCCGGCCATTTCCGGGGAAAAGGCATCCGGGTGCCGGGCGTGCTTTCCGTCAGCGAAGACGGCCTGTGTTACCTGCAGGAAGACCTCGGAGACAAGTTGCTTTTCAACCTGCTTGCCGAAGGGAGGGACGGCGGAATCTATAGCCCCGCCGAAACAGACCTGCTGTGCCGCACCATCGAGCAGCTTCCCCGGCTTCAGTTCCAGGGAGCCCGGGATCTGGACTGGGGGAAGTGCATGTACGAGGCCTTCGACGGCCGCATGATCGATTTTGACCTCAATTACTTCAAATACTGCTTCCTCAAAGCCACGGGCCTGGAATTCAACGAAGTGCATCTCCAGGAAGATTTCGAAAAACTGAAGGAAGATCTCCTCAAAGATAGCGGCAACACCTTCATGCACCGGGATTTCCAGGCACGGAACATCCTCCTTCAGGACGGAGAGCCCTGGTTCATAGACTTCCAGGGCGGCCGCCGCGGCCCCATCTATTACGATGTGGCGTCGTTCGTCTGGCAGGCCCGCTCCCGCTTCCCCGAGCAACTCAAGCAGAAACTTATCCAGTCGTATCTCCGCGCCCTCAGAACCTATCAGGAGGTGGACGAAAGCCGGTTCTATGCCCGCCTTCGCCTGTTTGTGCTCTTCCGCACCCTCCAGGTACTTGGAGCTTATGGCTTCCGGGGCTACTTTGAGAAAAAACCCCATTTCCTGGCCAGCGTCCCCTACGCCCTGGCCAACCTCAGGACCCTTCTGCAAACCCCGTTTACGGACTACCCCCACCTGAATGACATCCTTGTCCAGCTCACCGGTATGCCGCAGTTCAACGAGGTGCAGCAGGACCCGCGCCTGGAAGTACAGATTTATAGTTTCGCCTATAAGAAAGGCATTCCGGCCGACAATACCGGAAACGGCGGAGGATACGTATTCGACTGTCGTTCCATCAACAATCCCGGCAAATATGAACACTATCGGCAGTTCAATGGAAACGACCCCGAGGTCATCAAATTCCTGGAAGACGACGGAGAAGTGACCTCCTTCCTGGAAAGCGTATACAAACTGGTGGATGCCCATGTACAGCGCTTCATAGAGCGCAAGTTCACGCACCTGCAGGTGTGCTTCGGCTGCACCGGAGGACAGCACCGTTCCGTTTACTGCGCAGAGCATTTGGGCAGATATCTGTCCCACAAGTACAACGTAAAAGTGATGGTCACCCATCGGGAAATGAATATCGAAAAAGTCCTTTGATATGAAAGCGATGATTTTTGCCGCAGGGCTGGGCACCCGGCTGCGTCCCCTTACCGACAGCCTTCCCAAAGCGCTGGTTCCGGTGTGCGGGCAACCTCTGCTGTGGCATATCATCGGCAAGCTGCGGGACGCCGGCTACCGGGATGTAGTGGTGAACGTGCATCATTTTCCGGAAAAAATCCGGGAATACCTCCTGAGCCGGGACTTCGGCGTAAGGATCCGGATTTCCGACGAGTCGGATCGCCTTCTGGAAACAGGCGGCGGGATTGTTCACGCCAAAGACCTTCTCCTCCCGGCCGATGGCCCCATCCTCGTGCACAACGTGGACATCATCTCCAGCCTGGACCTTGGCTGGGTGCAGAAGCGGACACGGCCGGATGCCCTGGCCACCCTGGTGGTGAGCCCCCGGCAGACGCGGAGAAAACTCCTGTTCGACGAGCAGATGCGCCTGATGGGCTGGATGGACGGACAGACCGGAGAAGTTCGCAGCCCCTACCCCTGCCTGAAGCCGGAAGCGTGCCGTCAATACGCCTTTTCCGGCATCCACAACCTGAGCCCCCGCATCTTCCCCCATTTTGGGGAATGGGGTTTTACGGGCCGCTTCCCCATTATGGACTTTTATCTCAAATCCTGCGCGGCGGAACCCATTTACGGGCTGGCGGCAGAGAATCTGAGCCTGGTGGATGTCGGGAAATTCGAAAGCCTCGCCGAGGCGCAGATGCTGTGTGAAAATATCTTAAAACCATAAATCTTTTAGCTTATGAAACTGGACGGAAGACGTGAAAGTTCAAATGTCGAAGACCGCAGAGGCATGAGCGGCGCCGGGAAAGCCGGTGTCGGCCTGGGCGGCGTAGCCATCATTGCCATCATCACCCTGCTGATGGGCGGAAACCTGGGAGATGTATTTCAGAATGTCGTGCAATCCGGCGGTCTCACCCAGGCTACGGAAAGCAGTTACGAGCCCACGGCCGAAAACGAGGCCCTGGCCAAGTTCTCGCGGCAGATCCTGGCCTCCACGGAGGATGTCTGGAGCCAGTACTTCCGCAAGATGGGCCTGGGGACCTACAAGAACCCCACCCTGGTCCTGTATACCGGCGCCACCAGCACCGCATGCGGCACCGGTCAGGCTGCCATGGGACCGTTCTACTGCTCGGCCGACGAGAAACTGTACATAGACCTGTCCTTCTTCTCCAGCATGAAAAGGCAGTTGGGGGCCGACGGAGATTTCGCCTATGCCTATGTCATCGCTCACGAGGTGGGTCACCACGTCCAGCACGTGCTGGGCACCCTGGGCCAGGCCCACCAGCAGATGGCCCGGATGAGCAAAGCCCAGGCCAACCGCGTGAGCGTAAGGATAGAACTCCAGGCCGATTTCTACGCCGGCATATGGGCTCATTATGAGAATTCCCTCTTCGACTCCATCGAAGACGGTGACCTGGAAGAAGCCATCCGCTGCGCTTCGGTCATTGGAGACGATTACCTGCAGAAGAAATCACAGGGCTATGCCGTGGAGGAATCCTTCACGCACGGCACGGCCGCCCAGCGTATGCGCTGGCTCAAGAAAGGAATGCAGACCGGTGACATCCGCCAGGGAAACACCTTCCAGCTGGAAGATTCCCAGCTCTAACCCTTCCGGTATTCCGAGGGCGTTTTGCCCGTGTGGGTTTTGAAGAACTTGTAGAAGACTGACTGATTCGGGAAGTTCAGGGAAAAAACAATTTCCTTGATGGTCTTGTCCGTGTAACGGAGCTGGTTCTTGGCCTCCAGGATGACGAAAGAATCAATCCAGTCTGGGGCGCTTCGGCCGGTGGCCTGCTTCACCAGCTTGGACAGGTATTTGGGTGTCAGGCACAATTTGTCGGCATAGAAAGCCATTCCCCTCTCCGATTTGTGGTGTTCTGCAACCAGCGTGATAAACTGCTGGAAGATTTGGTTGACCCGGGCCGATGAACGGGAGGTTTCCCCGTAGTCGATTTCTCCCCGGCGGGAAGACCACAAATCCACCTGGAACAACAAGTAGGAAGTGAAAAGGGAGCCTACAATGTCCAATTTGTTGCTCCGGCGGGAGATGAGGATTTTCTTCGTAATGGCGTAGTATTCTTCTGCCAAGGCCAGATCGGACCCTGAAATGGTAACACAGGGGTTACTCATCATCCGGACGCTGTCCTGGAAAACCTTGTTGATGTCGAATCGGATGCTGCTCATAAAGGTCCGGGACACCAGTACAAAGAACAGCTCTGAATTGTCCAGTTCAGCCCCCAACTGGGGAGACAGTTTGACAATGTTACCGGGGGCCACCATCAACAGGGAACGCTGATGCAGGTCATAGGATCTCAGGTTGAGGTCCAGGTGAAAATGACCGTTTTTAATGAAGGCGATGATGTAGCCGTCAAAACGGATGGGATAACGAAGAAGGGGGAGAAGCAAATTGGTATTCCCCGACCCGTCTCCCTTGATTTCTCCGATAAGAAAATCGTTGCCGACGGCGTGTTCGTCCGTCAGGCCGGCGAAATTCTTAATCCGGTTAATGTCAACGGTTTGCAGGGTTTCCTCTTTCATAAGTTCGCTTTTTGGACAAATATAAGAAAGTTCTGAAAAAAATGCCAAAAAACAAAGAGAGGCCTAAACGGACTCTCTCTTGATTGGTAGGGACGATCGGATTCGAACCGATGACCTCTTCAATGTGACTGAAGCGCTCTAAACCAGCTGAGCTACGCCCCTGAACGGGAATGCAAAGGTAGCACCTTTTCCGGAATTAGCAAAATTTATTTTTGAAAATATTCGCTTATCTCTATCGGATCCAACGTATACATGGAAATGGCACCCACGAAACCCATTCCACCTTCCACATTGCTCCAGGTAAAATTGGCCGGGACAAGCCCCATATTGGCCAGGAAATCAAAGTTGCTCTGATACAAGGCCTTCGCGTAATTGTAGAACGATTCGGAAAGCCGGCATATCGTGATGTAGAAAAACGTACGCCGGGCGATGGGAACCACCGGAGTTTGCCCACCGCCGCCCGGCGGCCCGACCTCCCCGCTGACGATGCCGCCCCCGGCGGCACCCGTGTTTTCGCCGGGCATGCCGTTCCGGATCCGGCCGAGGATGGAAGCGTCGAAGGAATTGAGGTAAAAACGGTAGGTATCTCCTTCGAACTGCTTTTGCGTCACAAAGGTAAGAGGCTGATAATCACGTCCTCCCAGGAAACGGTTGTCATAATTCACCTGCATGAAGTCCTCCAGGTCGAAACGGGCCATTTCATCGGCCGTCAGGATATAGCCTGGCGTGAGGTAGTTCTGGAAACTCATATACGAATTATCGGGCAATAGAAGATGGTCCTGCCGGGAAATCCGGATGCCATAATACTCCTTCTCCCCTGGTTCGTGGTCCAGACGGACGGAAACCGACACGGCATCGATGGTGTCCACCTGCACCCTCTCCCAGGAAAAATCCTCCACAGACAGCGGCGGAGGGAAGCGCGTCCGGCCGGTCGCAGGCGCGAGGGCTCCGGCACGGACGGTAACGGCAACCTCGTCCCCTTCCTCCAAAAGCGGATAACCGGCCAAGTACCAGATGGAATCGCTTTTCACTACCTCAAGGGGCTCACCGTTCAACTCCGCCGACACCTGGATGGAGGAGACCGGCACCACCTCGCCGCTTACCGGATTGGCAACCATCGGCACAATGTGGATGTGCCCCCGCTCTACAATGGCCTGCACATAAATCTTAGGCTCACCGGCCTGGTCCAGGTCGAAGGGAATCTCGCAGGAGACCGACAGAAGCAGCAGGATGGCAATATGCAGGAACTTATTCATTTAAAACTTGTAAGTAACTGAGAATGTGGGAATAATGGGAACCAGCCCATAGGCCATTCCGCTGAATGCCCCGTCCCGGCCGGAACGAAGGAAAGCCAGCGAGGCATTGAGGTGATTGTAGGCATTATAGACGCTCAAATTAATCTTGAGGGAGCGCCCGCTGCGGAATACCGTCAGGAAATCAGCGCCCAGGTCCAGCCGGTGATAGGCCGGAAGCACGGTGTTGTACGGGGCGTCGTAGAGATAGCGCCGGTTGCCGTTCACGACGATGTAGTGCGAAGGAAACGTGATGCGGTTGCCGCTGTGGAAATTCCAGTTGGCAAACAGGGACCAGCGCTTGCCGATGTGCCAGGAGGCCACCAGGTTGATTTTGTGCCGATTGTCGTTGCGGTCGGGATACCAGTCGCCGTAAACGGCCTCGAACTTACGCTGGGACCACGACAGCGTATAATAGGCCGTAAGCTCCAGGGGGCCCTTTCCGTAAGTGGCCTCCAGTTCCATTCCCCAGGAGCGCCCGCGCCCCTCGGTAAACGATTTCTCCCACTCGGTGATGGGCGGGACAAAGGTGTTGCTTCCATTGTAGGCCAGGATATGGTCCATCGTCTTGTACCAGCCTTCCAGGTTGAACTTGAACGGCCCCCAGCCGGTATAGATGCCGCCGGACACCTGGTCGCTCACCATCGGCCTTGCACTGGCCGTGGACGGCATCCAACTGTTGGAGGGTAGGTCCATATAAACGGCCGCCACCAGATGAGCGAACTGGCTCATTCGCGTGTAGGACATTTTGGCCGATATATGATTGTTTATCAGCCATTTGAACGCTACGCGAGGCTCCGGGGACGTCCAAGTCCTGCCGGACGTGGAGAAAAATGCCAGGCGGACACCGGCGTTGAGCGTGAGATTGTAGCGGATGAAAAACTCGTCCTCCACGTACACGACCGGCTCGAAGGAACGGTAGCCCTGCGACTCGTCATCGGCCGCTGCCCTGACCATCTCTCCTCCCTGGACGGTGGAAGAAGTGAAAGCCCGGCCCGAATGATACCAGTGGTACTGGGCACTGAAGCCGTAACGCACGTGGTGGGAATGGTTGGGATACCAATCCCAATTGGAGGAAAGTCCCGCCTCCCGGACAAAGGAAACATCGTTGTCATCCATGGACGTGAGGGTTTCCACGGCTCCGTTCCAATCGTGGATTCCGAAACGGTAGCCGGTATCGGAAGTGCTCTGCGAATAATATAGGGTCGTCTTCCGGCGCAACTTTTTGGAGAAGCGGTACTGGTGTGAGAGGCTTCCGGTCAGGCTCCCCCACTTGACCCCAATCTCCATCCTTGACGGGCTGTCGCGGCGGATGCCGTCCTCCCCGTCGTAATGCTCCATCTGTTCCAGGGTGGCGCGGAGCTTATCGGCCCCGGTGTAAAAACAGGCGTTAAGTTCATTCCCCGGTGCAAAACGATGCGTAATCCGGGCATTGATATCCCACATCGCATAGCTTCCGTCCACGGTTTCGTCCTCTCCGTTTCGCCGGTTGGCATAACGGACGGCAGGAATGGTAACCAGTTCCATCCAAGAGCGCCGGAGCCCCAGGTTAAAGGAGGTCTTTCCTTTGACGATGGGCCCTTCCAGCTGCACCCGGCCGTCGATGAGGCCCAGCGAAAGGCTGCCGTGAATTTTTTCCATATTGCCCTCGCGGGTTTCCACGTCCACCACAGAGGACATTCTTCCACCATAGCGGGCCGGGAAGCCGCTTTTGTAAAAATCCAGGTTGTCGATGATATCTGTGTTGAAACTGGAGAACAGCCCTCCGAAATGGCTGATATTGTACAGCGGAACTCCGTCCAGCAGAAACAGATTGTCATTGCCGTCCCCTCCATGCACGAACAGGCCGCTCATCAGCTCGTTGCCGGCGGCTACACCCGGGAGCATCTGCAGTTTCTTGATGACATCCGGAGTACCGAAAACCGCTACGCCGGAATTCAAATCTTTGCTCTCGATATGTACCAGGCCGGTCTGGGTAGTATTCTGAAGCTTTTCACGGATGGCCGACACGTGCGAGGCATCCAGCGTGTCCCGCAACTCCTGCGCCTGCAGGGAAAACCCCAGCACAGCCATCGCCAAGCCAGTGAGTACCTTCTTCATAACAATTGCAAAGGTACGTTATTTTTCCATATCTTTGTAAAAATTAGCTGTATGAAACGCCTCATTCTCTTTTCCTTCTGTACCGCACTCATTCTGGCCTGCGCCCCCAAAGGCCCCCGGCCCGTGAATCCTTCGGCCACGGCCGAAGCCCGGCAGCTGCTCTCTTTCCTGTATTCCATCAGCGGGCAGTACACCCTTTCCGGCCAGCACAATTTTGCCAGCGACCTGGCCCGGTACGACGATGAAGTATATGAGATGACCGGGAAAAGGCCCATAGTCTGGGGATCCGATTTCAGCTTCAACGACATCGGGGAAGGATTCGAGCGTTACCAGCACGCCGGCCCCCTCACCATCACGGTCCCCTTCGACCGGCCTTGCGTGCACACCGGCCTCACGGTGGAACAGGGACGGCAGAACATCGTGAACGAAGCCATCGTCCAGGCACGGATGGGACGCATCATCACCCTGATGTGGCACTGCTGCGACCCCCGCATCTCCGGCGGCGGCAACGACTGCAACGGCTCCGGCGTCTGGACGATGGACCAGGGTCCCTCCGACGAAGAATGGGAAGAGCTGTGCACGGACGGATCGGCCCTCAACCTGGCGTGGAAAAAGGAGATGGACAGCGTGATCCCCTATCTGGCCCAGTTGCAGGAGGCTGGCGTTCCGGTGCTCTGGAGGCCGTATCACGAGATGAACGGAGCCTGGTTCTGGTGGGGAAACAAGCCCGGTGAAAACGGCTTCAAGCGGCTTTGGGTGATGACCTACCGGTATTTCACGGAGAAAGGCCTCAACAACCTCCTCTGGGTGTGGGACGCCAATGCTCCGCGCGTCAAGGAAAACGACGACGCCCTCCCCTACGAACTATTCTATCCCGGAAACGACTACGTGGACGTACTGGCGGCCGATATCTACGGCTGGGACTACAAACAGTCCCATCACGACGAACTGGTGGCCCTGGGCGGCGGAAAACCCATTGCGATGGGAGAACTGGGACAATTGCCCCGAACGGTGGACACCTTCGGGCAGCAGCCTTCCTGGACCTGGTTTATGGTATGGGGATACTTTATCGGCGGCCATCGCGGGGCCGAGGATCACCTGAATCTGGTGCGGAGCATCTATGACTCTCCGCGCATTCTTACCTTGGACGAGATTGTCTGCGAAGTCGGTCGATGGCGTGTTCGAGACTCTCGGTAGGCTCGATGATGTTGTAATCCTTCCAGAAATCGGGGTCCTGGAACTCCCGAGCCTTGTCACTCAGATAATCCCTCTGGTGGAAGCGCTGCTTGCGGGGAATGGGCACCGCCTCCTCCCGCACATCGGTGATGACCAGTTCATTGATAGTGGTATAGCGCGTCTTGAAAAGGCGCTTTCTCCAATCGCAGTCAAAGCGGATAATGGAACGGAAGTATTCCAAACGGGTTTTCCCATCCACCTGCCGATAGTTGAGAACCAGCGAAGCCTCCTGCGGGAAAAAGCGCAGGCCCAGGGGCTTACTCACCAGGAGCATCCGGGTGGCCTTGGCCTGGTCTTTCACATCCAGAGACGCCTCCACACGTGAGAATGTAAGGTTTTCCCGGTCTATGTACACCTTGCAGCGGAACAAGGCATACTCTACGCTGATGACCGGTATCATCTCAATGACAAACTGCAGCCGGTCTCCAATGTAGGCCGGGCGCTCCATCCGGTAATCGTAATAGGCCAGGTCGTCCTTGTTGAACAGGACTTCCCGATTTTTGATCAAATCGTGCGTGATGGCCTGGGTGGGGCCGCCCATTGTTTTCACGCTCAAGGTGTCCCGGCTTCTCTGGCTCACCAGCACACGGCTTTTCTCCAGGGCTGCTGCATCCTGGAAAACCGTCCCGTCATAACGGTCTTTGTACAGGCGTGCCACGGCCTCGGCCACATAGGTGTAGCGGCTCCGTTTCTGGACGGTTTCCCGGTAAAAGCACTCCAGCAGTTCCGGCTCCGGGCAATAACGGTCCCACAGATTATCCAGGGCTGCATTCAGGATGGCACGCGGGTCCGCGCCCACGATGGAAGCCTCCGTAAGCAGAAGGTTCTCCCGCCTGAGGCGGATGTTCATCCGCTCCTCGGCCTGGAGACGCCGGGTCTGGAAGCCCAGGAAAGAGCACTCGATCCACTCGATGGCCCGGTCGCTCTTGAGAACAAAGTCTCCCTCGGCATTGGTCACCGTGGCCTGGTGACGGCCGGGGATGGAGATATGGACCGACTCCAGCGGACGTCCCGTCTGGGCATCCACCACCTTTCCCCGGACCGAAAAACCCAGTCTCAGGGAGTCCGTCTGTGCAGCCAAAGGCCATATAAACAGCAGAAATAAAATAATAGTAAAGACTTTACGCATATCTCTCACAAAATTAATCAATCCGCCCGAAAAAGCAAACAAAGTTTCTTTTCCCGCAAAAAATCGCTATCTTTGCCATCCCGAACGGAGGTGTGGCCGAGTGGTCGATGGCGGCAGTCTTGAAAACTGTTGTGCGGCAACGCACCGGGGGTTCGAATCCCTCCGCCTCCGCAAAATGGATTTTAGCTCGCACGACCTACGCGATATCGGCCAATAAAGCGTTCGTCGTGCGTTTTCATTTGCCGGTTTTTCGTTTCATTTTGTATCTTTGTATTTTGTCACATATATAACCGCTTGTAATGAAAAAGCTTTTTATCCTGAATCTTGTCGCCCTGCTGACCCTTGCCGGCTGCGGGAATACCAGTAACCAAAACAGCAATGATATGAACGCCAACGAAGCTTTGAAAGAAGTCCGGGGCCGCACGAATTTCGGTCCTCGGCACGCTCTCGTCACCACTCCGCAACCCTGCGTGATGATTGCCACCTGGGACAAAGACCACAACCCGGACGTCATGATGGCCGCCTGGGCCGGACAGTACGACCAC
>ONOH01000005.1 GCA_900319405.1 uncultured Bacteroidales bacterium | reverse complement strand
TACAGCCGTAGAGCAGTTCAGTTTTGAGGTTGGAGGTTATACCTCTGGCACGGGCTTTGCCTTGCATCCCGCGAATGCCATTCTCAACTTCACCATCACAGGATTAGCTGCAAGCACGAACGTTACGGCAACTTTAACAGATGGTAGTTCTCTCACGATTAGTGGAGAAGTGACCACTAATGCTTCTGGCACTGCTACATTTGCCATAGGCGTATATGGATATACAGACTTAAATGAATTCTCCCTGACCGTGGGCGGCAACCCTATCACCCTCGTCACCGAAAGCAAGACGCTCACCGCCGGCAAGATTTACAACATCACGAGGAGTGCAGTGCCAGCAGGCAACACTGTTGACGTCTCGTCTCTGACAGGCAACTACACGGCGCAAAATGGCGATATCCTCATCGGTGAACTGAAGGGCAACTATAAGATTTCCATTTCGGACGGAGCTACGGTTACGCTCAACGGCGCAACCATTGAAGGGACGAATAACGAGGATTACGACTGGGCCGGCATCACCTGTGAGGGAAATGCCACTATCAATCTCAGTGGGACCAACACGGTGAAGGGATTCTGGGAAACCTATCCTGGCATTTACGTGCCCGTCAACAAGACCGTTACCATCCAGGGCACCGGCTCGCTCGCGGCCAGCAGCAATGGCTGGGGGGCCGGCATAGGCGGCGGATATAGACTCTCCAGCGGAAATGTTCTGATCAAAAGCGGCACCATAGTGGCTACAGGCGGCCATTGTGCGGCCGGTATTGGAAGCGGCGGATCAGATGAGCAAGTGGGAGTTGTCTACTGCGGTACAATTACTATCACCGGAGGAGATGTGACAGCTACCGGTGGGACATTGGCTGCAGGCATCGGAAGTGGTAGTGCAGACGAAGACACGGATAGCATTTGCGGTGCTATCACCATTACAAATACGGTTACCGGCGTTACCGCCACGAAGGGATCTGGATCTGGCACGCAATTTAGCATCGGTGCAGGTGATAGAGGAACTTGCGGCACGGTGACTATCGGTGACAATACGGGTCCTATCAGCCAAAGTCCCTACACCTATATCCCTTCCGTTTAATCTGAAACAACACCAAGAGGACCGCACCTCTTGAGCAAATGAACTTGGCCGCCATCTCTTCATCAAGAGGTGGCGGTTTTACTTTGGCAGGACATCGACATAGAAATCTCCCTTCTCCGGCTCTACCAAACTTCTCGCCAATCCACACATCATTTCCAACGATTGTATCTCCTTTGATAGGCATCTGGGATAGTGGAGGAATTGGTTGGCTCCACCCTTGATGAGTGTAGAAGGGGAATGTTGATACTGCGTTCATCTGGTGATTGGCTCCATTCATTATGAACTCCACACCTTCGGCAATCTGGCAGAACTTCCCAATAATCAGTTTGTCGACAATGAACTCGTAGTGGTGAAGGACTTGCTTCTCATAATCCACTCCGCTATAATAGGAGAAATCCCCAACAATGATGTTCGGGTTTTTGATGGTCGGCTTAATGTGAGTAAGTGCCTCGTATCCGGGAATGGGAAATACACTATCCGGGTTCGGGGCAACCCCATCTTTCCACTTGGTTGGCATACAATTCAGCTCTTTGTTGTGATGCGAAGATACCGCTTTTTCGGCGAAGGAACAATCATTCACTTGCAAATCACTTCGTTGGGCTGGTACTCATTGCCGGGGCGGCGGTCGGGGCGAATACCGACGATGCATTAGTCTAGTGGCTCGGACCAATAATCGGAGAGGGCAAGAATGCTGTTTTCTTCAGTTAAAATGACAACCTGCACTTCAGGAGTCTCGTAGGTCTGTTTGTTCTGGAGAATACCTTCCATTGCTATCTACCTGTTAATCTGTCTGGAGCCAAAGATAGTGATACTCAGCGAGAAATGCAACAGTAAAACCCGACCACAACAACTTTTTGGGGCAGCGGAACGGGGGAGGGCGGCGCGGAACTCCACCATACTCCGCCACTCCAAGGCGTCAAACAATAAAGGGAAGTTGGAGTGTTGTCGCTGCGCTATGCTTTGTCTCTATGCCTCCAATTAGGATAACCCCTCCATCCTTCTCATAACTATCAAAGTCATTGAGAGAACCCCGTAAGGGCAGAATGGCGAAGCCAGATTGAGATTAGTGGCTCTGCCGAAGGCGTTCCTGCTATTGTTCTATGCTCCCAGTACGGATAAATAGTAGTAGATAGAGAAAAATTATTGTAGGCAGAAAAAAAGAGCCCCGGACTTCACAGCCGAGGGCTCCCCAAAATTGTATAGTGAGAATGCAATTTAATTGCTTCATCTATAAATAGTTGCCGAAGTTCAATTCTTCGTGCAAGATAAGCATTATTTCAGCTTGTCAATCGCTTCTCGTTTCGCCGGGTTCAAGATGCGGATGTATGGACGCATTGCGTCATATTTCTTATGGCCGGTCATTGACATCACAACGGGAGCTTCAACACCTGCCGAAAGCATCCGGCTGATGAAGGTTCTTCTCCCACAATGGAACGACAAGTACTTGTAGAATTCCTTGGTCTCCGTCTCCTCTTTCAATCCCACCATCTTGTGAATTGTTCGTGGCTCATTCAATCCGCAGTATTTCCCAATAGTTTTGATATTCACATTACACTTTTGGTCGGTCAATATTGGCAAAGCGCGGTTCTCGTCAAAGATTTCGTCCTTATACTTCTCCAAAATTGCCATTGCCGTTTCGTGTAAAGGGATTTTCACGAAGTCTCGTGTTTTCTTCACGGGAACCGAAATCATTTTTTCATCCCAATCAACTTGGTTTTTCGTTAAACGGAAAATGTCGCTATGCCGCAGTCCTGTATAACAAGAGAAAACGAAACAATCTCGCGTGTATTCCAGCGTGTGATACTTGTCCTGCTCGTCATTGAACTCGTACTCTTTGATTATCCTCAACTGGTCATCGGTCAAGGCAAAGACATCCTTCTCCAAAGTCTTCATCTTCGCGTTGAACTCACGGAAATTCGTTTTGCAGTAGCCGTTTTTCTCCGCCCACGACAGAAACTGATGAACGAAATCCAGTTGCTTGTTCGTGGAGGCGTTGTTCAAACCTTCCTTCTCCCAAAGAAAATCTCGGTAGCGAACAAGCCCATCGGCATCAAGTTTCTGGAAGGTTAGCTGCTTGTCAAAGTTCTGCAAATGCTTTTTGACTGTACGAAACTTCTGGTAAGTAGTATCCTGCCAAGATGCGTCCTTCCCTTGTCTTCGCATAAAAAGGTCAAAAATCGTGAAGAAGGTTTCCTTCCTCGCAATCACGGCTCCAAAACGAGCATTGAACCTATCCCGCAGTTCCTCCGGCGCTGGTGTATGTTCCGCTTCGCCATATTCCTCAAAGAGTTTTTCAACGAATTGCACGCGTTCATCCAAAGCATTGTTGATTTGGGTAGCCGTATAGCCTTGGGATGACTTGCAGCCCTTCTTGACCTGTTGGACATCCACTTTCTCACCATCAACAATGGCGGTGTCAATCCACTTCTCCGGAGCAATGGTCAAGCCGGTGTAGAGGTCCATCCGGTTTCCACAATAGGTGATGCGAAGGCGGATTTGCCAGTCAGTTCGTTCTTTTCTGGGAACAAGTCCTTTGTTGATGCGATGGGTGATAACGATGGACTTTTCAAAAACGGTTTTCTTGCACCCAAATGTACACCCATTTTTTGGATTATCAAAGAAGACTGACTGAAACGAAACAATACAAAGACGCTTCTAATATGCAGATATACAACAAAATAACAGACGAAACAAGACTTGATGAAATTTAGAAATACTTATCGTTCAGGGGTCGTCCCCTCCGCAAAATGAATCAAACATCCGCGCCAGGCTTGCTTGAGCATTTCCGAGACGCCGCGGCAGCGAAACAAAAAGCAGCCGCCACAGTTGAATTCTCATAAGTCGACAATTTAGGGCCTACAGGCACCTGTTCACAATTCGCAATTTTTTCCGTAAATTCGCGGGGAAATCCCATTGTTCCATGAAAAAGTTTCTTTTACAACTCTCCCTTCCGGGACTCCTGCCCGCCGTCCTGCTTGCCCTGGTCTCCTGCGCCCGGGCGCAGCACCATGAGCTGGGCGGCAACCCCATCATCACGCACATGTATTCGGCCGATCCATCGGCCCGGGTGTTCGGGGATTCGCTGTACCTGTATCCCAGCCACGACCGGGATCTGGCGCAGGGCTTCGACATGGAGGACTACCACTGTTACGTGACGGCCGATCTCCGCACTTTCGAGGACCGGGGCGTCATCTTCCGTCCTTTCGAACAGACCGGCTGGTCGACACGCTACGCCTGGGCGCCCGACTGTGTCGAGCGGAACGGGAAGTACTATTTCTACTACCCCACCGACGTGAAGTACATCGGCGTGGCGGTCTCGGACCATCCCTGGGGGCCCTTCGAGGACCCGCTGGGGCATCCGCTCCTTTCCATCGACTCTCCGGGAGTCATCTGTGACCGGGACTTCATCGACCCCTGTGTGTTCATTGACGATGACGGCCAGGCGTATATGTTCGTCGGTCAGAACACCTGCTGCTGCATCAAGCTGAACGAGGATATGATCTCCTACGACGGGGAGGTTCACATCATCGAAGGCCTGGAAGAGTTCTTCGAGGCCGCCTGGGTGCATAAGTATAAGGGAAAGTACTACCTCTCCTACAGCAACAGCCCCTTCAAGGGCCACCGGACGGAGATTGTTTATGCGATGGCCGACAACCCCCTTGGCCCCTACGAGTACAAGGGCCTTGTCCTGGGCCCGGTGAGCAGCGGAACGAACCACCACAGCATCGTACAGTTCGGGGCCGACTGGCTGCTGTTCTACCACACCGGAGACCTGGGGCTCCATAATTTCGGCGATGTGCCCGGAGCGACATCCTTCCACCGTTCCGTCTGCGTGGACTACCTGTACTACAACCCCGACGGCACCATCCGCCCCGTCGTTCCTACCGTGGATCCGGACAAGCTCAGCGGCAACACGGCCTATTCGCCGCTCCGCTCCGGAACCCCCGTTGCACAAGGGAACGCTGCCCAACCTCAGCCGGACGCTCCTGCGGAACAGAAATTGCAGTAGAGTCGGCCGATGAAGACACTGACGCTTTTTCTTGCACTTTTTCTGACACTCCTGCCGGAAAGTGCTCCCGTCGTCCATTATTCCCTGGGGCAGGAAGTCTGCTGGGAAGAGGTGAACGATGTAGAGGAGGAAGCTGTCATCCGCACGGTGCAGCGCAGCCAGAAGGGGATTCAGGCAAAAGCCGCCCTTTCCCAGGAGCGATGCCGTCGCCCCGTTCCCGTACAGGCCTTCACCATCCCTCCAGTCCGTTTTTGTTTTGAAAAGCAGTGGCTCACCGCCTGCAGGCTGCGGCTGTAGGCCGGATTCTTTTCCCCGGAGAATCCCTGTCACATTTTCAAAACAAACCCTATGGATATTACAGCAATCATAACCTCTTTGCTGACACTGATGGCAGGAATCGGCGTATTCCTCATCGCGTGTCAGATGATGAGCTCGAACCTGGAGGCGGCGAGCTCCGAAAAACTGAAAACACTCTTTTCAAAAGCCTCCGGAAGCAAACTTCTGGGCGTAGGAATCGGCGCCCTGGGTACGGCAGCCATCCAGAGCTCCGGCGCCACCACGGTGATGACCATCGGCTTTGTCAATGCCGGCATCATTTCGCTCGCACAGGCTGCCACCATCATCTATGGCGCCAACATCGGAACCACCGTCACGGCGCAGATTGTCGCGCTGGGTATGTTCGGCGGCAATTCCGTCTCTACCAGCGTCATCTTCTCGGCCTTTGCCGGGCTGGGGGCCTTCCTGGGCGTTTTCGCCAAAAAAAGCAGCGTCAAAATCCTTGGCGGCATCCTGGCGGGCTTCGGCCTGCTGTTCGTGGGTCTGGAGCTGATGAGCGGGTCGATGGAAGCCTTTGCGGCGTTGGAAGGGGTCAAGACCTTCCTCGCCGGCATCAGTCATCCGCTGCTTCTGGTGCTGCTCGGTGCCGTTTTCACGGCCATCATCCAAAGCTCCTCGGTGATGACCTCCATCGCACTGGCAATGGTGGTGACGGGGCTTATCGGCATCGACCAGGGCATTTTCCTGACGATGGGATCCAATATCGGCTCCTGCGTGGTGGCCCTCATCGCCGGTATGACCAGCGGCACCAACGCCCGGCGGACAGCCCTGATCCACCTGCTGTTCAACTGCTCCGGCGTGTTCCTCTTCCTTCTGGCCGCCTGGGGTCTGGGCTGGTTCGACCTCTCCTATGGTGATTTCTTTGAGAGGATTTTCCCCTCGGCCCCGCAGGTGCAGCTGGCGATGTTCCACACCTTCTTCAACACCACGACCGTGCTCCTGATGCTGCCCCTGACGGGCGCGCTGGTGACCATGGTCAGAAGGCTCGTCCCCGCCAAGCCTGTCGCCAAGGAGGCTGAATTCTCCCTGCGTTATGTCGATGAAAACATGCTCCGAACCCCGCCGGTGGCCGTTCTTCAGGTCAAGCGGGAGATTGTGAGGATGGCCGGTATCGCCCTTTCCAACGTGGACCGCGCCCTGGAAATGGCCACGGAGCTGGATTTTGCCGAGAGGCCCCTTTTCGAGCGCCGGGAGCTGGAGCTGAACTTCATCAACCGCGAACTCATCGCCTTCGTCGTCCGCCTGAGCGGAAAAAGCGGACTGGGAGAAAAGGACCGGAACTACCTCTCGGGTACCTACCGGAACATCCGGGACCTGGAACGAATCGGAGACTATGCCGAGAACATCGTCGAATACGCCACGGCCCTGGCCGATTCGCATCAGCAGTTCTCCGACGATGCCAAATACGAAATCAGCCAGCTGAAAACCCTGCTGCACCAGCTGTACGACCTGGCGATAATCGCCTATCGGAACGAAAATTTCGCCGCCCTGGGCAAAGCGAACATCGTCGAGGAAGAGATTGACGACTACACCCAGCGGATGGAGGCCGGCCACATCAGCCGGATGGAAAAGGGCATCTGCACCCCTTCGGTGGGCGCCCAGTACCTGGAACTCTCCTCCAATGCCGAGCGAATCGCCGACCATCTGATCAACCTTGCCAAATCCATACGAACACTTAAAAACAACAAATGATGAAAAACTTTACAACATTCCTTGCGGCCTTTGTCTTTGCCGCCACGCTCATTTCCTGCAGTGACAAACTCGTTCCGGCCGATCAGCTTCCCGCCGCGGCCCACAGTTTCATCCAGCAGTATTTCCCGGGAACCCCCATCTCCTATGTGAAGAAGGATGCCGGCCTGAAGACCAGCTTCGAAGTGGTCCTGACCGACGGCACCGAGATTGATTTCGACGGGAAAGGAGAATGGGACAGTGTCGATTGCAAGCGCTCCGCCGTTCCGTCGGCCCTCGTTCCCGCCGCCATCGCCGGCTATGTCCAGGCAAACTTCCCCAGCCAGCTCATCGTCAAAATCGACAAGGAGCTCTACGGCTATGAAATCGAACTGGGCAGCGGTCTGGACCTGAAATTCGACAACAACGGCAAGCTGATCCGCATCGACGACTGATCAGCTGCCGACGTGCAAGGGGCAAGCTACCTTCCCAAATCGTAAGTCAGGCCGATGGTGACGGTGCGATTGTTGGCTTTCAGGGGGGAGCGGGTGTATGGAACCTTTTTGCCGAAACCGTCCTGAAGGGAGGTGGTCAGGCAAAAGGGACCCATCTTGACGGAGACCGCCATTCCCCAGACGGGGCCGAAGGCGCCCATTCCGGCATCGGCCATGACATCGAACCACTTGACCGGATTCACTTCCACGCCCAGGCGGGCGTCCCACCAGGCCAGGCCGGGATAGGCGATATAGCTTCCCGTGGCACCTATGGAGAGGGCGCGGTAGAAGGGCATTTCATACTTGGCGCCCAGGTGAGCCCTGAAGGGAATCATATTCACCCGGACTTTCTTCCGGGCCACCATCGGCCGGAAAGGCTGGATGAGCTTGTCTCCCATTCCCAGCAGGCGGCGCACCACTTCGGTGGCGTTGAGGTCGCTCTGGGTCATTTCGCCCAGGCCCTCGAACTTGGCGACACCCTCGGAATAGCCGGCGTTGCCGTAGTACCATACCAGCGCACCCAGATCCAGCACCGAGGCTGACAGGGTGAGCCCCTCCGCCGGAGTGAGTACAACGCCCATGTCCACTGCCAGGCCTCCGGCCGAAGGCAGTTTACTCATATCCTTGAAGGAGAGTTTGGAAAAGTCGATGTAACCATTCTCGTTGGGGAGGAACATTCCTTTGCGGCTGGTGAGTTCCAGCTGGGCCTCGCAGTCGGCTGTATAGGCGCCGTCCGTGGTGGAGAGGTTGAAGCGGGTCACGCTGTAGCTGGCTCCGTACATTCCCAGGAGCAGCTTGGCGCGTGCTCCCACGGAGAGAATGTCGCTGATGCGGCGGGTATAGCCGTAGGCGGCTTCTACCATAATCTGTCCCTGGATGCGGAAATCGGCCATATCATATTGTCCTTCACCGGAGCCCAGCTTCATGAAGGCAAAAACTTCTTTGGGCACCGACGCGCCGTAATTCCCCCGGATGCTCACTTCCGCCGTGTGGAAGACGTCTCCTTTCCGGACACCCCAGGAAAAGAGATTGAACTTGAGGTCTCCCAGAAGACGGTTGTCGTCTTTGAGGTTTCCCAGGAAGGTCTGGGCCGAAACGGCCTCGTTCAGCCCGGTGACCAGCTTGTCCCCGGCCGGATAGAGAAAGGCCCCCATCCCCACGTTGTTAAAGGTGGCGCTCTCCAGCTTTCCCACGCTCAGGAAGCCCCCCTCGGGGACCATGGCAGGGTTGTACTGGAAGGAAAGTTTGTTGTCGCGCAGGAAAAATCCCTCCTCCGGGGTCTGTGCCTGAAGGCCGATGGCGACGCCCGCCAGGGCGGCCAGCGTGAGTATCGTTCTTTTATTCATCGCCGAAGAGTTTTATGCCGCCGCAGATGCTCACGGAGGCCGATTGAATGGAAACCCCCTGCTTGACGGACAGGAGCGATCCGGTACTGCCGGGGATCGTTTTTACATGGAAATTGAACAGAATGCCAGAGACATCGGGAAGAGTTCCTTCCAGCGCCTTGACCCGGAGGGTGACCGGCGTAATGCCAGGATTGTCCATGGTGCCGCCGACAATGGAGATCGGCCCGGATACCTCTATCTTTTCATTAATTTTGCTATCGCTTTTTCTCTCTTCTTTCGGGAGAAGGAACTTGATGTCAGAAAGGGTAATTTCCAGCGGCAGGGTGTTCACCAGATTGAACTTGAGCACGGCTTCCTTGAAACCGAACCGGCCCAGAGGAACACTCAGGTCGTCCAGCGAAAAGTCGGTCTGTTTAAAATCTATCCCGTCTTTGACACAGAGATAACTGAAATACTCCCCGATAAAGCGGAAATTGGGAGAATCTGAGCGGAGTTTGTCCGTGATATCGCCCGGAACCGACAGCTTCAGATTCTCCAGATAGCAGCTGTTGGGATAGTTCATTACATTGTCCGGAAGAGCAAGCTCCTGGATTACGGTAGCGTTGTAGTGGCTGGGCAACGTTACATTCTCCAATTCGACGGAAGATTTGTAAGTAGTCTGGAACGTACTTATATCCATACACGAAACCGAACTGACAGCATTCAGTGTAACGGGCTCGAAAATCGGATTGTAAACAGAGTATCTTATCTTCTGCTTCGTCAGACCCAGGCCGACAAGCGAAATAGCCGGCGCCGGACCGCCGATAGAGAAGGAGACGCTGCCGCAGTCATAGACAAAAGGCTGTGAGGGATCAGGAGCCTTAAGGACAATCTCATAAGCGCTCTTTGTAAAAAAATCTTTGGAAAAGTTGGCGGTCAGATAACCGTCTTCATCGGATCCGAATCCAATGCTTTCCAAAATTTTTCCGGCCAGGCTTTGCACCGTAAGCGGGCCCACGGAACCGACGGGAACGGAAATCTCATTCTCGAAGAAAGTCATTTCCATGCTCATCCTGTCCGGATCATACGCCTTGTCGGTACAGGCCACTGACCCGAGAATCAAGGTAGCAAAAAGAAGAATTTTAGGTTTCATAAGTGCAATATTACAAAAAACCTGCCCATCATAGCAAAAACGCATTGTTTTGACAGGATGGGTAGGCAACAGCTTGCTCATCCGGGCATAAGGCCCATTGAAGATGCTAACTCTGCAAAAATCAGGCCTAAACATTTATTTCATGTGTTTCCCGGCTTCATGCGAACAAAAGTGCCATTGTAAAGATTTGCAAAAAAAACGTTAAATCTGCAATCTTCACATTTACCACGACCACTAAGCATCAACCAATACCCAAAAGCAAGCAGCAAAAGCCTTTGTTCGGGAATGGTCCGGAGAGGGCTATGAGAAGGGCGAGACCCAACGTTTCTGGATAGACCTGCTGTACACCGTTTTTGGCATCGACAACCCTACCAAGATGATGGAGTTCGAGCTGCCTGTCAAGACCATCACCATGGAAAAAGGATCCGATATCGTCGTCCGCCTCTCCGGGCGGCGGAAAACGCTCCCGCAGCGTATCCCGCCCCGCCAGTTGTCACGCCTTGATGACGGGCTCCACACCGCACGGGCAAGCACGTCGCTCAGCCAATCCCTGCCCATGGGTGACGGGTGCAATGTCACGTGGCGGACCATTTTTGCTTGTGCAGCATACCCATCTGTGCAAAAAGGGCCTTATTTGTAATCTTGGGTAGGCGAACGCATACTCATCCACGCAAAAACGGCCGCTTTTGCCCACCTGGGTATGCTAGTTCAAGAAAACACCGCCACCCCAGGTGGGTTGGCGGGCAAGATTCCTTAAAAGGACCGTGCCGTCCGCCGTGGCAGTAGTGCAACCCAGCCCTCATTGGTTTCTAATATGAGACTTTGTCAAAAGGGTGACCCGAGTCGTCTAGACTTTGGGTCACCCTTTTTTTCTGCCCGGAAGGAAAAGCGACTATTTCATCGCCTTCATAATGCCGTCGATGGCGGCCAGATTGGCCTTGACGTTCTTGTCCGAGGTAGAGACGGGTACCAGATTGCCGGCAAAGGCCGCCGACGTGGCCTTCGTCAGGGCCGACGTATCTGTCCCTGCCAGTTTCTTCAGGCCGGCTATCACATTGCCCACATTGGCCTGGGTAATCATCTTGTTGGAGCCCTTGATCAGATCGGCCGCGAACTGGTCGGTGTAGGACTTGCTCGCATCCACCAGCGAGTTGGCACCGGTGAGAATCTGGCCCAGGTTGATCAGGTTGGTCAGGTTCCCCAGATCCAGCGTGCCGGTGTTCTTGAGAACATTGAAGATGGTGGCCAGGGCCGATCCGGTGGTGCTGCCGGTAGAAGCCTGGGCGCCGGAAGAGAGACCTCCGAGAACCCCGCAGGAAGTAAACAGAGACAGAGCGGCCACAATGGCCAGGAAATGTTTGAATGCTTTCATTGTTGTAGTGGTTGTTAAGGTGTTGATTTTTAGTTGTTTATTATATAATCGTCTGCGCAAAAAGGGCAGAGGATTATCGGCAAACGACTGATTATCAGTCGTTTGCCGACTCTTTACGCAGAATCAAGCAGCACAGGCCGATGATGGTGAAGGCGGCATTCATCGCCAGCAGTTCGTAGCTGAAATGGTAGCCGCCGAACCAGCGGACGGAGTTCAGGTCCAGGACCAGGCACAACAGGGGAGCGGCCACGGCCACCACGGGCACCCAGCGGTCCCGCACCTGCCTTTTACAGCAAAGGCCGAAGCTGAAAAGCCCCAGGATGGGCCCGTAGGTGTAGCTGGCCAGCCGGTACACGGCGTCAATCACGCTGGTGTTGTTCAGCGCGTTGAATACCAGGATGCAGACAGCCATCAGAACGGCCATTCCCGTATGAACGCGGGTGCGTTTTTCCTCTTTGCCGCCCAGGAGGTCGATGGTAAAGGACGTGGTGAGGGCTGTAAGGGCACTGCCTCCAGCCGGGAACCCCGCCATCACCAAGCCCACGATGAAGAGTGTCGCCACCAGGCCCGAAGCCGGCAGAAGGCCGCTCCAGGTAACCGCCGGGAACAACGCATCCCCCTTAGCCTCCAGCCCGTGAAGGGCGGCGAACTGGTAAAGGTAAACGCCCAGGAAAAGGAAGAGGGCGATGGTGACAATCTGCAGCAGGACGCTCACGATGAGGTTTTTCTGGGAGTCCCTGACATTCTTACAGGCCAGGGTGCGCTGCATCATGTCCTGGTCCAGTCCGGTAGCGGCCACCACGGTGAAAAGGCCGCCCAGCAGCTGCTTCCAGAAAAACTGCGGGTGGTTCACGTCGTCAAAATAGAACACCCGCATCAGCGATGTGTCGGGACTGCCCACCTCACGGGCGATGAGCACCAGGCACAGGACCACCGCCACTACCATGGCCAGCGTCTTCACCATGTCCAGGCCGATGACGGCTTTCACCCCGCCGCGTACCGTATAGAGCCACTCCAGGGTCATCACCACGAGGGTGGTTGCCCAAAACGGGATGCCCGCAGGACCGGCCACCAGAAGCTGAAGGGTGGCGATCATCAGAAACAACCGCACCGAGGCCCCCAGCATCTTGGAGAGGAAGAAAAACCACGCCCCGGTCTTGTGCGAGGCCACCCCGAAGCGTTTGGCCAGGTACTCGTACACCGAAACCACATTAAGCCGGAAGTACAGGGGGGTAAGCACGAAGGCGATGACCAGGTAGCCCAGGAAAAAGCCCAGGCACATCTGCAGGTAGCCGAAACCCACCGTTCCCACCATTCCCGGAACCGAAACGAAGGTAACGCCCGAAAGGCAGGAGCCGATCATTGCGATGGCCACCTTCCACCAGGCGGTGGACCGGGTTGCGTAAAAATCTTTAGCCATTGTTGCTGTTCAAATTGTCTTTGTAGGCCCTCCCAACGGGCAGGGGCTCTTCCACTCCCATCAGCCGCACTTGCGTGCTTTTTCTCTTTTCAATACGCCACATCGGCACAATGTAGGAGCGATGGATGCGCACAAAGCTGTCCGGCGGCATCATCTCCAGCACATCCTTGAGCGGAATCTGCGAAACCACGTCCTCGCGGTTGTCCAGATGGAAGCAGGCGTAATTGTTGCGCCCCTCGATATAGCGGATGGCCGAGAGGGGAATGTGGATGGTCTTGTAGTCCGATTTCACCTGGATTTCGTTTCCGGTATCGGCCTCGGCGCGGCGGCTCTCCAGGGCGCGTGCGGCATCGGCCTCCGCCCGGGAGGCGTCATTGGCGGCTTCCAGTTCCCTGATGCGGGAGTGCAGCGCGCCCACCGGAATGCCGTGCCCCACGACGGCCAAAAACAGCACCCACATCACGCGGATGTGGAGGGCGGTCTTGTCCACCTCTGCGGCCGCTTCGGGGAAATCCACGCGGGTGAGGGTCATCAGGAACTGGACGGTCCCCAGCAGAAACAGAACCCCCGCCACGGTGACGATGCCCCGCCATCCCTGCCTCAGGAGGGGGCCCAGGGCAAATCGGCACAGGCCCCAGACGCCGTACAGCCACAAGGAGAAGAGGGCCACGTAGCCGGGATGCCATAGGGCCCATTCCCCGATGGGGAAAAGGAACATCATCCCCGGCACCAGGAAGATGCAGAAGATGATGTCCAGAATACTGAGGCCGCTTTTCACGGATTAAAATGTATAGCCGGCGAATTCGATATCGTTG
Organism: uncultured Bacteroidales bacterium; assembly: GCA_900319405.1. Classification (GTDB taxonomy): domain Bacteria; phylum Bacteroidota; class Bacteroidia; order Bacteroidales; family UBA932; genus Cryptobacteroides. Next base: position 96,072 of record ONOH01000005.1, on the reverse strand, counting down.
GCGGCGCGCTCCTTGAGGGCCTTGTTCTTGAAAGCTTTCTCCAGGTTGGTTTTCACGCCTTCCGCATCACCCTGGCGGGCGCAGATGACGGCCTTCAGGTACTGTACCTGGGGATCCTTGCAGTGTACGGTTTCGGCTGCCTTGTCCAGCTGGTCGGAGAGGATATAGGCCAGTACGCTGTTGTTGCAGCAGCCTCCCACATCCTTGAGCACGCGGGCGGCTTCGTCGTAGCGGCCGGTGAGCAGCAGGACGATGCCCAGGTTGGCCTTGGCGTCCTCGGTGCCGGCCTTGCGGAAGGCGGCCTCGGCGCTCTGGAAGTCCTCCTTGTGGAGGGCGGCCACGCCCTTGGCGTTGATTACGTCGGGATCATCGGCGTTCAGCTCCTGGAAACCGGCGAGGGCCTTGTCGTCCTTGCCCTGGTTCAGGTACAGGGCGGCGAGGTTGAACTTGGCGCGGTCGCTGCCGAACTTGTTGATGGCTTTCTTGTAGATTTCTTCCTTCTGGGCCGGCTGGCGTACCAGTGAAGCCACCCTCAGGAAGGCTTCCTCGTCCAGGAGGCTTTCATTGTTCTGCAGCAGGTCCAGCAGCTCTTCGTTGCTGTAGTTCTTGAACTCTACGTTGGCAATCAGGCGGGCGCGGCGCAGTTCCGGCAGCACCTCTCCCTTGAGGGCGGTGAACACCTGGGACATATTGCGGATTTCATTTTCGCGGACAGCGGGGTCGCTGTACATCGAAAGAACCCTGAGAATGAGGTCTTTGTCCTCCAGATTGCTCTGGGAAACCAACTGCTGGAAGCCTTCCCAGTCCTCGCCCACGCTGCGGACGGTAGGGTCTGCGGCATCATGGCCCTTGGTGAGCTTGTCCCAGGCCTTGGAGGCCGACTGGGAACGGTTGCCGGACAGCTTGTTGTTCTTGTCCACGGCACCTTCCGGAGAAGCATAGGCTACAATTTCCGTGCTTTTGACGGTGGTGCGCTCGTCCTGGGCAATCTTGTCCAGGGCGGCCAGGAAATCCTTCACGGACTGGCCCTTGAGTTCCGATCCGCGCACCTCGGAGCTGTTCACCAGGTACTTGATCTGACCCTCGGTGGTGCTGGAAATCACCTCCTGGTAATTATCGGCCTTGGGCGACACGTTTCCGGCCTTCTTGACCAGCATATAAGTGGTGTTGGCGCCGTCGGCCACCTTGCGGGTGGGGAGGTTGATGCTCTTGGCTCCGGCAAGGACCTTGCCGCGAAGCTCCAGATGGCATTTCTCCATCCCTTCCACATAGTCGAAGTGAATCTTTTCGCTTACCTTCTGCCCGTCTTTGGACACAACCTTATAGTTGTTGCGGACCTTCTCTCCCTGGTACTTGAAGGGTTTCATCGCGGCCTCTCCTCCCTGATACACCAGGACAGGAGTCACTTCCACCACCACATTGGGGTTGAAATAATCCTTGGGATAGGTGACATTGACGGTGGCGTCAATGGTTCCGGCCACCACTTCCAGGACGGAAGGCTGGCACTCAACTTTCACACTCTCGGCCATTTTCGCCATCTTTTCGGGCGATGCGCAGGCTACGGCAAGCGCAGCAGCAGCAAAGAAAACTAAAAATCTTTTCATATGAATCATTAATAGATTAGCGGTTCAAGTCCTGCAAATATACACATATCTTTGAGAAAAACCATCTCAAATAATCACTTCGAAAATCCGCTTCCTGTCCTGCAATATCCATTCGGGCTGTCGGGGGATTCTATTCCCGGTAAAATCAAAGGTGATCAGGTAACCCTCGTCCAGGCCTCGGATGGCCAAGTATTCGGCCAATTGCTCCCGGCCGCTTTGTTCATACTTCTCTCCCTTCGGATGGATTCGAAACTTTGTATGCCAATCGGATATTTCATGAAGTCCTGTCAATTGCGTATCTTTGAAGACGTGTCTTCATCGTTCATGCACTCACAAATATAATTACTTGTTTTATGTCTTCCAAAACTTTTTCTACGGAAGTTTGACAGCAAAATTTCCGGCAGAGTTCCGTGGATTTGTCGGCTTTTCCAAAATACCAGCTTGTCCGTTGCATATAATAACCAATGCTTGGCGTCAGGGACCGTAGTACGGGCCGATGAATCGAACCGCAAAATTGATTCTGCGTAAAAAATTGCCCCGGATTTTTGACTCTGCGTAAAAATCGTGCTCCGGCCCCTTGCCGGGGCATTTTTGTTGTGCTACATTTACACGACCCTTTGTGTCGAAGGCGACGACTATTAAACCATAAAATGATAACGAAAATGAAAAAGGAAAAGTACGAAACTCCCGTGGCCGAGGCCCTGGAGGTGAAAATTGAAGCTGTCATCTGCCTCAGCGGAGGCGTTAATGCTAATATGAACGGAGTTTTTGAGGAGGAGACTATTTAAAAAAGGAGAAGCACTATGAACACAAAGAATATCCTCAAGACGCTGGCCTTGGCCATGCTGCTAGTCCCCGCTTGCAATAAAAGCGAGATTCCTAACGATGAGAACGCCGAAAAGAAAGGTTTTGCCCTTCCTGTCACTGTGAACGCAACCCGTGGGGGTGACGATGCCACCAAAGCCACGTATAACGAATCTACCAGGAAACTGGAATTCAGCGCAGGCGACAAGCTGTTTGTGGGTGGCAATTATGATGATTGGGATAAAAGATTTGCCGGTACGCTGGATTATGACGCAGAATCCGGAAAATTCAAAGGCACCATCTATACCCAAGATGATACTTACAAAACATACGAAGATCTTTTCGGGAATTCTGATTATACCATCGCCACGCTGCTGCCTGCCGGCTACATAGACCATGGCTATTTAGTTATTAATACCAATGATCCTGATGCACAATATGACGATTTTGTTGAAGAAAGTGACGAATATACTCTAGCCACCTCGAAGGCTGATGGTGTAGCGCAGTTCAGCTATGAGAAATCGTACAATTATAACGATGGCTTTGACCTAAGTCCCGACAATGCCATTCTCAACTTCACCGTCACCGGCTTTGCAGCCAGCACCAGTGTTAATGTGTCTTTAACGAGTATGGCATATAATATTACCGGGACTGTAACAACAGATGCTTCTGGCAATGCAACATTTGCTGCGGGTATTATGGCCGGATTAAATTTACAACCATTTAGCCTGACCGTGGCCGGCAATCCTATCACCATCGTCAGCAGCGATAAGGTGGTCGAAGAAGGCAAGATTTATAACATCACGAGGGCTGTTACGCCACGGACATTGGCCCAGACCATGACTACCGCCGGCATGACCGTGAAGGTGAAGTACAATTATGCTAATGCTGTAAACTATTGCCTGTTCAGCAGCGTTGGTGACGGTACGTACACCTTCCAGAGTGGATCTGGATTTGCAGGAGCGGATGCAGGCTGCGCCAAGGCCCTTGTCGTTGAGGGTGGCAAACTGGTATTCAAGCAGAACTTCTTTGATACAATCGATTTTCAATGGAGTTCTTGGGGATTCTCCGTCACCTTCGATACGAGCAACAATACTTATATCCAATGGGTTGGAGGGTCTAATCATTATAATCCCTCCTTCATCAGTGTGGAAGTGAACAGCGTTCCGATTGCATTAACCCAAATCATAAAAATCACCGTTGCAGACCTCGTTAAAGAGGATCATCAATCTTGGGATGACATCATAGCTAATAACTCTGACAAGATTAAGGCAGATGATGATTACGGTTACTATGTTGTGAGAATATCAGACGGTGCAAAACTGCAGCGTAATATGTATGGTGACGTATGGGAGTACGTTGAAACCCATCATAATTATCAGTCATATGATACCTACAAGTTCGAAGGTGATTAACAGCACACGGGGCTGAAGTGAACCCCCTGTGCGATATTCAACTTGGGGGCCGACCAAAAAGATTCTTCACTTCGTTCAGAATGACCGTTCTATGTCATTCTGAGGCAGGTTTACCTGCCGAAGAATCTACTTTTTGGTCGGCCCCTTTTTATACCCGGACGTCCCTGACGTGTCCTCATCACCGCGAGCTCACTCTGCGCCCGCAGCGCGCCGTGAAAGAAGCGCACAACTCTTTGGGTAGTGTGCCACGGAAGATTGCAGACTGTGACTGGGCTGCGGTAAACACGCTTAGCCAGAAATACATCGACCTTCTGCGTCAGTATTACTACGTGGGAGGAATGCCTGAGGCCTGTTGCCGCTTACATCGAAGGGAAGGGGCTGGGGGCCCTTCGTATGAGCCTGTAAATCACTTTGCCGCTTAGGCAATAGAGGGCGGATAGGAAAGCGAGGCTGTCGGGGCATGCGTTTACACCTGTTTCATCACCGGCTTCCACTGCTGTTATCGTCCCTTTCACTGGACCCTTGACAGCATTCTGGCCGGTTTTTGCGGTCATCGTCCCTTTCACTGGACCCTTGACAGCACTCAAGCAGCAATTCGTCTAAAAAGGTGGGGAAGCTTAAAGCACGGGGGGGGGTGGCTCCGGAGGCCGTTCTGGCTGGGGTGGGTGTGCTTTAATGAGGCCCATGTCAAAATGGAAAACAACCGGGAATCTGCATTGAGCCGTAATAATAAGATATCCGTTTGTGGTGCTCCCAGCACCACTGTGTCACAAAAACCGTAACAAAATAAATAAGCCGCTGATTTTCGGCGGATTATGGCGGTGCTACTGAAACTCAAACCCACTTGCCTGGAAGAGATGATGATGGCCGAAGCGCTCCGTCAGGAAAACGGACTCGTTCGCCTTCCGAAGATTCGCTGAACGCGATCTGGGACCTCTTTTACCCGGTCAGGCATCTTCTCTACGGCAGGACCTCTGCAGCCAGCGATGCCCTGATGATTTACCGCCATGCCTGGCTGAAGCTTCATCATCCGAAAGAGTATGAAGAGGTCTTTCCGTCGAAAGAGAATCAGAAAACAGGGGGATAATCCGTCCAAAACAAATATTTTCTGAAATACCCAAAATCTTTTGCAAGAAAAGCAGTATCTTTGCAGGACGCTTATGGACTTACAGGCATTAAAGAACAAATACGACATCATCGGCAACGATCCGGCGCTGAACGAGGCGCTGGAGACGGCCGTGAAGTTTGCTCCCACCGGCCTCAGTGTCCTCATCCAGGGGGAAAGCGGCGTGGGCAAGGAAAGCTTTGCCCGCATCATCCACCAGTTCAGTTCCCGCCGCCAGAAAGCTTTCTTTGCGGTGAACTGCGGCGCCCTCCCCCGGGAACTGGTGAACTCGGAGCTCTTCGGCCACGTGAAAGGCTCTTTCACCGGCGCCGTGGAAACCCGCAAGGGTTATTTTGAGGAGGCCGATGGCGGAACGCTCTTCCTGGACGAAATCGCGGAACTGCCCCTGGAGAGCCAGGCGCTCCTGCTGCGCGTGCTCCAGAGCGGGGAATACCGCAAGGTGGGCTCCAACAAGGTGGAACATACGGACGTGCGCATCGTCGCGGCCACCAACATCCATCTGTACGAGGCCGTCAAACGCGGAAAATTCCGCGAGGACCTCTACTTCCGCCTGTCGGCCGCCCAAATCCGCATCCCACCGCTAAGGGACCGGAAATCAGACATTTACCTTCTTTTCCGCAAGTTCACCTCCGATTTTTCCGAGGTAAACGGAATGTGCAAGATAAGCCTCCGGCCGGAGGCCATCCGCCTGCTGGAGCAGTACCGTTGGCCGGGCAATATCCGCCAGCTGCAGGGCTTCACCCAGAGCCTCACAGCGCAGCTGTCGGTCAAGGTGACCCCCACCCTCCAGCGCATCGAATTGGGTGCCCGCGAGCTCCAGCCCTTCATGCCCCGCGAGGAAGGGGATCCCATCCCCGCGCTGTACGAGGGCCCGCAGCCTTCTTCATCGTCCTTCAATGCCGATGAGCGCCAGGCCATCTTCAAGGCCATCTTCGACCTCAAGCAGGAAGTGGATGCCCTGAAGGCCCGCCTGGACCGCCGTTCGCTGCCTGCCCCCGCAGAGCCCGTCACTCCCGTGGAGGAAGAGGCCGAATGGCAGGCCCAGGAGGAATTCCCCGCGCCGGTGAGCGAAGACCTCAGCGTGCGCCACAAGGAGGAAATCCTCATCCGCCAGGCCCTGGAAAAGAACCACGGCAACCGCAAGAAGGCGGCCGAGGAACTGGGGATGAGCGAGCGCACCCTCTACCGGAAACTGCCGCCCGAATTCCGCAAAAAATGAAAGCGAGAGCCCTCATAACCCTGCTTGTCGTCGCCTGCCTGGCGGCGGCCTGCGGCATCTATTCCTTCTCCGGCACCTCCATCCAGCCGGATGTGGCCACCATCACCATTCCCTATGTGGAATACCGTGCCCTCCGCGTAAACCCGGCCCTGTCCAACCAGATGACCGAGGCCCTGCAGGAGAAGTTCCGCCGCCTCACCCGTCTGGAGCAGGTGGACATGGACGGAGACCTGGAGCTGGTGTGTGAAATCACCGGATACGACGTAACCGCCACCGCCATCACGGCCGATGAAATGGCCTCCCAGAACCGCCTCACCGTCACGGCCAAAATCAACTTCACCAACCGCAAGTACCCCGAGGACAACGTAGAGAACAAAACCTTCAGCGCCTATGAGGACTTCGACGCCACCCTCTCGCTGGACGCCGTGGAGGGAGGTCTGTGCGAGACCATCGTGGAAAAACTGGTGGAAGACATCTTCAATGCAACCGTCGCGCAATGGTAGGTTCCTCTTATATAGACATCCACACCCTCACCCTGGACGAGCTGGCCGGTGTGGTGAACCTCTATCCCTGGTACGGCGCCGCGCGCGTGGAGCTGTGCCGAAGGATGGCCCGGATGGGGGAAGACTGGGGCGAGGAGCAGTATGCGGCCGAGGCCCTGTACATCCCGGACCGCGGCAAACTGGCCCTCCTGGTCCGCAAGGCCCGCACGGTGGACTGTTCCGACAAAGACCTCACGGCTTTGTTGTCCTCCTACCTGGAGCCGTCGGCCTCGGAAACCCCCGAAGCCCCGATGCGCGAAGTGCGCGTGGTGGGAGGGGACTATTTCTCCCAGGCCCAATACGACAAGGTGCGCCGGAGCGGAGACGGCATCTTCTCCCGATACGCCGGACAAAGCCCCCGGGACCCTTCCGCAGAAGAGGCCGACGGGGTGGATCTGGCCCAGCGCTTCGCCACCGAAACCCTGGCCCGCATCTTCGAGGAACAGGGCCGCACGGAGGAAGCCCGACGCATTTATTCGCGCCTGATTTTGGAAATCCCGGAAAAAAGTGCTTACTTTGCATCCCTTATCGAAAAATTGGACAAATAAAAGATAAAACCATATGAACGCAGCGTTTACAGTTTTGGTCATTCTCATCATCATCGCGGCCATTCTCCTGATTGCGGTCGTCCTTCTGCAGAACGGCAAGGACGGCGGCCTGGCTACCAACTTCACCTCTGCCAACCAGACCCTGGGCGTGCGCCAGACGGCCACCATCCTGGAAAAAGCCACCTGGTACCTGGTCGCATTCATCCTGGTCGTTTCCATCGTCACCGTCTTCGTAGGCCGCGGCAGCACCCGCAGCGGTTCCAATGACGCCGTGAGCACGGAAATCGTCAACCAGGCCGAACAGGCCGCCTCCGAGGCTCCCGCCTTCCCGCTCCAGGAAAACCCGGAGGAGACCAACTAACACAGCATACCCAAGTGCGCAAAAACGGGCATTTTTGTTAGGATGCCCATGCGATTGCCTACCCAGCCCAGCAAAAACGGCGTTTTTTGCTGGGCTGCCCGTGCTCACCCGGCCACCCCGGCCAACCCCGGCCTCTCCCCAGCCCCACTCCAGCCCACCCCGGCCCCACCTGCCATTTTGGCAGAAAACAGGGAAAGGAACGGAGATTGCCATAATTCGGGAAAAAGGAGAAATGAACCATGGCAGAAAACAATAACAAGAGTAACTTTTTGGAGCGCTTCGCCATCAACCTCAACGAGCGCGCGGCCCAGGGCAAACTGGACCCCGTAATCGGCCGTGATGACGAAATCCGCCGCGTTCTGCAGATCCTTTCCCGCAGAACCAAAAACAACCCCATCCTGGTGGGAGAGCCCGGCGTGGGCAAGACCGCCATCTCTGAGGGCATCGCCCAGAACATCGTGAACGGGCAGGTGCCGGAAAACCTCAAAAGCAAGAAAGTCTATTCCCTGGATATGGGAGCCCTCATCGCGGGCGCCAAGTACCAGGGAGAGTTCGAAGAGCGCCTCAAGGGCGTGGTGAAGGAAGTCGTGGACAGCGCCGGCGAGATTATCCTTTTCATCGACGAAATCCACACCCTGGTGGGTGCGGGCCGGAGCTCCGGCGCGATGGATGCCTCCAACATCCTCAAGCCCGCCCTGGCCCGCGGAGAGCTCCGCACCATCGGCTCCACCACCCTGGACGAGTACCAGAAGTACTTCGAGGCCGACAAGGCCCTGGAGCGCCGTTTCCAGATGGTGATGGTGGACGAGCCCTCCCCGGCCGAGAGCATTGCGATCCTGCGCGGCCTCAAGGAGCGCTATGAGAACCACCACAAGGTGCGCATCGAGGACGACGCCCTCATCGCCGCCGTCAACCTTTCGCACCGCTACATCACCAGCCGCTTCCTGCCGGACAAGGCCATCGACCTGGTGGACGAGGCCGCTTCCAAGCTGCGCCTGGAGATGAATTCCGTGCCCGAGCCCATTGACGAGCTCAACTCCGCCATCCGCCAGAAGGAAATCGAGCGCGAGGCCATCAAGCGCGAGGGCGTGACGGCCAAAATGGAGAAACTGGAGGCCGAACTCAAGGCGCTCCAGGAGCAGCGCGAAAGCCTGATGAAACGCTGGAACGAGGAAAAGGACACCCTGAACGGCCTGCAGACGGCCCGCCAGGAGCTGGAAGACCTGAATCTCAAGGCCAAAGCCGCCGAGCGCAGCGGAGACTACGCCACCGTGGCCGAGATCCGCTACGGCCGGATGGCCGCCACCCAAAAGCGCATCGACGAGCTCACCGCCCAGGCCGAAGCCATCTCGCAGCCCCTTGTCACCGAGGCGGTTACGCCCGAGGACATCGCCGAGGTCGTGGCCAAATGGACCGGCATCCCCGTCAAGCGGATGCTGGAGAGCGAAAAGGACAAGCTCCTGCGGATGGAGACGGAGCTGCACAGGCGCGTGGTGGGACAGGACGAAGCCATCCGGGCCGTGGCCGATGCCGTCCGCCGCAGCCGCGCAGGCCTTTCCAACGAAAAGCGCCCCATCGGCTCCTTCCTCTTCATGGGCACCACCGGCGTGGGCAAGACCGAGCTCGCCAAAGCCCTGGCCGAGTTCCTGTTCAACGACGAGAATATGCTCACCCGCATCGACATGAGCGAATACCAGGAGCGGCACACCGTTTCCCGCCTGGTGGGTGCGCCTCCCGGATACGTGGGTTACGACGAGGGCGGCCAGCTCACCGAGGCCGTGCGCCGCAAACCCTACTCCGTGGTGCTCCTGGACGAGATTGAGAAAGCCCATCCGGACGTTTTCAACGTGCTTCTGCAAGTGCTGGACGACGGCCGCCTCACCGACAACAAAGGCCGCACCGTGGATTTCAAGAACACCATCCTCATCATGACCTCCAACGCCGGGGCCGATATCATCCAGTCCTATATGGAGCGTCTGCCCGAGGTAAACGGCCTGGACGTGCAGGCCATCGCCACCCGCCGTTCACTGCTGGACGAGTGCCGCGGCAAGGTGCTGGACGTGCTCAAGATGACCGTCCGTCCGGAATTCCTCAACCGTATCGACGAAATCATTATGTTCGACCCCCTCACCAAAGCCGATATCCGCGAAATCCTGCACATCCAGGAAGAGGATCTGAAACACAAACTGGCCGAGAACGGAATCACGGTGGAATTCACGCCTGCCTTCGAAGAGTATATGGTGGGAAACGGCTACGACCCCTCCTACGGCGCCCGTCCCGTCAAACGCCTGATGCAGCGGGAACTGGTGAACCTCCTGGCCAAATCCATCCTGGACGGCACCGTCCGGAAGGACTCCGTCATCCAGGTGGATGCCGCCGGAGGAAAAGTCCTCGTTCGATAAAATCACTAATCGCTTATAAATCACGTACTTACATAAAATCCTCTGCGCAAAAAGTGCAGAGGATTTTCTATAATGCATTGAGTATCAATGCATTATAGAAGTAGAGCCTTGAAGTCCTCCCAGCGGTAGAAGGAGCCGGGGGCGGCCATCTCAAGGGGCAGGGTGGCTTCCTTGCCGTTGAGAAGAAGCTGGAAGAGGATTTCCGGGTTGCGGGCGCTGCGGAAAAAGACCAGCTGCAGGTTGCAGGCCATGGGAATGTCGTAATTGCGCCAGTAGTTCTCCACCTCGAAGGGGTTTTCCACCGCCTCGTCCATGCCGTTCACGCCCAGAAGGGACAGCAGCGGCATCAGGGTGGAGTCGTGCGCGAAGCGAAGGCGCAGCTGCACGTTCCCGCGGGCCATGTCCTCATCGGCCTTGGTGACGATGTCCCGGTACAAGGCCTCTATTGCCTTCACCCGAAGGTTCTGCGTGTCGGGCGAAGGGCCCACAATCTGGTAGTCGCGGTAGTTGTTCACCCGCCAGAGGGCATAGCGCTCCTCAGGGGTGTAAAGCTCATACAGATGCTCCGGAGCGGGAACGTCCAGGTTGTCCAGGGTGGACAGCATCGTGTGCAGGTCATGGCAGAACTTGTACGGATTTTTGACCGCCTTGTCGGGCCGGGTGAACCAGCGGGAGAGGATGGCATCCAGGTCCAGGACATGGTCCCGGAAGCGCTTGAACTTGGCCTCGGCCTCTTCGTCGCGCTCGACGGAAGAGTCAATCACGTCCGGCAGGAGGTAGGCCTGGTAGGGGTGGCCGTAGTCGGCATGGAAAGTGAAGTCCTTGTCCATGGCGGCCAGCTGGCCCAAGAACGAGTACATGCTCACGATCACGCGGTGCGAAACCGTAGAAACGGCCTCGGCGTGGGTTTTTCCCTTGAACAGGGCGGGGTAGTTCCTGTACAGCTGCGAGGCGATGAAGCGGTGCTGCTCCTGGCCCTTGCCGGTGAGGTTTCCTTCGCGGCGGCTCAGGTAGGGATAGATGGCCTCATAGTCTTTGAAAAACGCCTTGCCTTCCGGGGTGAGGCGGTCTTTTTCGGCCGCGCGGGTCCACACGTCCAGCAGATCCTCATATACGGTGCTGCCCAGGGCGAAACGGGCGCCGTGTCGTCCCACGTGGCTTACATAGAAGGGCTTGTATCCCTTGGGCGCCGGGGTGGGTGCCGTCTGGTCCGTGGGATAGAGGAAATGCACGCCGCCGGTGCGTTCGATATCGGCCGATATCTCTTCGCGGGTGTTGCGCTGGGCCCAAATTGGCAATACAGCCATTATGGCCAGAAGCAAGAGTGCAATTCGTTTCATAGTGGATTACCAATGTTTTTACAAAAGTAAGACTATTTGCGGTATTTTGCAATTGTACGTTACACTTCTTCAATGTCTATGAGAAGTTAACCGTCACGGACGGGGAGCATCATCCCCATCTGGCCTTTTTGTGTTGGATAATTAACGTGAGTTCTATGAAATTTAACTAATTGATTATTAGGAAAATAGCGAAAGTTTTTGTAACTTTGGAATAACGACAAACCAAAAACAAACCCTTTCGCTATGACGATCGCCAAGGACAAAATTACGGAAATTTTCTGTATGGCGGATGATTTCTGCCATGTTTACGACAGATTCATCAAGATTAATGGACTCGCTCCCAAGCGGGACAAGTCGAAGAGGAAGTACCACCGGGACAGCACGCTGTCCGATTGGGATTCCCAAGAGCCAATAAATCGAAAGGGTCTGTGGCATTAGCCACAGACCCTTTTTGTATGGTCATGTGTCTTGCACCCTTGCGCGGCCCTATCTATCCAACGCTGCGAGTATTCCCAGCGTGTCACGTAATATTTCGATTATCAAGTATTTATAAATATTCCTCGTTCGATTTTTGAACGAGAGCGGCGATTCCCACCGCGCGGCAAGACTAGAGACGGACCAGTTCTTCCACAAAATAGCGCCCTCCGGGGATATCCTCCCTCAGAAGCCGCTCTTTGTAGCGCGTTTTCCGGGTCCGGACGGCCGAACAACTCATATCCATCAGGAATGCGACCGTCCGGTCCGGGATGCCGGCATACAGGAGAAGGAGAATCCGGAAATCGTCTTCTGAAAATTGGGGCTTCTGCATAGTCGATTCCGAGCATGCGCCACGAAGTTTAACCATAAGTCCATCCCGCCACTTATTCACACTATTCTCCAGAAGCGGGTATAGTGATTCGTCTTTCCTGAAACCGTCCAAGGCATCAAGGAAACTCTGCATCTGATCCGTCTTATATACCTTTGGGACCTCATCCAAATATCGATAAGGATCCTTGGCCGTTTTTTTAGGGGCTTTCCGGGCAGCCTCGTATGCATCGGCGCACATTTTCACTATGGCCACTTTTTCTTCAATCAGTTCGTTAATGCTTTTAGCCATTTCCGACTGGTTGTTACGCGTCCTGTGCAACTCTTCGGATATTTCCTGTATCAAGGCCAAATCCTCTTCTATTTTCCGCTCTCTTTCCCGAATAACCCTCTCTTTTTCGCGTAACTGTCGCTTTCGGTCTACGACAACCATGATCAGCGTGCTCGAAAGGGCAATAAACGTAACGATGGATAGAATAAGCAGTACGAGCCGATAGCGAGCCCGGGCCGAATGATAGGCCGCTTCTTGCCGGCTATGAGCACTGATGGCATTGGCCAGTTGTAAGTTCTCTTGCCTGTACACCATCCGATTATGCACCGCGAGGGCGTTCTTCATTTGCTTGTTTGCTGCGGCATAATCGCCCCTGCTATTGTATAATTCCGAAAGCAGGTTATATAATTGAAGCGAATCCAAAGAGGTCGTTGCGGATTGCTCGGCCATTGAGATATAATGGCTTACTGAATCTGCAACATTAAGCCGGTCAAACACACGCGCCAGTATCCTATAGTCCACGGTTGTTTTTTTTCGGACTCCCAAAGCATCCATCTCCCGGTAAGAGGACAAGACCTCATCCGGAGGTGCACTTCCGGAAGTCACGGCTCCGTAAGTGGAATTCATAAGAGCGTAGGCCAAAAGGGATTTGTCGGAGCGTTCTCTAGCATATTCCGCCACAATATGCAAAATGGAGTCAGCTGTCCGATATAAGCCTTTTGCCATATAAGCCTTCGCTTCGCCAAATTGGGAATACACAGCATAGTTGGATTCTCCGATACGGTAAAACGCCTCCTGCGATTGCTTATAATAGCGCAGTTCGGAATCAACATCATGGCATTTCTCAAAAAGTGCCGCAATATTCCTGCAGGACAAACCCACGTAATGGTGGTCAGACGCATCTTCTGCCAAATCCCTCGCTTGAAGAAACGATATCATGGCACCTGGAAGATCCTCTGCATTTGCCCGTACCCTTCCAAGGGAATAATAGGCCAACATCCTGTATTTTTTGCGGCCCCTTCCCTCATAATACTGAACCGCAATTTGAATCAGGGAATCATTGGTTACATCCACATAGGCCTTGTCCATGGCCAGCGACATCAGAAGCGCATAGCGGGCGCGACGAGAAGGAGACGTCAGTTGGTCCCGATCCAAGCTGGAAATCTGCTTGTAAGCCGACAGGGGATCTGAACTGATTCTCTGCTCTATTTCATCAAGTTTCCGGTCAATAGCACTTTTACAAGACACCAGCAAAAGTGCACCGGTCATCACAAAAGCAACGCAGAAGAAGAGTCTTCTCATAAAAAAGTTTTTCACAAAAATAATGCTTTTTTTCGGCGCAATAATCCTTGTAATTGGAGAAAAATGTCAACGCGCTGACAATCAACAAGATAAAAATAAAAATGTAACATCGTTTTTCTTGTGAAGAGGAAAATCTATCGTTAACTTTGCAAAAATTAACACGCTTAACCATGTCGCGAAAAACCCCACGCACCCTCCTCGCAGTTTTACTAGTCACCTGTCTTTTCCAGCATGTTGATACCCTTGCCAAAACTCCCGACGGAGATGAGATTATCATTGTCCGAGCGGAAGAAGGACTACCTCCAAATCCACCGCGAACGCCAGATTTCAGTCCATTCTTTGCCTATCATTACGAGGAACAAATCATACTCTGCAGCTCTGCCTCTTTGGGTGTGATTGATGTCAAACTCGTATCCAGTGCCGGGGATTACTATACCTGCGTCTTTGACACGGAGAATGGAAACATTCTCCTTCCCATTTCCGGCGAAAGCGGAGAATACTTACTTCAGTTAACCACCCTTTCTGGAATCCGGTATATCGGGAAGTTTATCTTGTAGAATAACACTCAAACTCAAACGATATGAAAAAAATCGTCTTATTATTATTTATAATCTGCCTGACAGCCTGCAGGCAGGATGACATACAATTTGAAAAAGGCAATATTCCACGAGAGATTGCTTATAAACTTGCCCTAAAAGAACTTAATCTTTCCCTGGAGGATGTTGACATCTGGGCATCAATAGAAAGGGTTAAGGCAAATACTTCCCTTATGAGTACAGGCGGCGATAATGTGTCCTCCCCCAATTTGGATTCGTGGTTCTTTCTTGTAGATGAGGTCCCGAATGCAAACTGGGCACATCCCTGCCTGTATCTGTTTGTCGATATGGATGGCAATGTTTACAAATATGCAGCGAACATGTTTCCGGATAATATAAGTACGGAATTACTGAATATGTCGGATATTACGATGAGAGCGCAGCAAGGTGATATACAATTCGAGAGGGGAAACATTCCGCGTGCCCAAGCTTATTTGCTTGCCCTAAGGGAAGTGAATCCTTCCTTGAAGGCAGTTGACATCTGGGCATCAATAGAAAGGGTTAAGGCAAACACCACCCTTGTGAGCATAGGCGGTGATAACGTGCCCTCCCCCGATCTGGATTCGTGGTTCTTCCTTGTGGATGAGGAACCAGAGGACAACAGCGAGCATCCATGTCATTATTTGTTTGTTGACGTAAATGGTAATGTGTATAAGCATTTGGTAAATACGCCTCCAAATGACATGGAAAGAGAACTGATGAATATATCGGAATCTACAAAGAGCGCCCTGCAAGATGGCGTTCAGTTCGAGAAGGGAAAAATTCCGCGAAGAATCGCTTATTTGCTTGCCCTAAGGGAACTCAATCTTTCCCTGGAGGAGGTTGACATCTGGGTATCGAATCAGAAGGTTGAGCCAAACACTGTAATTCTAAGTATGCGGGAACCCTTGATGACTTCACCCGGCCTAGATTCGTGGTTCTTCCTTGTAGATGAGGTCCCGAATGCAAACTGGGCACACCCCTGCCAGTATCTGTTTGTCGATATGGATGGTAATGTTTACAAATATGCAGCGAACATGTTTCCGGATAATATAAGTACGGAATTACTGAATATATCAGAAACCACGAAGTGCGGGTTCACGGTGACTCCCATCTCTGAAAAGAGTAGAACAAAAATCGGAAGTACCCCACGGCTGAATAATCACTATGCCGTTATTGTCAGCGGGGGAGGTAATCCGAGTCGGAATTACACCCGATATTGGAATGATTGTGCCGAGATTTATATGACGCTGACTGAACAATACGGTTACGACCCTTCAAAGGTTTTCGTGTTGATGGCCGATGGGACAGATCCGGGCATAGATAATTCCGAGGGACTTTCCTCTAATCCAGATTTGGATGGAGATGGCATTGACGATATAGATTTTGCGGCGACCAATCAGAATCTGGATAATGTTTTTAATTATCTGTATTCACAATTGTCGTATAGTGATTTCCTCTTCATTTATACAATTGATCACGGAGGGATGGATTATGATTTGGATGAGTCGTATTTGGTGATGTGGAATGCTGAGAAGTATTATGCCAGCACTTTTGCGAATAAAGTCAGGTCAATAAGAACAAAAGCCACCCATATTGTTATGGGGCAATGTCACAGCGGTGGCTTTTTGGAATATTTTACCAATTCTCCCAACATTTGTATTTCTACAGCATGCGGCAAATACGAGTTGTCATATCCCACGTTTGATTTGCAATATGACGAGTTTGTCCATCTATGGACCCAGAGTCACCATACGAATCTTAGTGACATAAACGGCGACAGCCATATCAGTGCATGGGAATCGTTTCGGTATGCGGAAATAAGAGATTCTATGAACGAGACGCCCTGCCATTATGGGGGTGCAAATTATTTTTCCGAAAGACTAACACTTGACGGGCAATGCCAAGGTATTCATTACTCATACATTGATGGTTATTGTATTTTTAACAATAACCCGAACTACAGGTATTCTTTTTACACCAACTCTCATCTTCATGAGCCGGAGTTCGGTATCGCGAGCGGGGGGAAGGTGGACATTTATCTTACACAACCAATGATTCCAGCATATGCTTTCAGCTGGACAATCACCGAAAACAGCGGTTATGCCTCCGTGTTCTCCCCAAATAACAACCGCGCTTATATGGAAATTATTTCCCAGGCCTCTATCGGGCAGAGAATCAGGATTAAGGTGGAGGCAAATACACCCGAAGGCAACTATTATTTGGCGCAGTACCTGAATTATTATATCACATCCTGTTATTACATCGCGAAAACCGACAGCAACACCTTGTCCATCATACGCAACAGCGAACGTAATTCATCAGATCGTGCTTTGTCTTCCGGATCTTTCGAGTATCAGATTATTGACTCCACTACCAAGAATATTCAAATGAGTGGATTCGTTTCGAGTAAACAAAAAGCAGATGTGAATATTTCGCGATTGCCTAAAGGCACATATACGCTGATAATCAGGGAGGATGGGAAAATAATGGCTAATCAATTGCTTACGATATAGCAATTGGGGATGGCACACTGGCAAGGGGTAATCAGTTGGCCCGGAAAATGGCTCGGTTACCTGACACTCGTTGATTGTCAGAAAATGTTTAATCTTGCGCCGAGACATTATTCCACGGTCCGGAAAAGTTCGCGACACCTTAACTCAAACGAATGAAATATTGTATGTAGGAGCGTTTTCGCCCTCCATTCATGTAACTGCTTGATTATAAGTCACGTATGTGAGAGGTGAAATGATAAAAGCGATTCGCGCGAAAACGCCTCTCTGTGAATAAAGAGTTGCGCAACTCGCGGTGTTACCCGAAAAACCGTTAAAGAGTAGGGAACATTAAAAATCTTACACCAATGAAAAAAATTATTGCTCTTGCCGCCGCCGCGTTATTTCTCATTGTCGGTGCGCTGAAACTCAACGCTCAGGAGAACTGGCATTGTTACGGATTTCTCACTTCTTGTGGAGTAGACTTTTGTATCGAGGTTCCTTGCGAATTGGATGATCAATTTTGCTTAGATTATCTTGATTTCCTTGAAGATACCTTCTGTACAGATGACGAGATTGATATTGAGCTAGAGTAGGAATAGTACTGGGAAAAAGATAAACCCGAAATACTCTATGAATGTTGTATCCCGATTCTTTGTTTTGTCGCTGTGGGTATTGCTGATAATACCCACAGCAGCAAACAGTCAGCCGGCTACGGCTGCGCAGAGCAGTATCCAGTGCGGTTACCACTTCACAAGAAAAGACGCTCCGGACAAGGCCCCCAGGAAGTATTTGAACATGAGGCTGGACTATACCGACGGGGTTTCCATGTTTTACGATCTATTTACGTATGAACGTGATTCTTTGTGGGTTCTCGCTTTTGACGAAAACGGGAAAACGAAGAATCAAAAAGAATACGACAAAATATTGTCCTTGCCACGTCCCAGACTCGGTGATATTACCATTACCAACTTCAAGAAAACCGAAATTACCCAGATATATTACCAGGGGCCGATAACAGTGAGGGCAACCTCCGAGATGAGTGTACCGGATTGGGAATTGTCCGATGAGTCCTGCACAATAGAGGGTTTCAACTGCAAAAAGGCTACTGCGGATTACCTGGGACGGAACTGGACAGTGTGGTACACTGAAGATGTCCCGCTGCCTGCCGGTCCCTGGATGCTTTGGGGCGCCCCCGGACTGATTGTCTCCGCGCATGATAGTGAGGACATTTTTAGCTTCCGGCTTATCTGGACAGACCAACTTGACAACAATGGCCGAATAGCATTTATTGACTCTCACTACCCCATAAAGTCTATCCGGAAAAATGGCGGGAGCAGTCATTATGTCCTTTCACTGAAAGAAGCGGAACAAATGTGCACAAGACTGCGTACAGACGCAGCGTATTTTATGGAGATGACCGATGCACGCACGAGTTCAGAACTGCTTGATAAAATGCAGAATAACATGAAGTATATCCCGCTCATTCCCGATGCGTATTGGAAAGGTAAATAAGCTCCTTCTGCTCACCCTGCTTCTCCTGGTTTTTCCTCTGTGGAACTGCTGGGCTTCTTATCAGATCACAGGTGTCGTAAGGGAGCAGAAAAGCAAGGATCCGGTTGCGGGAGCATTCGTTCTCGCATACTCCGGCAATGTTCAAAAGGGGTTTGCATACAGCGGAGAAGACGGTCGCTTTTCCATCAAAGCGCAGGATGGAGTAAGCATCGGCACCCTCAAAGTCTCCATGATGGGGTATGCCCCTGCCAGCGTCGACACAGACGGGAAGACCTCCGGAATCGTCATAGAACTGAAAGAGCAGGCCATGCGGATAAAACCATCGGCCGTAAAATCCAGCCCCATCCGGCGAAGGGGCGACACCCTCTCGTTCTATGTCCAAGCCTTCACCGACGGAACGGAACGGGTGCTGGACGACCTCATCAACAAACTCCCCGGTCTCACGACAAATGAGCGCGGAACCATCAAATACGAAGGAGAGGCCATCAACCGCTTCTACGTGGAAGACCTGGATTTGATGGGAAGCAAATACGGCGTCGTTACCAAAAACCTGAAAGCCAGTGACATCGCACGGGTAGACGTGTACCTGAATCATCAGCCCGTCAATGCCCTGCGGGACATCAATCCTTCGGAAAAAAGCGCCGTAAACATTGTTCTCAAGGAAGATGCAAAAGGGGCCTGGCTGTTTACGGGAGAAGCGCTCCTGGGCCTGCCGCCGTTTCCGCTTTTCAATGCCAAGGCCATGGTCTCGCGCTTCGGTAAAACCAGACAGAATCTCTTTCTTTTGAAAGGGAACAATCTCGGATCGGACATTTCGCAGGAGCTCCGGGACCAACCCGGCGTCAACGACAAGCCAGGGGTTTACATCCTGAACGGAGACATCGACAATCAACTCTCTTCTTCCCTGACCCCTTCTTTTTCCACCCTTCCCATTCCAAAGGAATACTGGTATGACAATCTCTCCGGAATCGCCACATTCAACCACCTGGCCAGGACCGGGGAATACGCAAAACTCCGGCTGTCCTTTAATGCCGCTGCCGAGAAATATGCGGAGCAGGCGTTTTCTTCCGAGACAGTGAGTTTTGAGGACGGCACAAGCCTGACCATAGACGACGGGGAATCGCTTACCAGCCGCAAATCCTATTTCCAGGGCCAGGCCACTTTCGAAGACAACGGCCCCAGGCGCTTTCTCTCTGAATCCTTTTCCCTTTCCGGTCAAATCAGAAGCGACCTTTCGGACGGCACCGGGCGCAACAATTATACGGAGAACTACCACCTTCCTTCCCTCAAGGCCGACAATAACCTGCGCCTCACTCTTCGGCACGGGAAAAGGGCCGTCAATATCACAAGCACGGCCACCTTCGTTCGGAACCATCATTCCGCCACCTACGATACCGGAGAGCGCTCTTTCCATCAGACGTACCTTCAAAACGAGCTTACTTCCAGGCACTGGACGTCTTTGGTAGTTTCTGCCGGCCGTCACAGACTTTCGGCCGATGCGGCGGTCAATCTGGATTATATCGGCCTGAACGCGGCCCTTACCCCATCGGCCGATATCCCTGGACTGGAAGGACCGCTGCAGGACAATCTTTCCGTTTTTTCAACCAGCCCTTCGCTGTCCATTCGCGATGTGGTGAATCTGGGCAACGTCAAATTGACCGCATCCGTCCCCGTCGCACTTCATTTTCTGCATGTCAGCGGGAAGGAGGGTTTCGTTTATCCGTCCCTATCCCCTTCCCTGAGTATCCGATACGATCCCTCCGCGTATCTTTCGGCCGTGGCAAGTGTCCGCTACAGTACCCAGCGCTCGTCTCCCGAGAGTCTCCTCGGCGCTGTCACCATGCTGAACTACCGTTCACTTTCCCGCGCAGACAGCCTGAGCCGCAGCAGGAACCTCAGCGCATCGGCAAATATCCGGTATTCCAATCCGGTGGATATGGTCTTCATCGCACTGAATGGAATTTTCACCCGGATGTTTCGCGACAAATCCTCCTCCCGCACGTATTATCAGGATTTCACGGTGAGGGGGTATGTTCCGCTTGCAAACGCCACCTCCATGTACAGTATTGACGGGGAAGCACGCAAATACTTCGGGGGAAAGACGTTCATGATAGAGGCGACGGCGGGATACCGGGTGAGCGAGATGGATGAATATCTCCAGAGTGCGCCGGTCCACTATGTTTCCCGCAGCATCACCACGGGAGGTATGATCAGAACGAATCCGGCCGATTGGTTCAGCGCACAGTTAAAAGTAGATTATGTACGACAGAATACAGACAGCGGACACAAGAATATCACCAGTCATTCACTCACAGGCGAGGGAGCCGTACGAGTCTCTCCTGTGCGCAAATTGGACATAGAACTTGACGGCTACCTGCGAAGAGAGCGCATTCCCGGCGTGACCGTGTTCAACAGGCCCCTGCTGAAAGCAAGTATCTCCTGGCGGCTTTCCAAAGCTACGGTTTACCTGGAATGCAGCAATCTCCTTGGCATAAGCGAATATCGCCGCGAAACCATCACTGCTTACCGCATCATTTCCTCTGTAAACCATCTCCGGGGCAGACAGTTTCTTGCCGGAATAAGAATGTCATTTTGACATAGTCCCCCGGTTAAAAGACGGGAGATTCTCCGGTGGCTAACGCCTCCTGCCGTGCAAGCACGGTCTCGACGGAAGAGCCGGTCGCGGCCTCGCTCTTGGCGATTATAACGTTTCCTGTTATTTCTCCAATACGCGGATCGTTTGCCCGTGCTCCTGGGCTACGGTTTCTTTCCAGAGTTCGGTGTAACCGGGCCATTCGATGGAGGCGGGAAGGCCTTCGGAGTAGTTGGAGTGCTTGAATCTGCCGTTTTCGTCCTGCGGCTTCACATTGCCGTCCATGAACTTCACCAGCAGTTCCACTTCCAGGTTCTGCCAGGCGGCAAACTGCTTCTGGGCCGTTTCCACCGTGTAGTTGGTCACGTAATCCACCACCTTGGCGAAGGGTTTGCGCGACACCATCACATCGCCCTTGGAAGAGAGCTTCTTCTGCATTTTCACGGCCACCTGGTTGTACATCACCACGGCCATGCTGTCCACCGAGTGGGTGCGCTGCTCCATCTGCTCAATTTCGAAGAGGTCTACCCTGGCCCGCACGTAGGGAGCCATCACGTTGTACATCTTGTAGCAGGCGTTGGAGATGCGGTTGTTCACCCAGAAGGAAGAGGTGGGGGAGTAGTGGAGGAGGTCTCCGTTGCCTTCGCGGAAGCAGTCGGGGACCTGGGTGGTGGCCGTGTAGATGGGGGTGAGGTAGGAGGTGGCCGCGTCGTCGGTGCCGAACCAGAGGATGCCGCCCACCACGTCGGGCACGTAGTTGCGGGCCTGGCCCACCATCCAGAAGCCGGTCTGCTGGGTGGCGATGGCGCGCTCGTTCACGTAGGTGTTCCCCTCATAGTCTTTGAACTCCATCGGCCTCCAGCGGTACGGGAGGGCGTTTCCGCCCGCGCCGATATCCTGGGTCATATCCATCGGGGTGCCCTCGAAGTGGTCCCTCATCACGTCGGCCACTTCCTTGACGCCCACTTTCTTGCGCGGATACACGAACAGGGGGAAGTCTCCCTCCAGATTGTTGCCCATCACGTAATCGAGGTAGGAGAAGGCGTCGCGCGTGACGGCGTTACCCTCCTCGTCGTAGAAGGAGAACCAGCCCTCGGTGAGGATGTTGAAGGCGCTCCAGGCACGGGCGTCGCAGCCGCGCACGGTGCCGAAATCGGCGGGATTGTAGGCCTTCTTGAAGCTGAAATCGCTGTCGGCCCCGTCGAAATAGCCCTTGCGGCGGGCGAAGGAAATCACATCCGGGGAGTACAGGCAGTTGTCGGGGTCGTTCAGGGGGAACTTGCCGATGCGGGCCTGGTTGGCGTGGGCGCAGATGGCTCCGTCGGGCACGCGCATCGCCACCCAGACGATGCCCTTGTTGATGTTCACGCCGTTGCGGATGTTGGTGCCCTTGCCGATGAGCTCCATCACCCAGACCTCGTTCTTGTCGGCGATGGAGAAAGTCTCTCCGCTGGAAGCGTAGCCGTACTCGTTGGCCAGGTTCACGATGACCTCGATGGCCTCACGGGCGTTGCGGGAGCGCTGCAGGGCGATGTAGATGAGCGATCCGTAGTCTATGCCGCCCTTTTTGTCCTCCAGTTCGGAACGGCCGCCCCAGGTGGTTTCGGTGATAATCACCTGGAACTCATTCATATTGCCCACGGTCTGGTAGGTGTGGGGAACCTGCTCGATTTCTCCCAGGTAGCGGTGGGTGTCCCAGTCGTAGATGGGAATCATGGATCCGGGTTTCCAGTCTGCCGCGGGTTTGTAGTACAACTCTCCGTAGAGGTAGTGCGAATCGGCCGCGTAGGAGACCAGGACCGACCCGTCGCGGCTGGCGCCGGGGGTCACGATAACATTGGTGCAGCTGTTGCCTTCTGCGGCGGACAAAAGCAGGAAAGCGGCGGTCGCCAGCAAATAAAAGAGCGATTTTCTCATCGTATTTTGGGCTTTTTCGATTTATTGCGTATTTTTGTTGCTTGACATCAGTTTACAAAGGTATGAAAATTTATCGTTTATTGAGCTTGTTTGCCGCCATAACCCTCTCGCTTTTTGTGGCCGGAGCGCAAAATCAGCCGCCCCAGACCCCCGAAGAGAAGGAAAAACAGCTGCTGGAGTTCATAGACAAGGAGGTGCAGCGCCTGAGCAACCTGCTGGATCTGGAATACTGGCAGGAGTTCTACGTGGACTCCACCCTCACCCACGACTACCACGCCATGGCCGAGGAGATGGAACAGATGCAGAAATCCAAGGTAGAGAACCGGGACCTGTACATCAACGTCCAGGACAAGTGGATGCAGGCCATCGACAACTCCTACAAGCGCTTTTTCACCGACGAGCAGTGGAAAAAATACTGGAAAACCGGCGGAAAACGCGCCCAGGACGCCCGCGACAAAAGGAACAAAAAGAAAAAATGATATGAAAGAAGCGATTGAAAAAATTCTCAAGGAATTGAATGAACTCAAGGCTGCCAGCGCCAAGGAGGCGGAGGAAGCCCGTATCCGTTTTCTGGGCAAAAAAGGGGAAGTGACCGCCCTGATGGAGCAGTTCCGCTCCGTGGCCCCCGAGCTCAAGCGCGAATACGGCCAGAAACTGAACGAGCTCAAAAAGTTCACCCAGGCCAAAATCGAAGAGCTGAAAGCCGGCGCGGAAACCGCCGCCCGGGCCGATGGTCCCAGGGAAGACCTTACAATGCCCGGAGACGCCGTTCCCCTGGGCTCCCGCCATCCGGTCTCCATCGTCCGCCAGCAGATTGTGGACATCTTCCGCAAATTCGGCTATGATGTGGCCGAGGGTCCGGAAATCGAAGACGACTACCACGTCTTCGAGGCCCTCAACTTCCCGCCCAACCATCCCGCCCGCGAAATGCAGGACACCTTTTTCGTGAGCAGCGGCCACCTGAATCCGCTTCTTCTGCGCACGCACACCTCCTCCGTGCAGGTGCGCACGATGGAATCTCAGCCCCTCCCGATCCGCGTGATCTGCCCGGGCCGCGTTTTCCGGAACGAGGCCATATCGGCCCGCGCCCACTGCATCTTCCACCAGGTGGAGGGTCTTTATATCGACAAGGACGTCACTTTCGCAGACCTCAAGCAGGCCATCCTCCTGTTCGCCCGCGAGATGTTCGGCCCCGAGACCGAAATCCGGATGCGCCCCTCCTATTTCCCCTTCACCGAGCCCTCGGCCGAGGTGGACGTCAGCTGCAACATCTGCCACGGAAAGGGCTGCAACATCTGCAAGGGCACCGGCTGGCTGGAGATTATGGGCTGCGGCATGGTGGATCCCAACGTCCTCAAAGCCAGCGGCATAGACCCCGAAAAATACAGCGGATTCGCCTTCGGCATGGGGGTAGAGCGCATCGCCATGCTCAAGTGGCAGGTCAACGACCTCCGTCACTACTTCGAGAACGACATGCGCTTCCTGGCCGAATTCGCCACCGCCACGGAGGTATAGCTTTCCCAACCCGCACAACCACATAATTAACCAATAACCATGACCTGTCTATTCTATCTTGTTCCCGCGGCAGCGGTCATCGCCCTGCTGTTCGCCTGGCTTTTCTTTCGTCAGATGATGAAGGAAAGCGAGGGCACGCCTACGATGAAGGAGATTGCGCAGTACGTGCGCGAGGGCGCGATGGCCTATCTCCGGCAGCAGTACAAAGTGGTACTGGTCGTATTCATCGTCCTGGCCGCCCTCTTTGCCGTCCTGGCCTATGGCTTCGGCGTGCAGAATCCCTGGGTTCCGTTTGCCTTCCTCACCGGCGGTCTGTTCAGCGGCCTGGCCGGCTTCGTAGGAATGAAAACGGCCACCTACGCCAGCGCCCGTACGGCCAACGCCACGATGCGCAGCCTCAACGCCGGCCTCCGCATCGCCTTCCGCAGCGGTGCCGTGATGGGCCTGACCGTGGTGGGCCTGGGCCTTCTGGACATCGCCATCTGGTGGAGCGTCCTCAAGATTTTCTACGACCCCAGCGATGCGCAGAACCTCGTGGTCATCACCACCACCATGCTCACCTTCGGGATGGGCGCCTCCACGCAGGCCCTCTTCGCTCGCGTAGGCGGCGGCATCTACACCAAGGCGGCCGATGTCGGGGCCGACATCGTCGGCAAAGTGGAGCAGGACATCCCGGAGGACGACCCCCGCAACCCCGCCACCATCGCCGACAACGTGGGTGACAACGTCGGCGACGTCGCCGGCATGGGGGCCGATCTGTACGAAAGCTACTGCGGCTCCATCCTTGCCACGATGGCCCTGGGCGCATCGGCCTTCTTTGCCGAGGGAACCGATGTCCAGCTGCGCGCCATCCTGGCCCCCATGGTCATTGCCGCCATCGGCGTAGTGCTCTCCATCTTAGGCATTTACGCTGTCCATACCAAGGAGGGTGCCCGCCTTCAGGACCTCCTCAAATCCCTCTCCGTGGGCACCAACCTGTCCTCCGCCCTCATCGCCGCACTGTCCTTCGGCATCTTCTACCTGCTGGGCTTCCCGGGCTGGTGGAAACTGTCCCTGAGCGTTCTGAGCGGCCTTCTGGCCGGCGTGGTTATCGGCAAGGTGACGGAATTCTACACCTCCCATTCCTATAAACCCACGCAGAAACTGGCCGAGGCGGCCCAGACCGGTTCCGCCACGGTGATCATCAACGGCGTGGGCCTGGGGATGCGCTCGACGGCCGTCCCGGTGGTTACCATCTGCGCCGCCATCCTCCTGGCTTATGGCTTTGCGACGGACTTCGTCTTCTCCACCCAGACCCTGAGCCTGGGCCTGTACGGCATCTCCATCGCCGCCGTGGGAATGCTCTCCACCCTGGGAATCACCCTGGCCACAGACGCTTACGGTCCCATCGCCGACAATGCCGGCGGCAACGCCCAGATGAGCGAGCTGGACCCCTCCGTCCGCGAGAAGACCGATGTCCTGGACGCCCTGGGCAACACCACGGCCGCTACCGGCAAGGGCTTCGCCATCGGATCGGCCGCCCTTACCGCCCTGGCCCTGCTGGCCTCGTATATCGAAGAGCTCAAGATCGGGCTCGGTCACGTCGGCCGCCATGCGCTGGAAGTGGGCGGACGCACGGTGGAAACCGTCAACGCCTCCATTACCGACATCGTGAGCCTCTACGACATCACCCTGATGAACCCCCGGGTACTGGCGGGCATTTTCATCGGCTCCATGATGGCCTTCCTCTTCTGCGGCCTCACGATGCAGGCCGTGGGCCGCGCCGCCTCCAAAATGGTGGTGGAAGTGCGCCGGCAGTTCCGCGAGATAGCCGGCATCCTGGAAGGGAAGCAGCGTCCGGACTACACCTCCTGCGTTCGCATTTCCACCAGGGCCGCCCAGCAGGAGATGATCTTCCCCTCCCTGCTGGCCATCATCGTTCCCATGGTGGTGGGCGTGCTGCTGGGCCCGGCCGGCGTCATCGGCCTCCTGTCCGGCGGTCTCGGTGCCGGCTTTGTGCTGGCCATCTTCCTGGCCAACTCCGGCGGTGCGTGGGACAATGCCAAAAAGTACGTGGAAGAAGGCCACCACGGCGGCAAGAACTCCCCTTCCCACAAAGCCACCATCGTGGGAGACACCGTAGGAGACCCCTTCAAAGACACCTCCGGCCCCTCCCTCAACATCCTCATCAAACTCATGAGCATGGTGAGCATCGTCATGGCCGGCCTTACCGTGATGATACACTGACGTGTCCACGTCAGTGTATCAGTGACCACGTTACCCCCACCCGAAACCCCTCCCCTCCCCTCGGGGGAGGGACTTGGGCGTGCCACACGTCAGTGTATCAGTGTCCACGTTACCCCCACCCGAAACCCCTCCCCTCGGGGGAGGGACTTGGGCGTGTATCATTGATCTCCACGTTAAATCCCTGATTGTCAGTAATTTACAGAAAATCCTCTGCGCAAAAAGTGCAGAGGATTTTTTGTAACACGCTGATTGTCAATGTGTTATAGGCAGCACAGAAGGCCAATGCGGTAGGCGGCGAAGGCGCAGAGCCAGGCCACCAGGATGGTGTATAGGGCCAGGAGGATGGCCCAGCGCCAGCGGCCGGTTTCGTTCTTGGTGGCCACGAAGGTGGCGATGCAGGGGAAGTACAGCAGCACGAAGACCATGAAGGCCAGGGCGGCGGCGGTGGGGACGGTGGCCTTGAGGGCACTCTGCAGGGCGGTGTCATCGGCCTCACCCAGGCCTTCATACGCTTCGCCGTCCTGGGCGTACATTACGCCCATCGTACTGATAACCAGCTCTTTGGCGCCGACGCCGGCCAGCAGGCCCACATCCATCTTCCAGTTGAAGCCCAGCGGCTCGTTCACCGGTTCGATGAACTTGCCCAGCGTGCCGATATACGAATGCTCCTGCTGATAGGCTGTGGATTGGCCCTCGTGGCGCGGGAAGTAGCCCAGGAACCAGATGGCGACGGAGAACAGGAGGATGGTAGTGGCCATTTTTTCCAGGTACTGCTTGCCTTTTTCCCAGGTATGGCGCCAGATGGCCTTGCCGGTAGGGACGCGGTAGGGCGGCAGTTCCATCACGAAGGGAAGGTCGTCGTCCTTGACAAAGCGGGCCAGCACCACGGCCGACAGGATGGCCAGGACAACCCCCAGCAGGTAGATGCCCAGCAGCGCCGTGGCGGGGCTCCCCGGGAAGAAGGCCCCGGCGAAAAGCACGAAGATGGGCAGCCGGCCCGCGCAGGACATAAAGGGGATGATGGCGATGGTGATGAGGCGGCTTTTTCGGCTCTCGATGCTGCGGGTGGCCATAATGGCCGGCACATTGCAGCCGAAGCCCATCACCATCGGGATAAAACTCTTGCCGTGAAGGCCAATCCTGTGCATCAGTTTGTCCACGATGAAAGCCGCCCGGGCCATATACCCGCTGTCTTCCATCAGGGAAATGAAGAAATACAGAATCATGATGTTGGGCAGGAACACCAGCACGCTGCCCACGCCGGCGATCACGCCATCGACCAGAAGGTCTCTGAGCCAGCCCTCGGGCATCAGGCCGCCCACCCAGTCTCCGAACGCCGCCACCGCCCAGTCAATCCAGTCCATCGGATACTGGCCGATGGTGAAGGTGGCCCAGAAAACGAACCACAGCAGCAGGATGAAGATGGGGAAGGCCGCCCAGCGGTGGGTGACGATGGCATCGATGCGGTCGGTCAGGGTGCGCCGCGGCCGCTCCTCCCGGTAGCGCTCGTAGGTTTCGGCCAGGGCGCCCTGGATAAAGGCGTATTTGGCATCCACGATGGCGCTTTCGGCCGATGTCCCCAGAAGCCCGCGGATGCGCTGCTCCTCCTCCTGCCGGATGGCACGCAGTGTCCCGGCCTCAGGGGCCGATGCGAACAGCCCCTCCACCTCCCGGTCGCTCTCCAGGTATTTGATGGCCAGGTAGCGGGTCGAGTAGCGGGAGCGCAGGTCATTGTCCCCGGAAATCCCCAGCTGGATGCGCCGGATGCTCTTTTCCAACTCGGCCCCGTGGTTGATGTGGATGTGGCGGGCCAGGTGCGGATCGGCCTGCTCGTAAATCTTGATGACGGTGTCGAAGAGCTCCGGGATGCCCTGCCCATCACGGCTCACCGTGGGGCAGACGGGCAATCCCAGGAGGTAGCCCAGCTGCTTGATGTCCAGTTTGTCCCCTTTGCTCTGCAGCTCGTCGTACATGTTCAGGGCCATGACGGTCCTGAGGTTCATGTCGATGAGCTGGGTAGTCAGGTACAGGTTGCGTTCGATATTGGATGCGTCCACCACGTTCACCACTACGTCGGGCATCGTTTCCAGCAGGTTCTTGCGCACATAGAGTTCCTCGGGGGAGTAGGCGCTGAGGGAATAGGTGCCCGGGAGGTCCACCAGGGTGATGTCGTACCCCTTGTAGCGGAAATACCCTTCCTTGGCGTCCACCGTGACGCCCGAATAATTGCCCACGTGCTCGTGGCTGCCGGAGGCGATGTTGAAAAGGGAGGTTTTTCCGCAGTTGGGGTTGCCCACCAGGGCCACGCGGATGTTGTGGTGGCGCTCCTCGGCCACGTGGGCCAGGGCGCGGTCCAGCCGCTCCTTGTCTTCCAGGTCTCCGGGCAGGGCCTGCAGGTGCTCGTCGCTCGAAAGGGCTTCGCGGGCCTCCTGCTCGGTCACCACTTCAATCTTTCGGGCCTCTTCGCGGCGGAGCGAAACCCGGTAGCCGATAATCTCGTACTCGATGGGATCCCTGAGCGGTGCATTGAGCACCACCCTTATCTCTTTTCCCTGTATGAAGCCCATCTCTATGAGGCGTTTACGGAAACTGCCGTGGCCGTGGACACGGACGATGACGGCTTTCTCTCCGCTTGTGAGGTCTGCAAGTATCATGGCTTGTTCTTGTTTTTGCGCCGGGCGCAAAGGTACGGCGCTTTCGGCCCGTTGTCAATCCCCATTTATTGGTATTCTGTGGCTTTTTGCCTATTTTTGCAATCATGAACAAACGTATCGAAGCAATTGACGTCCTTCGCGGCATCACGATGGCCCTGATGGTGCTGGTCAACAGCCCCGGCTCCTGGAGCGTCCGTTATCCCATGCTGCGCCACGCGGCATGGAACGGTTTCACTCCCACGGACTTTGTCTTTCCCGGCTTCCTCTTCCTGATGGGCGTGTCCATGTTTTTCTCGCTCCGCAAGTCGGATTTCACCCTCTCCTGGAAGGTGGCGAAGCGCTTTCTGCTGCTGGTGGGAATCGGCATTCTGGTCAACATGATCAGTATGCTGGTGAACGGCCGATGGGACCTTTCCACCCTCCGCATCATGGGCGTGCTGCAGCGCTTCGGCCTTTGCTTCGGCATGACGGCCGTGCTGGTTTGCAAACTTCCGCACAAATGGCTGGGCTGGGTGGCCGGCGGCATCCTGGTCTTCTACTCGGCCCTCCTGCTGCTGGGGAGCGGCTACGTGGAGGGCCCCGAGAGCATCATCGCCCGGGTGGATACCGCCATCCTCGGGGAGTCGCACCTGTACCGCTGGGGCAACGGGATTGATCCGGAAGGGCTCCTTTCCACCCTCCCGGCCGTGGCGCATACGCTCATCGGCTTTCTGATGGGCAAACTCCTGTACCAGAAGGATTTCCGAAGGATGGACTCGGTGGGAACGCTCCTTATGGTGGGCGGTTTCCTGCTCATGTGGCTGCTCCCGCTCAACAAGAAAATCTGGTCTCCCTCCTTCGTCCTGGTGGTCTGTGGACTGGGGACCCTGCTGCTGAGCCTGCTGTACTGGCTCATTGACGAAACACAGCTGTGGAAACATACCGGCTTTTTCAAGGTATTCGGCACCAACGCCATCTACTGCTACCTGATGTCGGACGTGATGGCCTGGACCTGGCACCTGACCGGCTTCCAGACCTGGGCGATGGGGCAGGTTCCGGTTACGGAGTTCACCTCTCTCCTCTTCGCCCTGTTCTGCATAGGACTCATCTACCTCACGGCCCTTCCCCTGTACTGGAAGAAGATCTTCCTCAAATTGTAGTTTCTGGAAATAATGCTTAATTTTGCAAGTTCAATAAAAAACTTAAAGATGAAAAAAGTACTTCTTATCGTTGCCTCCCTGCTCATCGGCATGCAGGCACACGCCCAGTTGGTGGTAGGCGCCGGCTATCTGCACAACATCGAAAACACCAAATCCAAGGAAGGAAAAGCCATCGGAGATGCCAGTCATCTGAATGGTTTCTACCTGGGTGCCAGCTATAACCTGGCTTTCGGGCAGCACTTCGGCGTTGCCCCCGGCCTGTATCTGGACATGCTTTTCCAGAGCAAGAACGTCTATGAGGGTTCTCCCATCAGTGGAATTCCCGTTGCCGGATCCGCTTCCGCCAACTACACCGAGGTGGCCCTGAACCTGCCCGTGAACCTCACCTGCCAGTTCGAAGTGGGAAGCAATGCCACTTTCTTCGCCTTTGCCGGTCCCACCTTCCAGCTTGGCCTGATGGCCCGTTCCACGTACAATGTCTCCGCTTCCGTCGGTCCCATCCACGGCTCCACTTCAGATTCCTACAATCACTACGGAGACAAGGGTGACACCAATCGCTTCAACCTCCTGCTTGGCGGCGGCCTGGGCGTCCAGGTCGGAGACCTCCAGTTCCTTGTGGGTTACGACC
The DNA here is from genome assembly GCA_900319405.1 of uncultured Bacteroidales bacterium. GTDB lineage: Bacteria > Bacteroidota > Bacteroidia > Bacteroidales > UBA932 > Cryptobacteroides. The sequence goes on along the minus strand of ONOH01000005.1, from coordinate 65,080 downwards.
ACACCCTCCTCAACGCCAGCAAGCTGGAAAACTTCACCACCGGCCGCCACCAGATCAAAGCCGGCGTGAACTTCGCCTTCTAGTGCGATAGTCAACTCGCTGAATATCAATATATTGTCGTATAATCCTCTGCACTTTTTGCGCAGAGGATTATACATAATACACTAATTATCAGCGCATTATGTGTCGCCCCGAGAATACTCGCAGCCGCAGTAGAGCTGGTTGTAGAAGTTTTCTTCGCGGATAATCTGGTTGCGGCGCTCCTGCAGGCCACCTTTGCGCCAGTTCTGCGCCCACCAGCCGACGCCTTCCACCTGGCTGCAGGCCCATCGGCCCGCCTCGTCCACCTGCTCCAGGCTTTTCCAGCGCGAAGCGGCCAGGGTGGTGGAGAGCAGCGTAAATCCGTGGGCCGATGCATACTGCGCCGCCCGGAGGAGCCGCTGCTTGAAGCAGTTCAGGCACCTGCGTCCCCGCTCGGGCTCCGTCTCCAGCCCGGCTCCCGTCTCCAGCCCCAGGGCGCAGCGTTTCCAGGCTTCGTGTTCATACGCGTCTTCCACAAAACCGACACCCCATTTCCGGGCATAGCGGAGGCATTCTTCCAGACGGTGGCCATACTCTTCCCGGGGGAAAATGTTGGAATTGGAATAAAAAATCACCGGTGTGATACCCCTTTCCATCAGGCACTCCACGATGGCGCCGGAACACGGCGCACAACAGGCGTGGAGGAGAATCTTCTCCGCCCCGCCCGGCACTTCGATATGCACGCTGCTTTTCATGACGGCACAAATGTAAGTAAAAAATTTGGCCCGACTGCCCAAAATGGGGAGTGAAACAGCGGAAAGATACCAATAAGTGGGGATGGATGGACCCGCAGAAAGCCTCTATCTTTGCAGCGGATAATCACTCAAAACCAATCATAAGTTCTAGTTAGATCCTTTTATTGTTGTTGAAACTTCCCGGCTGTGAAGCCCGGAAGTTTTTTCTTAGACAAAAAATCATTAACTTTGTGTCCCGTTATGAGTAAGCGTTCCAACCATCCTCTGATGAGTCCGGCCATGAAGATGGCGGACCTGATGGACCTGGACTTTTCCCTCCTGGGTGTAGCCGCCCGTATGGGCCTGGCATTCGGCTTCGGAGATGCCACCGTGGCGGATGAGTGCGGAAAAAGGGGAATAGATCCGGAAACGTTCCTTCTGATTTGCCGCGTCTATGCCTTCGAGGGCTATCGGCCCACCCGCGAAACCCTGGCCAACGCCCGTCTTCAGGACATAGTCAAATACCTGCACCTTTCGCACGCCTATTATACGGATGTGGTGGTGCCGGAGCTGGCCGGCGCCCTGGAAAAGACCATCGAAGCGTGCCAGGAGCGCCAGAAGGCCGTCATCTGGAAGTTTTTCACCGACTACAAGGAGGAACTCTCCAAGCACTTCGCCTACGAGGAAGGCAAGGTGTTTCCCTATGTGGAGGCCGTGCTGGGCGAGCGCAAGGACCGGCAGTTCACCATCGGAGAATACGAGGAAAACCACTCCAACGTGGAGGAAAAACTGGAAGACCTCAAAAACATCATCATGAAATACATCCCGCCGCAGTGCGGGCAGCAGGACGTGTACCGGGTCCTGTTCTATATCTATACGCTGGAAGAAGACCTTGCCAAGCACACGTTCATCGAGGACGGAATCCTGGTCCCTGTAGTAGGAAGGATGGAAAACCATGAGTAGGCGCATCCTCATAGTCGTCCCTTCCTCCATTGCCGCGAAAGGCCTGGAGCAAGTGTTCAGCGACCTTGGGGAATTTGAAGTATGCGCCATCCTGCAGGACCTGTCCGGTCCTGTGGAGGTGCAGCTGCGCACGATGGCGCCGGATGTCATCATCGTGGATCCGTCCGTTTACGATTTCGCTTCCCGAAACAGCATCAAGGCCCGCATTGCGGAGTACACCGACGCCGCCGTCATCGCCTTCGCCGCCCAGCCCCTGGAAGAAGAGGTCCTGAGGCAGTTCGAGGGCTGCATCGGCCTTATGGACAGCCCCACGGCCGTTATCCGGAAGGTGCGCGCCGCCCTGGAAGACCGCGGAGAAACCCCCAGGGCCGATGGCGAAGAGCTCTCCCAGCGGGAAAAGGAGATCCTCATCTGCGTCGCCAGGGGAATGCTCAACAAGGAGATTGCCGATGTGTACAACCTCTCCATCCACACGGTCATCACCCACCGCAAGAACATCACCCGGAAAACCGGCATCAAGACGGTGGCCGGCCTCACGGTGTATGCCCTCCTGAACAATTTGATAGATATGAACTCAATAGAATAGTTATGGATTACAGAAAGTACCTCAAATTCTATCCTGATTTCCCCATCAAGGGAGTCAACTTCGTGGACATCATTCCGCTCATCCAGGACAAGGCACTGTTCCGCCAGCTCACGCACGACCTGGCTGCGATGTGTGAAACGGCTAACATAGCCGCCCCCGAAGCCCGCGGCTTCCTGTTTTCCACGCCTATGCTCTACGATCCCGACATCCCGGTGGAAAACGTGATTCCCCTGCGCAAAAAGGGCAAGCTGCCCTTTGCCCAGGGAGACCTGATCCAGGTGGAGATTATGAAGGAATATGGCCCGGACCACGTGTACTTCCGCAATTCCGACATCGCCGCCGGCAAACTCACCGGAGACACGATGGAAATCACTTTCTTTGACGATATCCTGGCCACCGGCGGCACCTCCCGCGGCCTGGCGCTGGGCCTGAACGCCCAGAAGGTCACCATCGACGGAAAAGAGTACAAGGTAAAAGTGAAGGACTTTGTGTTCCTGGTCGAGATTGACGACCTCCCCGGCCGCAGCCGCCTGGAGGACCTCGGCCCCGTGAAATCCCTCATCCACGTAAGAGAATCCGAATAAAAACCGTATAGCTATGTCCTTTTCAGATGAAAGAATTGCCTTGGAAGGCCTCACCTTCGACGATGTCCTTCTGATTCCGGCCTACTCGGAAGTCCTGCCCCGGGAGGTAGACCTCCACACCCGTTTTTCGCGTAATATCATTCTGAACATTCCCATCGTGTCGGCCGCTATGGATACGGTGACCGAGGCGCCGATGGCCATCGCCCTGGCCCGGGAAGGCGGAATCGGCGTCATTCACAAGAATATGGGCATCGCCGCCCAGGCGGGCGAGGTGCGCAAGGTCAAACGTTCCGAAAACGGAATGATCAGCGACCCCGTCACCATCGCCCAGGACCAGACGGTGGGAGACGCTCTGCGCCTGATGAAGGAAAACCACATCGGCGGCATTCCCGTAACCGACGGCAGCCGCCGCCTGGTGGGCATCGTCACGAACCGCGACGTGCGTTTCCAGCAGGATATGTCCCTTCCCATCCGCGACGTGATGACCTCCGAAGGGCTGGTGACCATCCCCGCCACCCGCATCGACCGGGACTACGTGAAGGCGGTGCTGCAGCAGTACAAGGTGGAAAAACTGCCCGTGGTGGATACCCAGGGCAATATTGTGGGCCTGATTACATACAAGGACATCATGCAGGAGCGCCGCTATCCGGCCGCCTGCAAGGACGAACAGGGACGGCTGCGCGTAGCGGCGGGCATCGGCATTACCCCGGATGCGCTGGACCGCATCGCCGCCCTTAAGGCCGAAGGCGTGGACGCCGTGGTGCTGGACTCGGCCCACGGACACAGCAAGGGCGTGATGGACCTCCTCAGGAAGGTGAAGTCCGCCTATCCAGAACTGGACGTGGTGGTGGGCAACATCGCCACCGAAGAAGGCGCGCGGGACCTGGTGAAAGCCGGAGCCGACGGTGTGAAAGTGGGCATCGGCCCTGGTTCCATCTGCACCACCCGCATCGTGGCGGGCGTGGGCGTTCCGCAGCTGAGCGCCATCTACAACGCCTCCCAGGCCCTCAAGGGCACGGACGTGGCCCTTATTGCCGACGGCGGCCTGCGCTACTCCGGTGACGTGGTCAAGGCCCTCGCGGCGGGCGGAGACTGCGTGATGTGCGGGTCGATGTTCGCCGGCACGGAAGAGTCCCCGGGAGAGGCCATCATCTACAACGGTCGAAAATTCAAGGCCTACCGCGGAATGGGTTCCATCGACGCGATGGCCGCCGGTTCCAAGGACCGCTATTTCCAGGACGACAAGGCCGAGCTGAACAAACTGGTGCCCGAAGGCATCGTGGGCCGGGTCCCCTACAAGGGCACCCTGGCCGAGACGGTGTATCAGCTCATCGGCGGCCTGCGCTCCGGAATGGGCTACTGCGGCGCCGCCTCGCTCGCCGAGCTCAAGAAGGCCCGCTTCACCCGCGTCACCGCCAGCGGAATGACCGAGAGCCATCCGCACGACATCACCATCACCAAAGAAACCCCCAATTATTCGAGAAACGATTAAAACTTAACAATATGACTACATCAAATGTCCGCCCCGCAACGATGGAGCGCATTACCACTCCGGAACTGGCCCGGAAATTCATTGAAGAACAAATCAAGGAGCTCCGTGCCCAGATCGGAGACCGGAAAGTGCTCCTGGCCCTTTCCGGCGGTGTGGATTCATCGGTCGTGGCCGCCCTGCTCATCAAAGCTGTGGGCAAGCAGCTAGTGTCGGTCCACGTGAACCACGGCCTCCTGCGCAAGGGCGAGCCCGAGCAGGTGGTGCGCGTCTTCCGCGACGAGCTGGACGCCAACCTGGTGTACGTAGATGCCACCGACCGTTTTCTGGACAAGCTTGCCGGCGTGGCCGATCCCGAGCAGAAGCGCAAAATCATCGGCGCCGAATTCATCCGCGTGTTCGAAGAGGAGGCCCGCAAACTGGAAGGCATCAGCTTCCTGGCCCAGGGAACCATCTATCCGGATATCATTGAGTCCGGTCCCGTCAAGTCGCACCACAACGTGGGCGGCCTGCCCGAAGACCTGCAGTTCGAACTGGTGGAACCCGTGAAGCTGCTGTTCAAGGACGAGGTGCGCGTAGTGGGCAAGGAACTGGGTCTGCCCGACAATATGGTCTTCCGCCAGCCCTTCCCCGGCCCCGGCCTGGGCGTGCGCTGCACCGGCGCCATCACCCGCGACCGCCTGGAAGCCCTTCGCGAAAGCGACGCCATCCTCCGCGAGGAATTCGCCAAAAACGGCCTGGAAGGCAAGGTGTGGCAGTATTTCACCGTGGTTCCCGACTTCAAGTCCACCGGCGTGAAGAACGACAAGCGCAGCTGGGACTGGCCGGTGATCATCCGTGCCGTCAACACGCGCGATGCGATGACAGCCACCATCGAAGAAATTCCCTACGCACTCCTGCATCACATCACCCAGCGGATTGTGACCGAAGTTCCGGGCGTGAACCGCGTCCTGTACGACCTCACCCCCAAGCCCACCGGCACCATCGAGTGGGAGTGATTGTATGGACAGGTTCGATTTGGTGAAGGAATCCTTCGAGCGCAAGGAAGTTCCGGCCGAAACCCCTCCGGGGAAACCTTCCGAATACTTCGGAGAACGGGTGTTCGACCGCCTGAAAATGCCCCGTTACCTGGATGAAGACACTTTCCGCTCGCTGCTCTCCTGTATCGAGGGAGGAAAACCCCTGGACCGGAAAACGGCCGATGCGGTGGCCCGTGGAATGAAGGTGTGGGCCCTGGAACACGGGGTTACGCACGTCACCCACTGGTTTCAGCCCCTCACGGAAGGGACGGCCGAAAAGCACGATTCCCTCATCGACTATGACGGGAAGGGAAGCGTGATCGAAACCTTCGACGGTTCGATGCTGGCCCAGCAGGAGCCGGACGCTTCCTCGTTCCCCAGCGGCGGTCTCCGTGCCACCTTCGAAGCCCGCGGGTATACGGCCTGGGACCCCACCTCTCCGGTCTTCATCCTGGACGATACGCTTTGTATACCCACCGTGTTCATCTCCTACACCGGAGAAGCCCTGGACTACAAGACCCCGCTCAAAAAGGCTTTGAAGGCCGTGAACGATGCCGCAGTGCCCGTGTGCCGGCTCTTCGACCCCTCCGTTTCCAAGGTCTATTCCTACCTGGGCTGGGAGCAGGAGTATTTCCTGGTTGACGAATCCCTGTACGCTGCCCGGACCGACTTGATGATCACGGGCCGGACGCTCTTCGGCCACAATTCCTCCAAGAACCAACAGCTGGACGATCACTACTTCGGCGCCATTCCCTCCAGGGTGGCCGCCTTTATGCGCGACCTGGAGATTGCCGGCCACCGGCTGGGCATCCCCCTGAAGACACGTCACAACGAGGTGGCCCCCAACCAGTTCGAACTGGCTCCCATCTATGGAGAAACCAATCTGGCCAACGACCAGAACCAGCTTGTGATGAACCTGATGGCCAAAATTGCGCGCAAGCACAATTTTGTGGTGCTTCTGCACGAAAAACCCTTCGAGGGGGTGAACGGTTCCGGAAAGCACAACAACTGGTCGCTGGGAACGGACACCGGTGTCCAACTGCTGGCACCGGGCAAGGATGCCAGGGGGAATCTCCAGTTCATCACCTTCTTCGTGAATGTACTGGCTGCCGTCCAAAAGCACAATGCCTTGCTGAAGGCTTCCATTGCCAGTGCCACCAACGCGCATCGCCTGGGCGCCAACGAAGCTCCTCCGGCCATCGTGTCGGCTTTCCTGGGGCAGACGATGACCCAAGTGCTCCGCAAACTTCTGGAGGTGCCCTCCGATACGCCCATCGAAATTGCCGGGAAAAAAGGAAAGAGCGTGGGCCTGGTGGAGATTCCGGAAATCTTCGTGGACAACACAGATCGGAACCGGACTTCCCCGTTTGCATTCACCGGCAACCGCTTTGAATTCCGTGCCGTGGGCTCCTGCGCCAACTGTGCCGGTGCGATGACAACGCTCAATGCAGCTATGGCCGACCAGTTGATTGGCTTCAAGGCCGACGTAGACAAGGAGCTGGCAAAGGGAAAGGACACGGCCGTCGCCATTATGGATGTACTGAAGCCCATCATCCGCTCTGTCATCGACGTGGTGTGCTTTGACGGAAACGGCTATTCCGAGGAGTGGAAGCAGGAAGCGGCCCGCCGCGGTCTGGATGTGGAAACCAACGTCCCCCGGATATTCTGCGAGTTCACCAAGCCCGCCGCTGTCGAAATGTTCCTCCGGACCGGGGTCTTCACGCAAAAGGAACTGGAGGCCCGCAACGAGGTAAAGTGGGAGATATATATCAAGAAAGTCCAGATCGAATCCCGTGTAATGGTGAGGATGGCGTTGAATCACATCATCCCTGCCGCCCTGGAATACAAGTCCAGGCTTTTGCAGGAAGTCAGCTTGGCTAGAGGCGTTTTCGGCTCGACGGACGGGTGTGCCACGGAAATGTTTATTCTGGAGAAAATCGGCAAGTATGTGGAGGAGGTGCGGATCAAGGCCTATGCGATGAAAGAGGCCCGCAAGGCGGCCAACGCCATCGAGGATGATTATCAGCGCGCCCTGGCCTATCACGAGATTGCCGAAAGCCTGTCTGCCCTGCGCCGTCCCATTGACAAACTGGAAGAGCTGGTGGACAACCGCCTTTGGCCTCTTCCGAAATACCGAGAACTGCTGTTTATCAGTTAGTTAATCTTTTCCCTTATGCAGGAAATCATCCGCGGCCTGCGCAACTACGACTGTACCGGTATGGGGTTCCCCAACGCTTCCGATCCCCGGGAGATGGCTACCAATCTGTACGACGCCATCTGGCAGGCCGGTGTAGTGCTGCTGCCCGTGAAAAGTGTGGGCGTGATGGGGGACGAGCGCACCTATGAGAATCCGGTGGCCCTCAGGGCCGTGGTTTCCACCGATGCGATGACGGCCGACTGGTTCCCCTTCCCCTACGACTTCCTGCGCGATATTTCCAATGAAATCATCCGAAAGGTACGGGGTGTGAACCGCGTGGTCTACGACATCTCGTCCAAACCGCCGGCAACCATCGAATGGGAGTAGCCCCGTTCAATACTCGTCCCAGCTTTTGATGCCGATCTCGTCCTGCCCGACGGCGCAGAAAGCACGGATATAGGCTGTCGCCAGCCGGCTGTTGGTAATCAACGGAACGTTGAAATCAATGGCCGCGCGGCGCATTTCGTAGCCGTTGCTCAGTTCGCCGTGGGTGAAGTTTTTCGGAATGTTGATCACCAGTTCCACCTCGTGCCTGCGGATGAGGTCCAGGGCGGCGGGTGTGCCTTCTTCCGCTTCGTTCGGCCACAGGGCGCGCAGGGCCGGTACGCCGTTCTCGTTCAGGTATTTACAGGTCCCGCCCGTGGCGTAGATGGTGTAGTTCCTGCCCGCAAGCAGCTGGCAGGCGGGAAGCAGGTCGGCCTTCTGGATGGGGTTGCCGGAAGAGATGAGGATGGATTTCTGCGGGATGCGGTGCCCCACGGAAAGCATGGACTTGAGCAGCGCTTCGTTCAGATTGTCGCCGATGCAGCCCACCTCCCCGGTGGAGGCCATGTCCACGCCCAGCACCGGGTCGGCCTTGCCCAGACGGGCGAAGGAGAACTGGGAGCACTTGATGCCGACATAGTCCAGCTCGAAAGGGTCGATGTCGATTTTCTCCGGCCGACGGCCCAGCATGCAGCGGGTGGCCAGGTCGATGAAGTTGACCTTCAGGACCTTGGAAACAAAGGGGAAGCTCCGCGAAGCGCGGAGGTTGCACTCGATGACCTTGATGTAATTGTCGCTGGCGAGGAACTGGATGTTGAACGGACCGGTGATGTTGAGCTCGGCGGCGATGGCGGCCGTGGTCTTGCGGATTCTGGCTGCCGTAATGCCGTAAATCTTCTGCGGAGGGAACTGGATGGTGGCGTCGCCGGAGTGCACGCCGGCAAACTCGATGTGCTCCGAGATGGCGGAGGCGATGACCGTTCCGCCATCGGCCACTGCGTCGCACTCCAGTTCCTTGCAACGCTGCATGAAGGAACTGATGACCACGGGATGCTCCTCGGAGACCTCCACGGCCCTGTCCAGGAAGATCCGTAGGTCCTCCTTGCTGTAGCAGACATTCATCGCAGCACCGGAGAGCACGTAGGACGGCCTCACCAGCACGGGGAAGCCGACTTCATCGACAAAGCGGTCCACCTCCGCGGCCGTGGTGAGCTCGCTCCAGCGGGGCTGGTCGATGCCCAGCTTGTCCACGACCTGGGAAAATTTGTTGCGGTCTTCGGCCCGGTCGATGTTGTGCGCCGTGGTGCCCAGGATGTGTACCCCGGCGCGCATCAGGGGGATGGCCAGGTTGTTGGGAATCTGGCCGCCCATGCTCACAATCACGCCGTAGGGCTTCTCCAGGCCGCAGATTTCCATCACGGTCTCGAAGCTGAGCTCGTCAAAGTAGAGCCGGTCGCAGACATCGTAGTCGGTGGAGACGGTCTCGGGATTGTAATTGATCATCACCGCCTTGTAACCGCAGCTGCGCAGGGTGTTCAGGGCGTTCACCCCGCACCAGTCAAACTCCACGCTGCTGCCGATCCGGTAGGCGCCGGAGCCCAGGACGATCACGGTGTCGGCCCCGTCGTCGAAGGCGATGTCGTCCTGCTCCCCGTTGTAAGTCAGATAGAGGTAGTTGGTGGAGGAGGGGAACTCGGCGGCCAGGGTGTCAATCTGCTTGACAAAAGGACGCAGGCCAAGGAAGATGCGGTATTCGCGCACCTTGGCCTCGGGAACGCCCAGCACCCGGGCAATCTGGATATCGGAGAAGCCCTGGCACTTTGCCGTCCGGAGAAGGTCCAGGTCTATATCCGTCAGTGTCTTGCAGGACTCCAGACGCCGATAGGTGGTTTCGATGTTCCCCAGCTTCTCCAGGAACCAGCGGTCGATCCGGGTGAGCTCGTGGATGCGGTCCACCGAATAGCCGGACTCGAAGGCGGCGGAAATGGCGAAGATGCGCATGTCCGTGGGATGCAGCAGCACCTCGTCCAGGTCTTCGCCCTTGAAGGGTTTGTTGCACACGAAGCCGTTGGCCCCCTGGCCAATCATACGGAGCCCCTTCTGCATCGCCTCCTCGAAGCTGCGGCCGATAGCCATCACCTCGCCCACGCTCTTCATGCTGGAGCCGATCTGGCGGGAAACGCCCTTGAACTTGGCCAGATCCCAGCGCGGAATCTTGCAGACCACATAGTCCAGGGCCGGCTCGAAAAAGGCCGGAGTAGTCTTGGTCACACTGTTTTTGAGCTCGTGCAGGCCGTAGCCAAGGCCGATTTTGGCCGCGATAAAGGCAAGGGGATAACCCGTAGCCTTGGATGCCAGGGCGGACGAGCGGCTCAGGCGGGCGTTGATTTCGATGACGCGGTAATCCCCGCCGTCGGGGCTGAAGGCATATTGAACGTTGCACTCGCCGACGATGCCGACATGGCGCACAATCTCGATGGCTTTCTTGCGGAGAAAGTTGCACTCGTCGTTGGTGAGGGTCTGGCAGGGGGCTACCACGATACTCTCGCCGGTATGGATGCCCAGCGGGTCGAAATTCTCCATATTGCAGACGGCGATGCAGTTGTCGAAACGGTCCCGCATCACCTCAAACTCAATCTCCTTCCAGCCGCGCAGCGACTTCTCGACCAGCACCTGCGGCGAGAAGGAAAAGGCCTTGCGCGCAAGGGTCTCCAGTTCCGCCTCATCCTCGCAGAAACCGGAACCCAGGCCGCCCAGGGCATAGGCGGCGCGCAGGATGACCGGATAACCCACATCCCGGGCGGCGGCGCGGGCCTCCTCCAGGTTGGCGGCCGGGTGGGACTTGATGGTCCGGATGCCGATCTCGTCCATCCGCTGCACGAATAGTTCGCGGTCTTCTGTGTCCATGATGGCCTGCACCGGGGTGCCCAGCACCCGCACGCCATGGGACTCGAGGACACCGCTCTTGTAGAGCTCCACGCCGCAGTTGAGCGCCGTCTGGCCGCCGAAGGCCAGCAGGATGCCCTGCGGCTTCTCCTTCCGGATCACTTTCTCCACGAAAAAAGGAGTGACCGGCAGGAAATAGACCTTGTCCGCCACGCCTTCCGAAGTCTGCACCGTGGCAATGTTGGGGTTGACGAGGACCGTCCGGATGCCCTCTTCCCGCAGGGCTTTCAGGGCTTGCGATCCGCTGTAGTCGAATTCGCCGGCTTCGCCGATCTTGAGGGCGCCCGATCCGAGCACCAGCACTTTTTTGATATCGGAATGCATCATAGTTTGGAGATAAAGTCGTCAAAGATGAAATCGCAGTCTTCGGGGCCGCTGGAGACCTCCGGATAGAACTGGGCCGAGAAAAAGGGCTTGGATTTGTGCCGGATTCCCTCGTTGGTGCCGTCGTTCATGTTGATCAGGTACGGCTCCCAGTCTGCGGGCAGGCTGCCGCTGTCCAGCGCATAGCCGTTGTTCTGGGCCGTGATGTAGCAGCGGTCCGTGCCCAGCCGGCGCACGGGCTGGTTGTGGGAACGATGCCCGTATTTCAGTTTGTAGGCCGATGCACCGGCTGCCATTCCCATCAGCAGGCCGCCCAGGCAGATGCCGCAGACGGGCTTTTCGCCCTGCATCGCACGGCGGATATTTTCGATCGTCTCCCGGCAGAGGGCCGGGTCGCCGGGACCGTTGGAGAGGAAAAGTCCGTCCCATTCCAGGCTGTTGAAATCGTAGTTCCAGGGGACGCGGATCACCTCCACCCCGCGCCGGACCAGGCCGCGAAGGACCTGGTGCGTGACACCGCAGTCCACCAGCACAACCTTCTTTTCCCCTTTTCCGTAGCGGATTACCTCCCTGCAGCTGACCCGGGCCACCGGGTTCTCCGCCCCGGGACCGCTCTCCTCGAAACGCCCTTCATCCATCCCTTCGGGCACAATCCTGCCCGGCATGGAGCCTTCTTCGCGGAGGATTTGCGTAAGCAGGCGGGTGTCGATGCCAGAGATGCCCGGGACCTTCTGCTCCTTCATCCACCCGCCCAGGCTTCCCACGGCGTTCCAGTGGCTGTATTTCTCGCTGTAGCCGGTCACGACCAGGCCGCGGACATGGATCCTTTCGGATTCAAAGCCTTTGAGCAGGCCGTCTCCGTCGGTCTCCATCGGCGGGATGCCATAATTGCCGATGAGCGGGTAGGCGGCACAGAGAATCTGGCCGGAGAAGGAAGGGTCCGTGAGGCTCTCGGTGTAGCCTGCCATGGCCGTGGAGAAGACCACTTCGCCTTCGCACGGGCCGTCGTAGCCGAAGCTCCAGCCCTCCATTTTGCGTCCGTTCTGCAGGACAAGCGTTGCTTTTTTACGTGTTGACATAGGATTTTATCTGACTGTTTTCAATTCTGTGCCGCCGGGGACGGAAAGGCCTTCGGCGCTGCGGATAACGACCCCGGCCGCCCCGTCGCGCAGGGCTGCGAACGCGTTGTCCAGTTTGGGAATCATCCCGTCCGCCACGCGGCCTTCGGCCTTCAGACGGGCATATCCGTCCGGGTCGAGGGAGGGGATGACGCTGCCGGCGTCATTCCGGTCATGGAGCACGCCGCCCATTTCGAAACAATAGAAGAGCCGGGCGCCCAGGGCGACGGAAATCGCGGCCGCCATTGTGTCGGCGTTGGTGTTGAGCAGCTGCCCGGCGCCGTCGTGGTTGATGGCGCTGAAAACCGGAGTAAGCCCGGCATCCAACAGCTGCCGGATCAGCGGAACATTGATGGAATCGGCCGTAACGTCTCCCACAAAGCCGAAATCCACTTCCGTCACGCCGTCGGAGAGGGTGACGGGCGGCCGTCTGCGGGCCGTAATCACGCCGCCGTCGCAGCCCGACAGGCCAATGGCGTTGCAGCCGTGGTGCTGCAGGCGGGCCACGATATCCTTGTTGCACCATCCGGCATAGACCATCGTCACCACCTCCAGGGTCTTCGCGTCCGTGACGCGGCGTCCCTCGATCCGGACGGGCTCCACGCCCAGCGCCTTCTGCACCTGGCTGGCGCGGACGCCGCCGCCGTGGACCAGGAGCTTCGGCCCGTCCAGGGCTGCGAATTCGGCGCAGAAACGCTCCAGGGCCGCCGGATCGTCCACGACCTTTCCTCCTATCTTGTAGAGGCGGATCATAGGCTCTCCAGCATCCGTTTCATCACTACCTGTGCCGACACGGTGCGGTTGGCCGCCTCGGGGATTACGATGCTCCGGGGCGAGTCGATGACCGCGTCCGAGACAATCATGTTGCGGCGAACCGGCAGGCAGTGCATGAAGAAAGCATTGTCGGTCACCGCCATATGGCGCTCATCCACGGTCCAGCTCCTGTCCTTGCTCAGCACCTTCCCGTACTGCGCGGGATCCGTGACGCCGGGGCAGCTCCAGTTCTTGGCATAGACAAAGTCGGCTCCCTCCAGGGCCTTCATCTGGTCGTATTCGACACGGGCGTTGCCGACGAAAGCCGGATCCAGTTCATACCCGCGGGGGTGCGTGATGACAAAATCGACATCGGCCGCGTTCATCCATTCGGCGAAGGAATTGGGCACGGCCTGGGGCAGGGAATTCGGATGCGGGGCCCAGGTCATCACCACCTTCGGCCGCTTCTTTTCCTTGTATTCTTCGATGGTAATGAGGTCGGCGAAAGCCTGGCAAGGATGCACCGTGGCCGACTCCAGGCTAATCACCGGCTTCCCTCCATATTCGATGAACTGGCGGAGCACGCTCTCGTTGTAGTCAAACTCGCGGTCCTTCAGGCCGGCAAAAGAGCGGATGCCGATCAGGTCGCAGTAGCTGGTCATCACGGGGATGGCCTCGCGCAGGTGCTCGGATTTGTCACCGTCCATCACCACGCCCATCTCGGTTTCAAGTTTCCAACTGTCCTGGCCGATGTTGAGCACGATGGGGTTCATCCCCAGGTTGAGCGCCGCTTTCTGGCTGCTCAGGCGCGTGCGGAGGCTGCTGTTGAAAAAGACCAGCATAATGGTCTTGTCCAGTCCCAGATGCTTCCAGGCAAAGGGCGTGGCCTTTACCTGCCGGGCTTCCTCCAGCGCTGCGCCCAGGTCGCCGAGGTCGTTGACGTGAAAGAATTTTTTCATACGAGTAGTTTGTTGAATGTTCTGAGGAAATGGTCTGCCTGGGCCTTTGTCAGGCACAGGGGCGGAAGAAGCCGGATCATATTCTGACCGGCGACCCCGGTGAAGATGTGGCTGTTATACAGCAGTGTCTGGCGCAGGGGAGCCACGGGATGGGCCAGTTCGATGCCGATCATCAGGCCCTTGCCCCGCACTTCTTTGATATGGGGGCTCCGGGGCAGCGATTCCATGATATGCCTGCCGACGGCGAGGGCGTTGGCCATCAGGTTTTCCTGACCGATGATGTCCAGAACGGCCAGCGCGGCGGCACAGGCGAGATAATTGCCGCCGAAGGTGGTGCCCAGCATTCCCTTGCGGGCCTTGAGCTCCGGAGCGATCAGGATGCCGCCGCAGGGGAAACCGTTGGCGATGCCCTTGCCCATCGTGATGATGCCGGGCCGGATGCCCGCCCACTGGTGGGCGAAGAACTTTCCTGTCCGTCCATAGCCGCTCTGCACCTCGTCGAGGATGAGCACGGCTTTGTACCGGTCGCACAGCCGGGATAGGGCCTGGAGGAAATCCTGCGTAGGCACATGGATGCCGCCGCAGCCCTGGATGCCCTCTACAATCACGCCGGCGACGTCTCCCCGGGCGAGTTCCGCTTCAACGGACGCAGCATCTCCGAGTTCGCAGAACGTCACTTTGTGGTGCGCGTTGAAAGGGGAGACGATGGCTGGGTTGTCGGTCAGCGCCACGGCGCCGGACGTGCGGCCGTGAAAACTCCTGCGGAAGGCGATGATGCGGTCTTTTCCGCTATGGAAGGAGGCCAGCTTGACGGCGTTCTCGTTGGACTCGGCCCCGCTGTTGTCCAGGAAAAGGGAATAGTCCCCGTATCCGCTGGCTTCTCCGATGCGGCGTGCCAGCTTCTCCTGGAGCGGATTGCGCACACTGTTGGAGTAGAATCCTATTTTGTCCAGCTGCGCCTTGAGCGCGGCGACATAGCGGGGATGCGAATGTCCTACGGAGATGACCGCGTGGCCGCCGTAGAGGTCCAGGTATTCCTGTCCTTTGTCGTCCCATACGCTGCAGCCTTGGGCGCGCACGGGTGTAACGTTGAAGAGGGAATATACGTCGAAAAGATTCATATGCTAAAATGCTGATGCCTTCAGCTTCAGGCCCGTGGTCTCGGGGAGGCCACAGATCAGGTTCATATTCTGGACGGCCTGTCCGGAAGCGCCCTTTAGCAGATTGTCAATCACGGAGGTGATTACCAGCGTGCTGCCGTGTTTTTCCAGGGATACGATGCATTTGTTGGTATTGACCACCTGCTTGAGGTCTACCGGACGGTCGGAAACGAAGGTGAATGCCGCATCGGCGTAGTAATCCCGGTAGAGTTTCAGGATGGCTCCGCTGTCCAGCGGACAGTCCAGCGTGATGGAGGCGAAAATGCCGCGGGCGAAATCTCCCCGCATCGGGACAAAACGGATGTCCTCAAAACCCAGGTTGCGGCGGATCTCCATAAGATGCTGGTGCTCAAAGACCTTGTAGGTGGAAAGGTTGCCTGTGCGCCAGCTGAAATGCGTTGTGGCAGTCGGCTTGACGCCAGCACCCGTAGAGCCGGTGAGGGCCGTCACATGGACGCTTTCCTTCAGACACCCGCTGGCTGCCAGGGGCAGCAGGCCCAGCTGGATGGCCGTGGCGAAACAGCCCGGATTGGCCACTTTCTGCGCGGAGCGGATTTCCTCGCGCCGCCATTCGGGAAGGCCATAGACGTAGCCCCCGGACCCGTCGCGGAAGTCCTGCGCCAGGTCCACGACCTTCAGTCCTTCCGGGCAGGCGTTCTGCGCCCAGAACTCCCGGCTCTTTCCGTGGGCCGAGCAGAGGAAGAGGACGTCCACGGCGTCGAGGTCGTAGCAGTCGCTGAAACGCAGCTGCGTGTCTCCGAAAAGGCCGCTGTGGACCTCCCAGAGGTAGTTTCCCGCGTTGCTGGTGGAATGGACGAAGCCGATTTCCACCCCGGGGTGGTTCACCAGGATACGGAGCAGTTCGCCTGCCGTGTAGCCGGCGCCGCCGATGATGCCGATTCTCTTTTTCATATTTCCGGATGTTGGATGGTCAAGTGTTCTTTGGGATCGTACAGCAAGCCGGTGCAGATGCACATCTTGTAGTCGTGGCCCTGCAGGATGTCGAAGTGGCGGCAGCCCTCGCAGCCCTTCCAAAACTCCGGATCGTCCGTGAGTTCGGTGAAGGGGACCGGCCGGAAGCCGAATTCATAGTTCATCTTCATCACGGCGGCACCCGTGGTGATGGAGAAGATCTTGGCATCCGGGAAGAGTTTGCGCGAAAGGATGAAAGTCTGCTCCTTGATGCGTTTGGCGATGCCCATGCCGCGGAATTTGTGCGCGACGATGAGGCCGGAATTGGCGACGAAACTCTTTCCGCCCCAGGACTCGATGTAGGAAAAACCGGCGAACTCTCCCTCGTCGGACAGGGCAATCACCGCTTTGCCGGCGAGAATCTTCTCGTCGATGTACTGCGGGGTACGGTTGGCGATACCGGTTTTGCGCTCAAGCGAGGAAATGTAGATTTCCCGGCAGATTTCTTCGTTATAACGGGTGTGGCTTGCATCGGCCACCATGACATGGATGTTCATAGGTATACAATAAGGCCCCTAACGGCAAGACAAACCGAGATTGTCAATTGCTATTGTCGGGCGAAAATTCAAAAATGGGGACAGCACGCTGAATTTCCGGAGATGTGGGAGGGTTCTACGCCTCCTATCTTCGGCCTCGTCTGGAGTATGAGCGGCTCACGAATGACATAATTTCTGCAAATATAATTAAATTTTTTAAAATCTCAAATTATTTTGCAGAAAACGCTCCGGAAGGGTCCTTCCGGGGGAGAAATGGCAGATGCCTAGAAGGCGTAAACGATGATGTAGAACAGCATCACCGCGGCGCAGATGAGTTTGATGCCGGTGCCGAACATAAAGCCCAGGAAAGCGCCGAAGGCCGATTTTAC
Source organism: uncultured Bacteroidales bacterium (assembly GCA_900319405.1). Lineage (GTDB taxonomy): Bacteria > Bacteroidota > Bacteroidia > Bacteroidales > UBA932 > Cryptobacteroides. The sequence continues at coordinate 48,126 of ONOH01000005.1, read as the reverse complement.
GGAGGTCGCGGCGTCTTTTCCGGCGATGAACATTTCGGCGGCGAAGGCCCCCAGGATGGAGCCCAGGATCATCCCGACGGGAGGATAAATCAGCCCCGCGAAAAGGCCGATGACAGCGCCCCAGCCGCCGGCCCGGCTGCCGCCGGTGACCTTGGTGAAATAGGCCGGGACAAAATAGTCCAGGATGCTCACCACGATGACAATGCCCAGCCACACCAGCAGGAGCGTGGTGCTCACGGGCTCTCCGGACCCGTTGGTGCCGGATCCCCAGATATAAAGGACAAGCAGTCCCACCCAGCTGAGCGGGGGACCGGGAAGGGCGGGCGCTACGGAGCCGATGATGCCTACAATCCCAAACAGAATGGCCACAATGGCGATAAAGGTTTCCATCTAACAAAAATATTGATTATCTTTGGACAATCAAAAATCGTACTAATATGTTTGCAAAAGAGGTTTATATCCGTCGTCGCCGGACCTTGCTGGCCAAGATGCAGGAAGCCGGTGCCAGGGGAATCATCTTATTCGTGGGCAATGCCGAGGCTCCCGCCCAGTACAAAGACAATTATTACAAGTGGCGCCAGGACAGCAGCTGGCTGTATTACTTCGGCCTGGACGAGCCCCTGATGGCCGCCATCCTGGATATCGACTCCGGCACGGAAACCCTTTTTGCCGACGATGTGGAAATCGACGACATCATCTGGATGGGTCCCCAGCCTTCGGTCCGCTCCAAGGCCGACGCCGCGGGCATTGCACACACGGCCCCCTATATGGCGTTGAGCCAGGCGGTCTCGCTGGCCCGCAAAAGCGGCCGGGATATCCATTTCCTGGCCCCTACGCGTTATTTCAACACCCTCCGGCTGATGGAACTGCTGGGCTGCCAGCACATCGAGAAGAAGGTGTCGGAGCTGCTCACCAAGGCCGTCATCTCCATGCGTCTGATCAAGGAAGACATTGAAATAGAGGAGATTGACCACGCCTGCGACCTGGGAATCGAGATGCACTCCGTGGCCCGGGATGCCATCAGGCTGGGCATCGTGGAGCAGGAGATTGTGGGCAAGATGGAGGGCGTGGCACTGGCCAAGGGCTGGGGTCCCGCTTTTCCCACCATCCTCACCCAGCACGGAGAAACGCTGCACAACCACGGTCACGCCGCCATCGTGGAGCCGGGCAAGCTGATGGTCGTCGATGCCGGTGTGGAAAGCAACGGGCACTATGCCTCGGACTTCACCCGCACATACCCTACGGACGGAAAATTCACGCAGAAACAGCGGGACATCTACCAGATCGTTTACGAATGCAACGAACTGGCCTTCAGCCTCACCAGACCCGGCATCACCTACCGGGAGGTGCACCTGGCCACCGCCCGCAAGATGCTGGAAAGCCTCAGCGCCCTGGACCTGGTCCGCGGAGACTTGGACGAGATGGTGGAAAAAGGCATCGCCGGCCTGTTCCAGCCGCACGGTCTGGGCCACAATATGGGCCTGGACGTTCACGATATGGAAGACCTGGGAGAAAACCTGGTGGGCTACGACCCGGACCAGACCCGCGCCAAGCAGCTGGGGCTGAGGTCCCTGCGGATGGCCCGCCGCCTGGTCCCCGGCCACGTGATCACCGACGAACCCGGCATCTATTTCATCCCCGCCCTTATCGAAAAGTTCAGGAAGGAGGGCCTGGGATACGATTTTGTGAACTACGCCAAACTGGAGTCCTACTACGACTTCGGAGGTATCCGCCTGGAGGACGACATCCTGGTTACGGCCGATGGCGCCCGCCGCCTGGGCCACGGCCGTCTGCCCATCGCCCCCGACGAGGTGGAAGCCGCGATGAAACACTGATTGTATGGAAAGTCACATCAAAGACAGTCGTCTGTGGGAAAGCGGGGAGCTCAAGCTGAGCTGGGTCCGCGCCCGTATGCCCCTCCTGGAAGGCATCCAAAAAGACTTTGAGAAAACACAGCCCTTCAAGGGCCTGAAGGTGGCCCTCAGCGTCCACCTGGAGGCCAAGACCGCCCGCCTGTGCGAGGTGATGGCCGCCGGCGGGGCCACCATGTACATCACCGGCTCCAATCCCCTGAGCACCCAGGACGACGTGGCCGCCGCCCTGGTACACCAGGGCCTGAATGTCTTCGCCGTCCACGGCTGCAGCGAACAGGAGTACTTTGCCGATATCAGAAAAGTGCTGGAAGTGGGTCCGGACCTCATCATCGACGACGGGGGAGACCTGGTGACCACCCTGCACCGGGAGTTCCCGCAGCTGGTGCCCGGGGTAATCGGCGGCTGCGAGGAAACCACCACCGGCATTCTGCGCCTGAAGGCGATGGATGCCGCCGGGGAGCTCCGCTTCCCGATGATGCTGGTGAACGATGCAGACTGCAAGCATCTTTTCGACAACCGCTACGGCACGGGCCAGAGCGTGTGGGACGGCATCAACCGCACCACCAACCTCATCGTGGCCGGCAAGAACGTGGTGGTGGCCGGCTATGGCTGGTGCGGCAAGGGCGTGGCCATGCGGGCCAAGGGGCTCGGGGCCGAGGTCATCGTCACCGAGGTGGACCCGGTAAAGGCCCTGGAGGCCGTCATGGACGGATTCAAGGTGATGCCCATGCTGGAGGCTGCCCCGCTGGGCGATTTCTTCGTCACCGTCACGGGCTGCGAAGACGTCATCGGCCCGGAGGCGTTCCTGCTGATGAAGGACGGGGCCATCTGCTGCAACGCCGGTCATTTCGATGTGGAGGTGGCCGTGGCCAAACTCCGCTCGATGGCCGTTTCGCACCGCCCCGCCCGTCACAACATCGAGGCCTATACGCTGGAAAACGGCCGTACGGTGAATGTCATTGCCGAGGGCCGGCTGGTGAACCTCGCCGCCGGGGACGGACATCCGGCCGAGATTATGGACATGTCCTTCGCCATCCAGGCGCTCAGCGCCCGCTACCTGGCCGAGAACCGGGGCCGGCTCACCACGCTCCTGAATCCCGTTCCCCGGGAGATCGACCGCGAGGTGGCCCTCCGGGAGCTCACCCACTGGGGCGTCACGATAGACACGCTCACGCCGGAACAGAAAAAATACATCTACGGTTAATGGCACTGATTCCGGTACATTGGTGGACCAAAGAAGTCCACTCTTTCCAGATTTCCCAGGACAAGTTCAAAAAGCAGCCGTGGGCCAACGGCGTGGTGCTTCTGTCCTGCGTGGTGGTGGCGATGCTGCTGGCCAACCTGCCCTTTACCAAGGTCTTGTATCACAATTTCCTGCATACGGAACTCACCATCCACATCGCCTCTCCGGACGGTCTGGTGAACTGGTTCTTCCCCCGCGGAATGACCATGGAGAAATTCATCAACGACATCCTGATGGTGATTTTCTTCTTCACGGTGGGCCTGGAGATCAAGCGGGAAATCGTGTGCGGAGAACTGTCTTCCTTCAAGAAGGCCATCCTCCCGGTGATTGCCGCTTTCGGCGGCGTGGTGGCCCCGGCGCTTATTTTCGCCGTGATCAACCGCGGCAGCCTGGCCGCATCCGGCTGGGGCATCCCCACGGCGACGGACATCGCCTTTGCGGTGGGCATCCTCTCCATCCTGGGAGACAAAGTGCCCGTTTCGCTCAAGGTTTTCCTGACCGCCCTCGCCATTGCCGATGACCTGATCGCCATCCTGGTTGTGGCGCTGTTCTACGGCGGCAGCATCAACCTTCCGCTGCTGGCCGTCGCCCTGGCGGTGATTCTCTTCGTGGCGCTGATGAAAAGGCTGGGAGAAAAACGCGTCGGCTTTTACATGGTGCCGGCCATCATCGTCTGGTTCCTGTTCTACTACAGCGGCATCCACGCCACCATGACGGGCGTGGTGATGGCGATGTTCATCCCCATGGAGGCCCGTTACCACAAGGCCAAGTTCCACCGGCGGGCCAAGATCCTCTGGGAGGGGCTCATCGAAGCCGAAACCGTGCATACGGCGGAACGTTTCCCCAACGGTCCGGAGCGCTATTACCTGCGCCGGCTCTCCAGCCTCACCTTCAAGACCATCCCGCCTTCCTACAGGCTGGAGCACAAGCTGAACCCCATCGTGAACTTTGCCATCATGCCCGTTTTCGCCCTGGCCAATGCCGGCGTGGAAATCACGGACCCTTCCTATTTCAACGTGTTCAAGGCCGTGGATCCGGCGCTGGGCAGCGTAGGGATGGGAATCTTCCTGGGACTGGTGCTGGGCAAGCCGCTGGGCATCACCCTGACTTCCTGGCTGGCCATCAAGTTCAAACTGGGCGAGATGCCGCAGAAGGCCACCTGGCCGATGCTCTTCGCCGTGGCGTGCCTCGGCGGAATCGGCTTCACGATGAGCATCTTCGTGGACACCCTTTCCTTCGTCGGGCCGGACATCGACCCCGAACTCACGCAGCAGCTCCGCGACGCCGGCAAAATCGCCGTCCTGCTGGGCTCCCTCTGCGCCGGCCTCCTCGGCTCCCTCCTCATCACCCTCGTCGCCAAACTGAAAAATAAAACGGATTCTATATGAAACTCTTAGAAGGAAAAGTGGCGCTCATTACGGGCGCAGCACGGGGCATCGGCAAGGCCATCGCCCTTAAATACGCGGAAGAAGGCGCCGACATCGCCTTCACCGACCTGGTCATTAACGAGGCCGCACAACAGACGGTTTCGGAGCTGGAAGCCTTCGGCGTGAAAGTCCGCGCCTATGCCTCCAACGCAGCCAGTTTCGACGAGACGCAGACGGTCGTGGAGCAGGTCATGGCCGATTTCGGCCGCATTGACATCCTCGTGAACAACGCCGGCATCACCAAGGACGGCCTGGTGATGCGGATGAGCGAGCAGCAGTGGGACGCCGTCATCGACGTGAATATGAAATCGGCCTTTAATTTCCTGCACGCCGTGGTGCCCGTGATGGCGCGCCAGAAGAGCGGCAGCATCATCAATATGGCCTCCATCGCCGGCCAGACGGGGAACCCCGGGCAGGTGAACTACTCGGCCTCCAAAGCCGGCCTCATCGCCATGGCCAAATCCGTCGCCAAAGAAATGGGCGCCCGCGGCATCCGGGCCAACGCCATCGCCCCGGGCTACGTCATCTCCGAGATGACCGAAGCCCTGCCCCAGGCCGTGCGGGACGAATTCGTCAAGATGATACCCCTCAAGCGCGGCGCCTCCGTGGAAGAAGTGGCCTCCGTCGCCCTCTTCCTCGCCTCCGACATGGCCTCCTACGTTACCGGCCAGGTCATCGCCGTCAACGGCGGAATGTACTGCTAAATTCTCGATAAAGCCCGCTAACAGGAGAGCGATAAGTTGTTAATAGTCAAATGTTTACGGAAAATCCTCTGCGCAAAAAGTGCAGAGGATTTTCAGTAAATGACTGACTAACAATCATTTACTGAAAATACGTCTCAAAGCGGTTTGGAATAAAGCTGTATCTTTGAGCCGATGATACGGGAAATGATGGATCTGGTGATGCCCAGGGAGTGTCTGGTGTGCGGTCGGCAGCTGGGGGTGCAGGAGGAGCATCTCTGCATCTGGTGCGCCGCCGACCTGCCCTGCACCTGGTATTGGGAACGCCCGCACAACCCGATGTCCGACCGCTTCAACGCCCTCCTGGAGCGTTTCCGGGCCGATGGTGAATCCCTGGACTACGCCTACGCCGCCGCCCTGCTCTTTTACCACCACGAGAACCCCTACAAACGCATCCCGCAGGCGCTCAAATACGGTTTCAACCTCTCTGCAGGCCGATTTTTCGCTGCCAGGCTGGGGGCCTTTCTGGCATCTGCCCATCATTTTTCCGATGTCGATACGGTCGTCCCCGTCCCGCTGCATCGCTGGCGGAAGTGGCGGCGGGGCTTCAACCAGGCGGAGGTCATTGGCGCGGAACTCGCCCGGGCCCTGCACGCCGACTTCAAGGCCGATGCCCTGGTGCGCGTGCGCCGCACCCGCAGCCAGACCCGCCTGGATGCCGAGGCCCGCCTGAAAAACACGACGGGCGTCTTCCGCTTCCGTAGCGCAGCCTTTCCTTCCGGCCCCGCCTTCCCCGGCGACATCGGCCAAAGCCCGCCCTCCGGTCTTGCCCAAGCCCAAACCTTCGGCTCGCTCCCCCGGCACATCCTGCTGGTCGACGACACCTTCACCACCGGAGCCACCCTCTGCGCCTGCTACCATGCCCTCCGGCAGGCCCTGGGCCCTTCTGTCCGCATTTCCGTCGCCACCCTCGCCGTCGTTGAGGCTTAGACTAATCTGTAAAGGGCTACAAATCAATTGTTTACTAGAAATCCTCTGCGCAAAAAGTGCAGAGGATTTTCAGTAAATGATTGAACAACAATCATTTACTGATCAAATCAAAGGTCGGAACGCTTCAGGCTCCTTTCATGGCGCGCATGGCGTTGAGAACCGCGAGGATGGTGACGCCTACGTCGGCGAAGACGGCCATCCACATGGTGGCGAGGCCCAGGGCGGCCAGCAGCAGGACGGCCACCTTGATCCCCACGGCCAGCCAGATGTTCTCGCGGGCGATCGCCAGGGTGCGGCGGGCGATGCGGACGGCGACGGCAAGCTTCGAAGGTTTGTCGTCCATGAGCACCACGTCGGCGGCCTCGATGGCGGCATCGGAGCCCAGGGCGCCCATCGCGATGCCCACATCGGCCCGGGTGAGGACGGGAGCGTCGTTGATACCGTCACCCACGAAGGCCAGCGTTCCCAGGGGCAGGAGGCGCTCCACCTGCGTCACTTTGTCGGCCGGAAGGAGCCGTGCGTGGAATTCGTCCACGTTCAGGGCCGATGCCACGGCCGCCGCTACGCTTTCCTGGTCCCCGGTGAGCAGGACGGTTCTGCGGATGCCGGCGGCTCTGAGGGCTTCCAGGGCCGATGCCGCATCGGCCTTGATGCGGTCGCTGATGACGATGTGCCCGGCGTAGCTGCCCTCGACGGCTACGTGGATGATGGTACCCTCATGCTCGCAGGGACGCCAGGCAGCGCCTTCGGCCTCCATCAACTTGGCGTTGCCGACGGCCACCCGCTGTCCGTTCACCAAGGCGACGATTCCCTGACCGGCCTTTTCTTCCACCTCTCCTACGCTGCACGCGTCCTGTTCCTGGGGATAGGCATTGCGGAGCGCTGCGGCGATGGGATGGGTGGAATGGCGCTCCACATGGGCGGCCAGGTGCAGAAGCTGTTCACGGTCAATTACTTCCGGGTGAACGGCTGTCACCTCGAAAACGCCTTCGGTGAGGGTGCCGGTCTTGTCAAAGACCACCGTCTGAAGGCCGGCCAGTTTGTCCATCAGGTTGGATCCCTTGATGAGGATGCCCTGTTTGGAGGCGCCGCCCAGGCCGCCGAAGAAGGTGAGCGGGACGGAAATCACCAGGGCGCAGGGGCAGGAGACCACCAGGAACAGCAGGCCGCGGTAAATCCAGCTGGCCCAGTCGCCGGTAAGGAGGCCCGGGCCGATGGCCACCAGCGCCGCCAGCCCCACCACGACGGGCGTATAGATGCGGGCGAAACGGGTGATGAAACGCTCGCTGGAGGACTTGCGGGCGGCAGCGTTCTCCACCAGGTCCAGGATTTTCGAGGCGGTGGATTCGCCGAAAGCCTTGGTGGTACGTACGCGCAGGACGCCGCTCTGGTTCACGCAGCCGGAGAGAATCTCATCGCCCTCACGGACACTCCTGGGCACGCTTTCGCCGGTAAGGGCTACGGTGTCCAGACTGGACCGGCCTTCCAGGACAACTCCGTCCATCGGCACTTTTTCCCCGGGCTGGAGCACGATAATCTCTCCCGGCGCAACCTCCTCGGGATGAACGGTTTGCAACTGGCCGTCCCTTTCCACGTGCGCGCTGTCTGGCCTGATGTCCATCAGATGCGCGATGCTGCGTCGGCTGTTTCCTTCGGCCTTCTGTTCGAACCATTCTCCCAGCTGGAAAAACAGCATCACGAACACCGCCTCGGGGAACTGGGTTTCCGCACCGGGCAAAAAGCCGATGCAAAGTGCGCCGATGGTGGCCACACTCATCAGGAAATCCTCGCTGAGCGCCTCTCCGTGCAGGAGTCCCTCGGCTGCCTCCTTCAGGGTCTCCCAGCCCACTACCAGATAGGGTACCAGGTACAGCAGCAGATAGTGCCAGGTGGCCCAGTGGGTGCGTTTTTCAATGATGACGGCAAGAACCAGCAGCACTGCGGCCGCAATAATCCGGGGCATCCGGCTCCCGCCCTCGTGATGATGCCCGTGCTGCTCATGCCCGTGGCAGTCGCATTCGTGCTCGTGCTGCCCATGCCCGTGGCAGTCGCATTCGTGCTCGTGCTCGTGCTGCCCATGCCCGTGGCAGTCGCATTCGTGCTCGTGCTCGTGCTGCTCATGCCCGTGGCAGTCGCATTCGTGCTTGTGATGATGTTTTTCTTCCATAGTATTGCAGTTTTGTTGCTGCAAAGATACCATGCCCTCCGTGCAACCTGGTTGCAAACAACACGTATATTCTTCGACTTCTTTTGCGACAGGAAATGTACGCAATCAATTACCAGTCCTTGCGCCAAGGTCCAGCCAATGGACCTTCAGGCAAGTTTTCCGGCCGATTCTTTGCGCCAAGGTCCAACCAATGGACCTTCAGGCAAGTTTTCCGGCTTGTGACAGGTAGCAGGGGCGGCAGATATCAGTGACTTGCTGAAAATCCTCGACGCAAACGGAGCCGAGGTTACTTGCCACCTTGGGAGCGTCACCTTGAAGAGTTAGAGGTAGCGGAGATAGACGGCGGTGGTGGCGATGACGGCGGCGGTTTCGGTACGGAGCCTGGAGGAACCGAGATGCACGGGAATGTAGTCCTGTGCAAGGGCCAGCCGTGCTTCTTCGGGGGAGAAATCCCCTTCCGGGCCGATTAGAACCGTAACATCCGTTCCATTAAATGCTTCCAGCACCTCCTTGATGCTGCGGCGAGGGATGGATTCGTCCTCGAAGCAGTAGGCGATGAGCCGGAGGGATGCCCGGTCGGAGCCGGGCATGACAGTGGTGCCGCCGGGCATGACAGTGGTGCCGTCGGGCATGACAGTGGTTTCGTCGGGCATGACGGGAGAGGCACCGGGCATGGCGGCGTCAACATCGGCCATGCGGAGGAAGTCCTTCACGCTGACGGGCTCGGAGATTTCCGGAATACGGGCCTTGAGCGACTGTTTGGCGGCGGAAAGGGCAATGCGTACGGACCGCTCCGTCTTGTAAACGCGCCGCTCGGAGCGCTCTCCGATTAACGGCACGATGCGGTCCACGCCCACTTCGGTGGCCTTTTCCACGAACCACTCGAAGCGCTCGTTGTTCTTGGTGGGGCAGCAGCCGATGGTCAGATGATACGGATGCCCCCCGAATCCCGGCACGCAGGAGAGCACCCGGGCCGATGCCCCTTTGGGGCTGTCGTCCGTCAACTCACAGTGGTATAGCGTTCCCAGGCCGTCGATGACGTCAATCCCGTCGCCGGCGCGATGCCGGAGCACGCGGACACAGTGCCCGCTCTCCTCCGCATCCAGAAGGCACATTCCGCCGGAAACTTCGTATGCGTAGAACAGTTCCATCGGCACAAATTTACTCGCAAACCGAGAGAAAACCAAAAAATATGTACATTTGCAGTATGACGGACAAAAACAAACGAAGCCTTATCGCTTTTCTTCCCATCGCCGTGTTGGTCGCCGTCCTGGCGGCCGATATCGCCATCTTCGGGGCCGATTCCATCCTGGGTGCCTCGCAGGTGGCCCTGATGCTTGCCGGCGGAGTGTGCATCGGCCTGGCGATGTTGCTGTACAAAACCCCTTGGAACAGGTTTGAAGATTCCATCAAAAGACATGTGGGCGATGTGGCATCGGCCATTCTCATCCTTTTGCTGATTGGCGCCATATCGGGCTCCTGGACGGCCAGTGGCGTGGTTCCGGCCTTTATCTACTATGGCCTTAAAATTATCAGCCCCAAGATTTTCCTCCTGACGGCCTGCCTTCTGTGCGCCATCGTTTCGGTTATCACCGGCTCGTCGTGGACCACCATCGCCACCGTGGGCGTGGCGCTGCTGGGCATCGGCCGGGCCGAAGGTTTCTCGGACGCCATGACCGCCGGCGCCATCATTTCCGGCGCCTATTTCGGCGACAAGATTTCCCCGCTGTCCGACACCACCGTGCTGGCCTCCTCCATCAACGGAGTGGACCTTTTCAAGCACATCCGGTACATGATGCTTACTACGGTCCCTTCGTTCGTTATCACCATTACGGTCTTTCTGATTCTGGGCCTCTCCCACAAAGGGGCCGACAGCGGTCTTATGGAAACCTATTCCAGCGTGCTCCGGGGCCGGTTCAACCTTACCCCCTGGCTCATGGTGGTGCCCCTCATGACCATCCTCATGATCTGGCGGAAGTTTCCCGCCCTGGCGGTGCTGGCCCTCTCTACCCTTACGGCCGCCGTCGCCGCCCTCCTTTTCCAGCCGGAGATTATCGGCGACATCGGCCGTTCCGTCACCGAAGGTTCACACGCCCGGGTGCAGTTTGCCGGCATCATGAAAACCATCTACGACAGCGTGTCCATCGAAACAGGTAATGCCGATGTCAACGCCCTGGTGGCCTCCAGGGGCATGATTGGCATGCTCAATACGGTTTATCTGATTATCTGCGCCATGTTCTTCGGCGCCTGCATGCGGGCCAGCGGCATGATAGCCGACCTTTCCCGCCTCATGATGCCCCTCACCCGTACCCGGGGCGGCCTGGTGGGCTCCACCGTCCTTACCGGAACGGCACTCAACGGCATCGTGTCCGACCAGTATCTCTCCATTATCCTCACCTCCCACATTTATCGGGAGTCCTATGAGAGCCAGGGGTATGAAACCTGCCTTCTGAGCCGCTCGGTGGAGGATTCGGCCACGGTGACTTCGCCCCTGATTCCCTGGTCCAGTTGCGGCATGACGCAGGCCACCATCCTGAGCGTGCCCACCCTGGTGTACGCCCCTTTCTGCCTGTTCAACATTCTCTCGCCCCTGATGTCCTTCGTGGTGGCGCTGATTGGCTGGAGAATATCGAAGACTATTTCCGGATGATTTCAATCTCTCCGCGAAGGCCCAGCTTCAGGATCTGCGACGCGCGGCCGGTAGAGGCTGTATCCACCGAAGGCGGCACCACGAAATCCACCGCGTCCTTGATCTCCTGCGGAATCTCCGAAAAGCGCTGCGGAGTGGGCTCTCCGGATACATTGGCCGATGTGGAAACAATCGGCCTCCCCAGCTTGAATACCAGCTGCCGGCACCACTCCATCAGCGGGATGCGGATGCCCACGGAGCCGTCCCCGGCCACCACATTGGCCGCCAGGTGCCACTTGTCGCCCGTCTCCGAGCACACGGCGCCCGGGTAGATGATGGTCATGGGGGCGTCGTTCACTTCCACGAGGTCAATGGCGATGGAGGGAATCTCCTTCACATAACGCGCCACCATATCCAGGTCGGAGGCCAGAAGGACCAGGGACTTGGAATCTTCCCGCTGCTTGATTTCGAAAATACGCCTGACGGCTTCGGCATGGGTGGCATCGCAGCCCAGGCCCCACACCGTGTCGGTGGGATACAGAATGGTACCGCCGGCCCTTACGACACGAAGGGCCTCATTGAGAATCTCTTCCGCTTTCATAATATGTGGCGATGATGGGATAATGGTCAGAATATTTGACCTTGGGGACGGCGTAGGAAACGGCCTCCAGGTCTTTCGGATACAGGATATAGTCTATCCGGAGCAGGGGCCACAGCGTGCGGTAGGTGGCGCCAAAGCCCTTTCCGGCCTTTACAAACGTGTCCTTCCGGCCTCTCAGGAGCCGGTAATAGGTGTATGAGAGGGGATTGTCGTTGAAGTCTCCCAGCACGATGCTGCGTACCGGGGCGTTGTCCACGCCGCTAAGCACCTCGGCCACCTGCTTAGGACGTTCGGTGATGGAGCGGCGCATCTTCTGCTCGGTTTCCTCCACGGCGCCGTCCTTTTTCACCAGGTTGGACAAGGAGATGTTGTAACTCTCGAAATGGCAGTTGTACAGGCGCACGGTGGTGCTGTCCAGTTTCACGTCCGTCCACAGGGCCAGGTTGGTGGATTTCTCGAAGTCGATTTTTCCTTTCCCGCTCACGGGGCGGCGGCTCAGGGTGACATTTCCAAAGTGCCCGCTAGCTCCTGTAAGCACATAATACTCAGCCTTGTACCCGGGGAAATGCTGACGAATCCAATTGTCCATTGAGACGTCCAGCGGCAGGTGGAACTCCTGCAGGCAGATGATGTCGGCCTGCTGGGTCGTCAGCCATCGGCTCACCGAATCGGCCAGGGCCAGGCGATCGCTTCCGGACGGGCCGTGCGCAAAGAGCCCAACATTGTAGGAAATCAGCTTCAGGGACGGGTCTCCGGCGGGGGCTTCTCGTCGCAGCTGGATGTATCGGCCTGCAAAGAAGAGGGAGGGGAGAAGCGCCAGGAAAAGCAGGCCCCGCATGCGTGAACGGCGGAAAAGCGCCCAGACAAAAAGGCCGATGGTGAGCGGCAGCACCAGCGGGTACAGCAGTCCGAAGAGGGTGAAGAACCAAGCCTTGGCAGGGTCCACCACCACCGACAGATAGGCCAGTACCAGCAGCACGCCCAGCACCAGCGAAACGGTGCCGAACGACAGGCGGGACAGCCAGTGCCGCTTCTTTTTCTCCTCTTTGGCCATTAGCGGTACAATTCTCCTTTTTTGCGCCAGTAGCGGATCAGGAGCCAGCCGAACAGCGCGCCGCCCAGGTGTGCAAAGTGCGCCACGCCCATCTGCGTGCCCGTAATGCCGGTAAACAGTTCAATGCCGATAAAGATGATCACCCACCACTTGGCGTCCAGCGTAACGGGCGGGAAGATGAGCGTGAGGCGGGCCTGGGGATACAGCATCGCAAAGGCAACCAGCACGCCGTAAACGGCGCCGGAAGCGCCCAGAACGCTGGGGATGCTGTTGTAGATGCTCTGGGGTGAGATGCCGGGATATTTCTGTATAAGCTGCTGGACCTGAAGCATTTCCACGCCTGTATGCAGCAACACGGCGCCAAAGCCGGTAATCAGGTAAAACCAGATGAACTTGCGGGTGCCCAGCACGCGCTCCACCACCATTCCGAACATGACCAGCGAGTACATGTTGAAGAAGATGTGCATGAATCCGTCGTGCATGAACATGTGCGTAACGGGCTGCCACCAGCGGAATTCCGTGCTCAGCGGAAAGGCCATCGCGAACGTGTCCTTCATAAACGAAGGGTTGATGAGGGTGGCCACGAACAGAATGATGTTCACGTACAGCAGGTTCCGGGTTACTACGGGTATGTTTTGGAGGGGGTTGTTGGTCATGGCTAAAATCGTTTTTCCAGTTCATCGGCCGGGATGATGGAGATAATCCGCCGTCCGGCGGCCGTAAATTCGGGATTTTCACTTTTCAGGAGTGCGTCTATCAGGCGCTGCGCCTCCAGCGGGGACTTCATCCTTTCCGAGCCGGACGCCCCCAGGACGGCGAATTTCCGGGCCAGTGTCTGCTCCATCACCTGGGGCAGGGACTGGGTGCTGTCGGCAAGGACCAGAAGGAGATTGCCCATCAGGGTCTCCACGCTCCCGGGGCTGGCGTCGCATCCTTCGGGAACCCCGCTTACCACCACGGTGTCGGGGCCGAAAGGCGCTATCTCAAAGCCCATTTTCCGGAGCGATTCCTCCTGCTCTTCCAGAAGGAGCCGGCCCTGGGTGCCCACATTCACCTGCACCGGGAAAAGGGCGGTCTGGGAGACGTGGCTGTCTTCGCGGAGGGCCTTCAGGAAGCGGTCGTAGAACAGCCTTTCCTGCGCCCGCCGGATATGCACCGCCATGATTCCCGAGGCCGATTGCGAAAGGATGAACCGTCCCTGGACAATCAGGACCTGCGCAGTGGGCATCGTCCGGTCCTCGAACAGCGCCCCGTAATTCGGATTCGGATCCGTGTATTGCCTGGTTCCACCCTGTCCTGTCATCCTGAGCGTCGGCGAAGGATCTCCTTCCTCCTCGAACGGATTGTAATTCCAGTCCACCCCCGCCTCCGGCGTGACGGTTGGACGGTACTCCTCGAAGCGGGTGCCCACCACGGGCATCTCCACAGCCTCCGGGTTGTCAAAGTCCAGCGAGCCGGCCGTTCCCGACCGGCCCATTGCCTCTTTCACGGCGGCCATCACCGTCTGGAACAGCAGCTGGTCTTCCTCGAACTTGATTTCCGCTTTGGTGGGGTGGATGTTTACGTCCACGGTGGCCGGATCCACATCCAGGTAGATGAAGTACGAGGGCGTGCTGCCCTCTGGAATCAGGTTCTCATAGGCCTTCATCACCGCCTTGTGCAGGTAGGGGCTGCGGAAATAGCGGCCGTTGACAAAGAAAAACTGGTTCCCCAGCGTCTTCCGGGCCGACTCCGGCTTCCCCACATAGCCCTGCAGCGAAGCGATGCTGGTCTGGGCCGATATGTCCACGATGTCTCCCACCACCGTCGGCCCCAGAAGGTCCTGGATGCGGAATTTGAGGCTTTTGGTGGCCTTCACCACGTGGATGTCCCGTCCGTTGTGCGTGAGGGAGAAAGCCACCCCGGGCCGGGTGAGGGCCACGCGCTGGAATTCCTCCACGATGTGGCGCAGTTCCACGTTGTCGCTCTTGAGGAATTTTCGCCGGGCGGGGATGTTGTAAAAGAGATTGCGCACGCTCACATTGGTGCCCACCGGGCAGCTCACCTCGCGGGTGCCCTTGTTCTCGGAGCCCGCCATCAGCACTTCCACGCCGGCCTCCTCCGAGGCGGTGCGGGTGCGCAGGCTCACCTCGGCCACGGCGGCGATGGAAGCCAGCGCCTCCCCGCGGAAACCGAAGGTCAGGATATGATGCAGGTCCTCGGCCGATGAGAGTTTGCTGGTGGCGTGCCGCTCGAAGCACAGCACGGCGTCGTCCGGCATCATGCCGCAGCCGTTGTCGATGACCTGGATGAGGGTGCGGCCCGCATCGGCAATCACCACCTTCACGTCCGTGGCGCCCGCGTCCACCGCATTCTCCATCAGTTCCTTCACCACGGAGGCCGGTCTCTGGACCACTTCCCCCGCGGCAATCATGTCCGCTATATTTTTGGGTAAAATCTTCAGTTCCATCCTGTCATTCTGAGCGCAGCGAAGAATCTACAGCAATTCAAAGAATTTGGAAATGTAAACGAGCACCAGCACAATAAGCACCAGCGTGACGATGGTGATGATGGTGTGGGCCACCTTCATGTCTGTCCGGGTTTTCTGGTAGTTTCCGTTGCGGAATGCGCCCCTGAGGCTGCTCCCCGGTACATACGAACCGTCCTCGCGAGCCTTTTCGTTGGTGCCGTCCACGTCTCCGAACATTTGGCGGCGCTTTTCCTCCTCGGGGTCGTAGTAGCGGGGCTTGTAGTTGAACACGCGGTGCGGCTGGTTCCCGAAGAAGCCGAAGTTGAACAGATTGGCCATAATGCTTTCGTTTCTTAAGTTACAAAAGTACCAAAAAAACGCGTGCCTTGCAAGACACGCGTCAGGGTTTTTATGGATGAGGCCTATTTGCCGAGGCCTTTCTTGACGGCGGCGCTGAGCTCATCGTACAGGGCGTCCGTCTTTTCCAGGAGCTCCTTGTTCACCTGGGAGAAATAGGCTTTTACGCCTTCCTTCGGAGCGGAAACTACTTTGTCACGCAGCTCGTTGTACAAATCCACGGCCTTGTCGATGAGGCCCGTAATCTCGTCGGCGTTCTTTCCGGGGTTCAGGTTCAGGAAGAGGGTGCAGTCGTCGATGAACGCACTGATCACATACTGAATGTCTTTCTTGATGTCTCTAAGATTCATATCCTTTGTGAATTAATTCGCTGCAAAGATACGAATAATATTTGAATTCGCATCAAATCCGGGGCTTTTGGACCATGCGGATAAGCAGGGAGATGAAATAAATGATGAGGCCGTAAATGGTGCTGATCATGGCTAGCCGGAGACCGCCGCAAGAGGTCATGGACAGGATTTACCTGTCATCGGCCCTGCTCGTCGCCACAGTGTTCTGGTTTCCGGGCGGGAAATAGGGAAAGTCCGTATCATATTGCATATCAATAATGTATCATTCTATCCTTTTGACCTTTGTCCCCGCAGCGTCCTCGAAATTTTCTGCTAAATCGTCGAAAAATTTCGGGATTTAGCAGAAAATGTTTAACTTGCAACATCAAAACGATACGACGATGCTTATTGGTAGAAAAGAAGAACTCAAGGAGCTGGGGGATGCTTTCAAGTCGGAATACTCCGAATTCGTGGCGGTGTACGGCCGTCGCCGTGTGGGCAAGACTTTCCTCGTACGTGAGGCGTTCAACTATGAATTCACCTTCCAGCACACGGGTGTGGCGAAGGAAAAGATTGCTGGTCAACTTGCCGCTTTCCGCACTTCGCTGATTGACTACGGCTACAAGGATTGTCCCGAGTTTGCCAGCTGGCCCGATGCCTTCAATGCCCTGAAGCTTGTCATCAAGTCCAGCCGGAAGAAAAAGAAGGTAATCTTCATTGACGAGATCTCTTGGATGGATACGCCTAAGTCCAACTTCGTTTCCGCCCTGGAGCATTTCTGGAACAGCTGGTGCAGCGCCCGCAAGGACGTTCTGTTGATTATCTGTGCTTCCGCAACGTCCTGGATCATCAACAAGGTCATCAAGGACCGGGGAGGCCTTCACAACCGCGTGAACACGCAGATCTATCTGATGCCTTTCACGCTGAAGGAATGCGAGGAGTATCTGCAGAGCCGGAACATCCGTATGGGCCGGTATCAGATTCTGACGCTCTATATGGTGATGGGAGGACCGGCATACTACTGGAGTCTGCTGCAGCGGGGAAAGTCTGCCGCCCAGAACATCGACAATCTCTTCTTTGCGGAGAACGGAAAACTGCGCGGGGAGTACAGTGCCTTGTACGAGTCTTTGTTCAAGAATCCGGACCGTTACATCAAGATTGTGGAGGCCCTGGGGGACAAAGCCAAAGGCCTCACGCGCCAGGAGCTGATTGATGATTACGGCCTGGAGAACAGCGGTGTCCTTACCTCCTGCCTGGAAGAGCTGGAGCAGTGCGGCTTCATCCGCAAGTACGCCGCCATCGGCAAGGAGAAGAAGGATGCCATTTTCCAGCTTATCGACAACTACACGCTCTTCTATTACAAGTTCATCAAGGAGTCCGGCGGTGATCCGGCTTTCTGGAGCCATTCCCTCAATTCGGGCGTTCATCGCGCCTGGTCCGGCCTGGCCTTCGAGCGGGTATGCCTGAAGCACGTGGGGCAGATCAAAGCTGCGCTGGGCATTGCAGGCGTGATGACCAAACAATGCGCCTGGCGTTCCAATCAGAAGAATCTGGGACCGGGAGAGAAGGGAGCACAAATTGACCTCCTCATCGACCGCAGGGACGACACCATCAACATCTGCGAAATGAAGTGGGCGGCCGAGCCATACGTCATCGACAAGGATTACGATGAGAAACTCCGGAACAAGGTTGCGGCCTTCATCCGCGAGACCGGAACCAGAAAGTCCATTCTCATATCAATGGTCACCACCTATGGCGTGAAGGAGAATATGTACTCCGACGCAGTGCAGTCCCAGGTGGTGATGGACGATCTCTTTGTGTAGAAATTATTTTCTGCTAAAAGTCTCCTGAAAAGCGGGATTTAGTAAAGTATTCCGCCTTCTCTTTTCGCGTAGCGGTGGAAGGATTTGTGTAGATTTAGTTCATTTTAGGCTAAATATAAATTCCTGCTGCGTCCTTTTTGCTTTTTTGCCCAAATTGTGTTATTTTAGCATCCGTTTTATCAATGAATCAGTGGGCCAAATATGCGTCGGAGCTGCGCTTTTTCCTTGTCCTTGCCTTGGGCGTGGTCGTGAGTTTCTGCTTGTCCGCTTACATTCCTGACGATCATTTTGACCGTGTGATTTCCCCGGTGCTCGTTGCCGTTTCCTCCTCCCTGTCCCTGTTCGGAGCATGGATGATGTTCCGTCATTCGGGTGGGCTTCGCGTGCGCAGAATGTGGGGCTGGACGCTGCTCCTGTGGGGTTTGGCCGACGGCGCCTATCTCATCCTGTGGCTGACGTCCACCGCTCCTGCAATGAATATGGGAGCTTATCGCTTTTCCACCCTGGAACTGCTGCTGGGAAACCTGCTGGGCTGGACGCTGCTGCTGTATCCCACCGAGGCGCTCCGTCCCGGCTGGATGACTCCCTGGCGTGCCCTGGTCCAGATTCTGCCGATGCTGGTGCTGGCCCTTCTGGACTATTTCGTCCCGGCCAACCTTCAGCCCCTCGTCGTCCTGTATCCGCTTGTTCTCATCGGCCTTCTGCTTACCCACGTGCAGAAATACCACCTCTGGTGCGAAGAGAACTACTCCTCCCTCAAGGACATCGAGGTAGAGTGGATTGTGCGTTACCTGGCCATGTTTGTCCTGGTGGGCCTTGTCTATTTCTACATGTGCATTGCGCACGGCCACGCGCGCGGATTTACCCAGCTCTGGCTCACCATCTTCATGTTTGCGTACAGTACCGAGCAAATTCTCTTCCGCCGGGATCCGTGGACGATGCTGCACCACCGGGCCGATAAAAACAGCCGGCACCGGGTAGAGGCGCCGTCCTATCCGGAGCACGATGCCGCCCACTATCGCCGTGTGCTGGAAGAATGGATGGAGCGCGAGAAGCCCCATCTGAATCCGGATTTCAAGCTTCTGGACCTGCAGGCCGTGCTGCCGATGAACCGCACCTACCTCTCCCATTTCATCCACACGGAATATGGGATCACCTTCTACCAGTTTGTGAACCACCATCGCATCCGGGAGGCCAAGCGCCTCAAAACCGAGCATCCGGAAATTCGGATGGCAGACTTGTCGGCCCGCTGCGGCTTCTCTTCCCCTTCGGTCTTTTCCCGCACCTTCACCGCCGTCACCGGCCTCCCTCCCCACAAGTGGACCCGGGAGGCGGACCCGCAAAATTGACTCTGCGTAAAAAATTGTCCCGGATTTTTGACTCTGCGTAAAAATCGTGCTCCGGCCCCTTGCCGGGGCATTTTTGTTGTGCTACATTTGCCGAACCCTTTGTGTCAAAGGCGACGAATACTCAACTAAAAATCATAAAAAAATGAAAAAGGAAAAGTACGATGCTCCCGTGGCCGAGGCCCTGGAGGTGAAAATCGAAGGCGTTGTATGCGGCAGCGTAGGACGCAAATCCTACGGACAATCCAACAGTGGGATAGAGCCCAGCTCCCTTGATGATGACGGAATCTGGAACTGGTAAACGATGGAGGAAAGAATGATGAAAAAGCTTATGAATTATACTGCAGCCTTTGCTGCTGCCGTTCTGGCCGCCGCCTCCTGCCAGAAGGAAAAGGAACTGACTCCGGAAGTGACTGCTCCCGAAGAGCCCGCCGTAAAAGAATACACCCTTAGCGTGAACGCGTCCAAGGGCGAAGACACCAAAGCGCTGTCCCTGGACGAGAAAACACTGAACGTCAAATGGGCTGCCACAGACCAGGTGAGCGTTTTTGCCGAGAATTGGGGTGACACCCCGCTGGGCACCCTGACGGCCGCCGCCAGCGAAACGGCCAGCACCACCTTTACGGGCAGCGTGACCGGTGCCGCTATTAACGATAAGCTGAATCTCCTCTTCCCCCGGGCCGAATGGAATTACACCGGCCAGAAGGGTATCCTGCTTGGCGACGAGAACTCCATAGAGAAGAAATACGATTACGCTACGGCCCAGGTAACTGTGAGCGATGTGGAGGGAACCACCATCACCACTGATCCCGCCACCCTGGAGAGCCAGCAGGCCATCGTGAAGTTCTATCTCAAGAACAAGGCGACAAGTGCCCCGCTCAATGTCACCACCCTGAAACTTTCTGCCAATGGCGGAAAGCTGGTGCAGAGCCGTGAGATGATCAGCCCCACTCCGGAAGGATATGAACCTGTCACCGGTCCTGACAACTATCTCTATATCGAACTTAGCGAGAAACCCGGCCATATGATGAATATTCAAGGCAATGATTATGCGTTTTTCCACGAAGATGATGATTTTGGCACAGGGGGTTATAAAGTTGTGGGCGGCAAATACCTTTATCGCTTCAAGACGAGTGACGCTGTTTCCCAGGTGTTGACTATAGAAATAGAATCGGACTCCGGCTATGATAACCTTGTCAATTTCAATGCGGAATATGGTTCCGACTCCCCCATTGACTTTAGCAACGGAATGTATCTTCGTCAGAACAGTTCGCAAAAAGTGGACGTGGTGGATCTCGCGGGTGAGCCCGTATTGACTTCCGTCTATGGTTCACTGACCATCACGCCCGATGCTGCCACTGATGAACTGACCGTTGCCCTGCGTAACGAATTGGGCGAGGCAGACACATATGAAATCTGGGCATCCGACGGTGTCAACGGCTACATGCTCACCAGCCCCAGCGTTGAGTTTGTAGATGGACAGTACTACGAGATTGGCCTAAGGATGGTACAGGAGCCGGCCTATTATGCAGCCACCTCCGGCGATATCGGCAAGGTGATTGGCGTGGATGGCAACATCTACGACAATGTAGCGGCTGCCAATGCAAGTTCGACGGCCGTTGCCATGATTGCTTACGTGGGTAACGCCTCCAATTGTGCCCATGGCCTGGCCATTGCATTGGACGATGTTAGTGCGTCGAAACTTCACTGGGCAGATGCAATAACAGCATCAGCAGCTCAGACGCCTGCCGTATTTGGCGGGACATGGCGTCTTCCCAGCATACTTGACTGGCAGTATATGTTCGTTGGTTGTGGCGATACAGGAACGCCAAAAGCGACAAGCGTCTCTGTTACACGTGCTACTAAATTAATGGAAAAACTCACTTCTTCAGGAGCCACAATAATGAAGAATTCAAATCAAACCAGTGGCTATTGGACTGCAACCGAATATGGTACAGATTGGGCTTGGAGTCTCAATTTCTGGGATTGGGTTTCCAGCGATGGATATTGGTATGTGGGTAGCGAAGACGATAATTGGAGGTCATCCTTTACTCATTCAGTCCGGGCCTGCCTGGCTTTTTAACCGATTCAATCTCATAGATCATAAATGAATCTTGCCGCCATCCCACACCGGGGTGGCGGTTTTGCTGAACTGGCATACCCAGGTGGGCAAAAAGGGCCGTTTTTGCATGGGTGGGTAGGCGATCGCCTACCCAGGATTACAAATAGGCCCGTTTTTGCACAGATGGGTATGCTCTGTACAAGCCAAGCGCCGGTGCAGGGGGCATCTTGTCAAATACAATTCCCGGAACTTGCAGAAGTACCGGGATTTTTTTTATCTTTGTAGGGTATGGCAACAACGGTGAAGAAAACCAAGTCCGTATGGTTCTGCTCCCACTGCGGCAATGAATACTCGAAATGGATGGGCCGATGCCCCGCCTGCGGGGAGTGGAACACGATGGTGGAAAAGGAAGTGGTGAGCGGAAGTTCCAAGGCGGCGCCCTTGAGCGTTCCGGGCGCTTCCCGCCGGCCGATGCCCCTCAGGGAGGTGTCCACCACGCAGGAGGATCGCCTGTCCCTGGGCAGTCCGGAGGTGGACCGCCTGCTGGGCGGCGGCATCGTGAAGGGATCGCTGGTGCTGATGGGCGGAGAGCCCGGCATCGGCAAGAGTACCCTTTCGCTGCAGCTTCCCCTGCGCCGGCCGGAGCTGAAAACCCTCTACGTCACCGGAGAAGAGAGCGTCAAGCAGGTAAAAATGCGGGCCGACAGGTTGGGAGGAGACGCCTCGGGCATCCTCCTGTACAGCGAAACCGATATGGGGGAAATCCTCAAGGAAGCCCGGGAGGCGGCCCCGGACCTTATCATCGTGGACTCCGTGCAGACCATGTACTGCCAGCATGTGGACTCCACGGCCGGCAGCGTGAGCCAGATCAAGGAAGTGGCGGCCCAGCTGTTGCGCTTTGCCAAGGCCAGCGGCATTCCGGTCATCCTCATCGGCCATATTACCAAGGAGGGCACCATCGCCGGCCCGAAGATTCTGGAGCACATCGTGGACGTGGTGCTGCAGTTCGAGGGGGAGAACCGCGGGGCCTACCGTGTGCTCCGGAGCATCAAGAACCGCTTCGGCTCCACCAGCGAGCTGGCCGTATTCGAGATGACGGGCACCGGCCTCAGGGAGGTGGCCAATCCTTCGGAAATGCTGATTCCCATGCACGGGGAAGACCTTTCCGGCACCGCCATCAGCGCCATGCTGGACGGCAACCGGCCCTTCCTTTTCGAGGTGCAGGCGCTGGTGTCGTCGGCCGTGTACGGAACGGCGCAGCGCAGCGCTACGGGCTTCGATGTGCGGCGGCTGAATATGCTTCTGGCCGTGCTGGAGCGCCGGGCCGGCTTCAAGCTGGGCCAGAAGGACGTGTTCCTGAATATGGCCGGCGGCCTGCGCATTACGGACCCGGCCTGCGACCTGGCCGTCATTGCCGCCGTCCTGTCGTCCAATTTCGACTACCCCCTTCCTTCAGACCTGTGCTTTGCCGGGGAAGTGGGTCTCAGCGGAGAAATCCGTCCGGTCTCCCAGGCTGCCCGACGCGCCGTGGAGGCCGCCCGCGTGGGATTCAAACGCATCTGCGTCAGCTCCTACACCCATTTCGATCAAAAGCCCCAGGACATCGAAGTGGTGAAACTGGCCGATATCCCGGCCCTCGTCCGAACAATATTCAAGTAAAACTAATAACGAACTGATTATGAAAAAGAAACTCTTCAGTCGTATTTTCGACACGGACAAAATCCTGCACCGCGCCGCGTTTTCCGACGTGGACCAGAAGATTACCAAGTATCATTTTGGCTCCGATGCATTTATGCAAATCCTGGAAAGCCGCTATTCCTGCCACGCTTTCGAACCCCGTTACCCCGTATCGGATTCCAAACTGAATATGATCCTGGAGGCGGGGCGTCTGGCACCCTCGGCCAAAAACCTTCAGCCCACGCGCATCTGGGTGGTCAGGAGCGAAGAGGCGCTCTCCCGCCTGCGCACCGTCCACAGCTGTTACGACGCTCCGGTGGTGCTCATCGTGGGCTGCCGCAACGAGGAGGCCTGGGTCCGCGAAAGCGACGGCATCAACGCCGCCAAGACCGATGCCGCCATCGCCCTCACCCACCTGATGCTCACGGCCACCGATGCCGGCCTGGCCAATATGTGGATCTGGGACTTCGACCCCTCCAAGGTGCGCGAGGTCCTGCCCGAAACCAGGGAGCACGGCATCTACGGGCTCCTGGCCATCGGCCATCCCAAAGACGGGGAAGGCCGTCCCACCGACCTTCACACCGTCCGCAAACCCCTCGAGGAAATTGTGATTAATCTGTAGTAAGAATGAAAAAACTGCTTTTACTCTCCTGCGCCCTTTTGGCTGCCGTGGGCCTTTTTGCCCAGAATGTGACGGAAGAAGATCCCGATCTCCAGTACGCCACCACCCTTCTGAAGCCCGGCACTCCCGTTCCGGATTTCACCCTCAACGACATTGACGGCAAGCCCGTCAGCATCAAGGACTTCCAGGGCAAGAAAGTGGTCCTGGTGTTCTGGGCCTCCTGGTGCCCCGACTGCCGCGAAGAAATCCCCCTCCTGGAGCAGATGCAGGCCAAGGCCGATCCTGCCAAGCTGGCCTTCGTGTCCGTCTCCTTCGACCGCAAGGAAGAAACGTGGAGAAACTTCGTGAAAGACAACCACATGAGCGGCGTGCAGCTCTTTGACGCCGCCGGCAAGAAAGACTCCACGGTGGGCACCGACTACGGTGTAAAATGGATTCCCGCCCTCTATCTGATTGACGAGAAGGGCAAGGTGGAAATAGCCACTGTCGTGGCCGAAAAGATTGCCAGGGCGCTTTAAGCCAAGTCTCCCAGATCTTCCTCCGAAACAGGGCCGAACCAGTTTTCCAACTGCTGTTTGGCCTTTTCTTTGATGGCGGGCGTGATGGCCGTGAGGACATACATTACGGCGGCCAGCAGGGCTCCCCAGTCGTCGGCCAGGCCTGCGCCGGGGATGAGGTCCGGAATGACGTCCACCGGGAGAATCAGGTAGCCCAGGGCTCCGGCGATGACCGCCTTGTACTTGGTGGGCGTGAGCGGATCCATCAGCGTATAGTACAACACCAAGGCATAATAGACAACCTTGGCGCCGGCTTTTTTGGCCAGTTTCTGAATCTTTTTCCAGAAGGACCCTTCCGAAAAGTATTTCTGGAACTGTGGAAGTTTGTCTGAAGATAGCATCTTGTCCATTTTCAGTGTTTTTTTGGTATCTTTGCAAAAATCGTGTCAAAGATGGATATTCGGATAGGAAATGGTTATGACGTCCATGCCCTTGCCCCCGGACTGCCGATGTGGCTGGGCGGCGTGCGCATCCCCTCGGAAACCGGCTTCGTGGCCCATTCAGACGGAGACGTGGCCATCCACGCCCTTTGCGACGCCCTGCTGGGCTGCCTGGCGCTGGGGGATATCGGCCATCTTTTTCCCGACACATCCGACGAGTGGAAGGGCGCAGACAGCAAGATCCTCCTTGCCAAAGTAGTGGCCCTGGTCCATGAAAAAGGCTACAAGGTGGGTAATGTGGATATCACCATTGCCCTGCAAAAGCCCAAGCTGGCCCCTCATATCGCCCGGATGCGGGAAATCCTCGCCGGCATCCTGGGCATCGGCGAAGACCGCGTATCCGTCAAGGCCACCACCACCGAGCGACTCGGTTTCGTTGGCCGATGCGAAGGCTGCGAAGTCTGGGCGACAGCCCTGATCAGAAGTTAAAGGTATAGCTTACTCCCAGGCTTATGCGCAGCAAGTTATTGTAGCCGGAACTGAAAAGACGGGTTCCCTCCTTGTTGGTATCCAGTTCATACTCGGAAACATAATCCAGCAGTACATAGGGCTTAACCACGTGTTGCGTAGCAACCCTCCAGTCCAGGCCCAGTTCGCCGCGGTAGCGGTCGTTGTACACGTGCGTGTAGCCTGCGGGGGTATAGTCCCGGTAGGTGGTTCCATCCTTCTTGGTTTTCGGGTCTCCGGAGGCGCTTCCCCAGGCTCCGTTGAGGGCGGTCCGCAGCTCAAATTGGACATAAGGCTGCGCTGCGCCCCAGCCTTTGTATTTTATACCCAGGCGACTCTTGAGAGCCAGGACATTTCGCGGGTTCTGGTATACATTCATCCCGGAATCCCCGTTGTGGGTGAGCTGAATGCGCTCCTTGAGCGAAAACTGGAAATAGCCCACGTCCAGGGCACCCCGGACATCCGCAAAAAAGCGATGCTTGGGAGACCAGAAACCGTTGTACAACGTTCCATCGTCCAGCTCCTTGCCCGTCTTGTAAGGATTGATGAGAGTGTAGCCCACCCCCAGTTTCAGGAACTTCAAAGGTTTGTAGCTAACTCCCAGCGTAGTACGAAGGCTTCCGATGGAGGAGAAACTGTCGGCCGACCGAATCTCTTCCGTCGCCATTACGTGTAAACCTTTGGATATCCTGTAATCCACCTCTGCCGAAGCGCGCCCGGCAAAACTCTGGGCCTGCACCGCCAATGGCAGCAGCAGAGTCATCAAAACAACGATTCTTTTCATCATTCTACGTAGTCTTTGGCCCGGGTAAGGGTATTCACCGAATTGCTTTCCCCTTTGGGCAGGTTATAGAACACTTTGATAAAAGCCGAATCTTTCAGGAAATCCACATGGCCGATTTCCACGTTTTCCACTTTCACGCCAATCCGTCTTTCCAGGTCGGCAATCAGTTCGGCCCGTTTTTCCGGGACGATGAGGTCGATACGGTCGTACAGGACCAGTTTGGTGGCGACGTGCCCGACCAGGCTTTCGCTCTCCAGCACCCACACAAGCAGAATGACGAGGGTATTTACCAGGGCCATCACCGCCACGCCGCCCCATCCAAGGGTATAATGCGGAGCCGTGCTCACATCCACCAGTTGATACACCGGAGCCAGGCCGTTGACAGCCGCCAGGGCGATAATCACGAAAAGGTAGGTCATCTCCCGGATGGGAACCGTCTCGGTACGATATCGGATAACGCCGAAAATGGCAAACAGACCCAGCGTGAGACCCACGCCCACCTCAACGTTGCCCATCATATAGAGCAGGATGAGCATGGCCGAGGAGAACAGCATAAATGTAAAGTAATAGTCCCGCCGCCGGCTTTTCCTGTAGTAGAAAAAGTGAACCAGGATCCAGCAGACAACAAGGTTCAGGAAAAAACGGATACCCAGTTCCGCCACCTTTTGCGCAGTGGTCATCACCGCATCCGTAATGGTTTGAACGTCCAGGAACATATCGTCATTGACATCCACATTACCAAAGGCGGACAGGTCTTCCTGTACAAAATGAAAGATTTTGTCTAAAATCATATCGTAACCAATTTGTTTCCAATTGTTTTTTCAATCATTCTCACTTTTTCCTTGAAGCGGCCCGTCTTGGCCAGAGGGTCGGTGAGGGTAAGGGCGATGCAGTATTTGCTCACGCGCACGGGCTTTACCCTGAGGTTCAGCAGGATGGTTTTCATCTGGCTGAAAGCCCGGCCGTCCTGCTTGAGCTCGATGATGACGGCGTCCTGCAAAGAGGTCTCCTTTCCCGTCCGGAAGTTCCTGAAGCGTAGCATCGTGTCGATGGTGATGCGCTCGGTAAGGGCGGGATTCACCAATGTGACGCGCTGGAACAGCGTTTCTACGGAGGGAGAGAGCTCCCCCGCCGTGAAGCAGGAGTGCGAGGCCAGATATTCGCAGGCCCGGACATCGGCTCCAAAACCCATCAGTTCCGAGGAAGAAATACCAATGCGTTTTTTCTTGGTGCGGCCCTTGTTGTTTTTCCGCTTGATTTCCAGGAAGGAATCTCCGGAGCTCACGTAAACGCGGGTGCGGACTTTCTGGCGTACCAGGCGGCGGTTGTGATGGTCATAGAACATCTTAAGACCTGCCGTATCATAATAGATGGACCGATAGGTATTTATACAGGCATCTGCTGCAGTCAGTACGCGGTAACCGGCAACGGTGGCGGCAGAGAGAATTTGCAGCAGAACGGCTTCCGTGGTCAGGTACTTGGTGTCGATCCGGTTCATCAGCCTGATGGAGTCCATCTCCTCAAGGGTGATGGGCTTCAGGGCCTGCAAGGATTCCGCGAAGGAGATATGATTATTCTCCTCCATCCTGGGCGATATACTCGTAATGCTTGATGGTCAATAGTTTTCCCTTTGCACTGTAAGTATATTGGATCTTCTTTTTCCCGAATTCGTTGAACTCGAACTTTTTATAAGTCTGGAGGCGGTTGCGGTCATCGTACACCAGCTCGCGGGAAACCCTTCCGTCAGGGCCGTATTCGAAACGTTTGCGCCACTTCTGCCCCGTGGTGCTGTATTCAATCTCCTCTATCTTTTTCCCCTCTGGAGAGAAGGTGGTCACGTGGTCCAGGATTCTGTTGCCGCCCTTGGGGTCAGTGTTCCATTCCTTGATAACCAGGTTCTTCTTATTCATTTTCGGGGTTTCCTGAGCGAAGGACACCGGAATCATCAGCAAAGCCGCTGCTACAAGTAACAAAAATCGTTTCATACGGACAAAGATAGCAAATTATTCACTACCAACCACCGGGCCCTCTTCCGCCGCCCATACCGGCCCCGCCGCTGTAGGAGCTCAGGCTCACGGCGCTGCCGCCGGAAGCCGATCCGCCGAGGATTCCCATCTCGTTGAATACGGAGGAACCGCCGGAAGGCGTTACGCCGGAAAGGACCGCGGGCTCGGAGGCTCCGGAAACCACCAGGCCGTTGCTGCCGCCGGAAGGCGTCTTGAAGCAGTAGGTGTCGCTGCCCAGCGTGAGGGAGTACCAGCTGTTTTTGTTCCAGGAAGATGCCTGGTAGCAGGCCTGGCTCAGGACGGCGCCGTTTTCCAGGCCGCCGATGGCAAACAGGACACCGCCGTTGAGGTACAGCCTGCAGCCGCCCTCGCTGTTGGCGTCCACGGCCAGCTCGGCCCCGCCGCTACCGATGGCATAGACGACGCCTCCTTCGATGTAGAGATTGCCGTTGGCATCCAGGCCGTCGTTGCCGGTGGACCAGGCGCAGACGCTGCCGCCGGTGATCTCAATCTTTCCTTCGGATTCGATGGCCTCATGGTTGGAGGCCCGGGCCGATACGCTGAGCGAACCGCTGCCGGAGAAGATGAGCTGGCCTTCGGAGAAGAAGGCGGCCTTCTCGTCCTCGGTGGCGGGGGTCTCGGTGTAGGAAGTGCCGTCGGAGAGCGAATTGTTGCCGTTTACCACCACAAAACAGCGTTTTTTCCCCTGGTTGTTGATGGCGGCGCCGACCGGATTGGTGATGGAAACATCGTTCAGGATGATGGCCTGCTTGTTTTTCGAATACAGTTTGAAACAGCCGTTGGAGGTGGATCCGGAGAGTTCGTACCTCACCTTTTCGGAGGTGGAAGTGTTGTCGGCCGTCACCCTGTTGCCGTTCACTTTTACGATATTGTTGGCATCTTCGCTGACGGTAGCCTGCCCGCCTTCATTGAAGCGGATGCTGATGGTGCGATCGAAAGAGGTTCCGCCGATGAGGTCTTCCTCGTCGGTCCGGACGGCGAGGGTGGTGGCCCCCGTCACGCCGGATGTGCTGGCCTCTCCATTATATAGAAAAGGATTCTCCCCGTTTTCAAAGGGGTCCTGCTTGTTGCAGCCCGTGCACACTGTCAGCGTACAGAGGGACAGAATAATGATCAATGCCGTCTTCATGGCAGTTAAGGTTTTTGATTTACACATACTGGCAAGTTGTAAATCAAACTTGATGCCATTTCGCATGCGTCCGGGGCACCTGGCCCGGAGAAACTACTTCCCTGCCAGGTGTTTTTCCCATGCCCAGGCGGCCTGGAGCGTCTGTTCCACCGAACGGGTGGCCTTCCAGCCCATCTCGCTTTCGGCGAGGCTGGGATCGGCCCAGATGGCGGTGACGTCTCCGGCGCGGCGCGGCGCGAACTTGTAGTTGAGCTTGACCCCGTTCACCTTTTCGAAGGCGTTCACCAGTTCCAGTACGCTCACGGGGCGGCCGGTGCCCACGTTGAACACTTCGCAGGCTTGCTTCATCCTGCCATCCACCATGCGGTTCACGGCATAGACATGCGCCTTGGCCAGATCCACGATGTCAATGTAGTCCCTCAGGCAGGTGCCGTCGGGGGTGGGATAGTCATTGCCGAAGATGCTCAGGCACTCCCGCTTGCCGATGGCCGTCTGTGTAATGAAGGGCACCAGGTTGTTGGGAACCCCGCGCGGCAGCTCTCCGATGAGGGCGCTGGGATGCGCGCCGATGGGGTTGAAATACCGGAGCAGAATGCCCTTGAGCCGTCCTCCGGAGGCCTTCACGCTGTCGCGGAGAATGTCCTCGCAGATGGTCTTGGTGTTGCCGTAGGGAGAGGTGGCGGGCTTTCTGGGCGTTGCCTCCGTCACGGGCACGCTGTCCGGCTCTCCATACACGGTGGCCGATGAGGAGAAGAGCACGAAACTGCCGTGTTCCTTCGCGGCCTCCAGCACATTGAGAAAACTGTCCAGGTTGTTCCTGTAATACTTGAGTGGCTGCTCCACCGATTCTCCCACCGCCTTGAAGGCGGCGAAGTGAATCACGGCATCGATGTGGTACTTCCCGAAAAGGGCCTTCACGGCCTCCGGGTCGCAGAAATCCATCACCTCCAGCGGAAGGTCTTCCCGGCCGGTGATTTTTTTCACCCCTTCATAGCAGGTGCGGTCGCAGTTGGAAAAATTGTCGGCCACCACCACCTCGTAGCCGGCCTCGATGAGTTCCACCGTCACGTGGCTGCCGATAAAACCGGCCCCGCCCGATACCAGAACAGTCTTATTCATGTTTTATCTTTCTTGTTGAGTGCTTTCTTTCTCTCCTTTTCCAGGTAACGCTCGAAAATGCGCCGTTCCTTCTGCGCCTTCCTCTCCAGCTTCCGCAGCATTTTCAGCTTCTTGGCGCGCTCCTTTTCCAGCTTCCGTCTGGCCTTGGCAGCCTGTTTTTCCTCGTAGCGGCGGTCCTCCTCGGCCCAGCGGGCTTCCCGGGCGGCCTGCCGGGCGGCATCCCTTTCGGCCTTTTCCCGGGCCTTGATTTCCTGGGGCGTTTCCGCAGCGGGGGGTGCAAGTTTCAGGCTGTCTGCGCCGGCCTGGAGGCTGTCGGGCAGGGCTTTCAGGCTGTCCAGGGGCATTTTCAGGCTGTCGGAGGGGGCTTTCAAACTGTCCAGGGGAGCCTTGATGCTGTCCGGCAGGGCCCGGAGGCTGTCAGAAGGCATCTGCAGACTGTCCGGCAAGGCCTTCAGACTGTCCGAGGCCGCCCGGCGTGCCCGTTCCCGTTCCACTTGCAGGGAATCCCGGATGGCAATGTCCCGGTAAATCTTTTTCACGTGTCCGGGGAAGTAGATGTCGGTTTGCCGGAACGTGGTGTGCGGACGGGCCAGGTAAGCGAAGCGTTCGCTCTCCCGGGGTACCAGGGCCGTCACGTCCCGCGGTGACTTGGGCCGCTTGTCCGGCTCCCAGCGGAAGCCCTTCAGGGTACGTTCCTCCTGGGGCATCTGCACGGAAGGATAGCCGTCGTTCTTGGGATTTTCGTAGTAGTAAATCTGCTCGATGTCGCCGTCTTTGAACGTGGCGTAAATCATCTTGGCGTCCACCTTGTTCACTGTGGCCAGGGCGCCTTGTTCCTCCAGATAGAAAATGGACGAGGCCCCGCCCAGGGCATCGAAGCGGGTGAGGGCGTTGGTGGAGTCGAAGTACGCTACCAATTCCGTTCCGCGAATCTGGTCATAGCAGTTTTTCTGTTCCTCGATGGTGATGAAGGCATTTGACAGCAGATGGGCCTTCTGCATCTGCTTGTCCTTGATGACCATATAGATACTGTCCGAGGCATACTGCCGGTTACCCTCGTTGAAGACGATAGGGTCCTTGTACAGGCGCACCAGCGAATCCAGGTCCGAGTAAGTGAGCGAATCGGCGCTCATCTGCATATTGCGGCGGAACATCCGCACATTCTTGCTGATCCAGATGAAATTGACCTTGGTGGTGTCCCGGGGCAGCGCCAGCGAATCCGCAGCCACAGCCAGAGAGTCCGGGGCCGATGGCAGCGCCGCCGCCAGCGAGTCGCGGGGAACGGTCAGCGAGTCCCGCACAGGCGGCACGGCCAGCGAGTCGCGGGGAACAGCCAGCGAGTCCCGCACCGGCGGCATGGCCAGTGAATCCCGCACTGGCGGCACCGTCAGCGAGTCCCGCACCGGCGGGGCCGAATCCGGGGGCGTATCCGCCGCCTTGCCTTCCTTTCCGGGCTTCTCTTCGCCCTTTTTTGGCTTGTCCGGAGGCCGGTTGGGGTCATTCTTGGCCCGTTCTTCGGCTGCCTTGGCGGCTGCCGCAGCCGCTTCTTCGGCCGCTTTCTTGCGGTATTCCATCACCGGGTCTCCGGAGATGTCTTTGAGGCGTTTTTCGGCCTCCGCGCTCCACCCCTCAGGGATGTCACAACGGGGGATGCCGCGAAGAATCATCAGGTCCCCGCCCAGGTACAGCGTGTCCCGCCGCCCTTTCTCCTCCTGTATGCTCATCACGGCCGGGTCCCGCGTCATCCGCACCTGCGAGAGCGAATCGCGGTATTCGAGGCGCCCGGCCAGGGCATACACGTTACGGGTGGTGTCCATCAGTTCCACGTTCCCCAGGAGGTCGGCGTCGCCCAGGGTGCGGAAGTAATAGAGCGAATCGGCCCAGGTTTCCTGGTCTTCGGAGAGAACGTGGACCTTGCGGCGGAAGAAGAAGGTTTCCTTTCCGCGGTCGTACCAGCCGTCATTGGCGCTGAGCATCTTGTCGTCCTGCCACATGTCGGTCCCGAAGCCGAAGTAAGCGGTGGAAAGGTCGCTCCGGTACTCCAGGCGGGAGGTTTTCACGAAGGTGGTGTCCAGGTACATATTCACCTGGTCGTTGAACACGAAGAGCTTGGCCTTGGAGTCGTAGGTGCCGTACAGGCTTTCGATAATCTGCCCGTCCTTGTCCCGCATCGCCCCGCCGTCCTGGAAAATGGCCACGGAGTCCTTGGTATTGTAGTCCAGATACCGCGTGCGCAGGATATTGTTGTCTTTGTCTTCCAGCTGCACCAGAGCCCCGCGGAACTTGGCCATATTGTCATCCACCACATACTGGAGCGTTTCGCTGCTCAGCTGTGTCCGGTCCTGGATAATGCGCACGTGGCCCACCGCGTCAATCACATTGGTGTTCACGTTCCAAAGGGCCGTGTCGCAGAGAAGATAGGTGTCGTTGTGCAGGAAGCGGGCCGGGCCGATTACTTTTCGGAAACTCTGCCCGTCCTTTTCGATGAGCTGGGCGCTCTGGGCGCTCAGAAGCTTTACCTTCTCGTCTTCTTTCTGTTCCTGTGCGGCCAAAGGCACAACAAGGGCCGACGCTGCAAGCGCTAGCCCGAGAAGGATATGAGAGGCCCTCCGAAGCACTATTTGCGGGTGTTCCAGACCTGCCGGGTAAACTCACACTCGGCAAAGAGGGGGTCGATGACAATATAGGTATCCTTTACCTTCTGCTCCAGGAAGGCATCCACCGCCTCCATCTGTTTGGTGTTCCGCACCCTTTCCAGGAGTTCGTTGTAGTCGTTCTCGAAGGTGGCGGTGTGGGCTGGCAGAATCTTGTCCACCCGGATAATCTTGTACACCAGGTTGCCGCTGCGGTCCTGCAGGTAGCCCTCGTTGTCCAGCGACTCCACGGGTTCGGAAATCTCTCCGGGCTTAAGCTCCTTGATGGCGGCGTAATCGGCCGGTTTCAGCTGGTCGATCTCGAAGTAGGAAGAACCGGTGGCGGGGTCTGCCATCTGGCCGCCGTTGGTGCGGGTGGCCGGGTCCTGGGAGAAAAACTGGGCGGCCATCTCGAACTTGATTTCCTCCTTCAGGATTTCCGAGCGGAGGCTGTCCAGTTCGTGGAAGGCCTTTTCCCGGTCCTCGTTGGTGTACTGGGGTTTCAGGAGGATGTGGCGGGCATTGAACATGTCTCCCTTCTTCTCGATGACCTCGATGATGTGGAAACCGTCCGGGGTCTCCACTACCTGCGAGATGGTTCCGGGCCGAAGGGCCATCGCGGCGTCGGAGAAGGCCGGCCAGAAGATGGTCTTGGATGCCAGGCCCAGCTCTCCGCCGCGGCGGGCGCTGCCCGGGTCTTCGGAATAGATGCGGGCCAGGGTGGCGAACTTCTCTCCGTTCATGATGCGCTCGCGAAGGCTCAACAGTTTTTCCTTCACCGAAAGGGCGGCCTTGGCGCGGTCCGGATACAGGCAAATCTGGCTAAGTTGGTATTTGACGGGCACTACGGGAAGGTCCTCGGGATCTGTCTCGTCAATGTATTTCTTTACGTCATAGGGCGTGATTTCGGGAATCTTCCCGGCAATCTCCATCCTCTCCTGTTCGATGAGGCTCTGCTCTTCCAGGGCCTTGCTCCATTCCTGGCGCAGCTTGTACAGGGGCTTTCCGAAGTACTTCTCCATTTCCTCGTCTCCTCCGAAGCGGGTGCGGAACCAGTCCATCCGCTGGGTCAGATTGCTCTGGACCATATCGCTGTTCATCGTGAGGGAGTCTATGCGGGCCTGCATCAGGAACAGCTTCGAGTCCAGCATATTTTCAAACACCTCGCAGCGCATATCTTTGTCACTGGTGTAGCCGCTGAGCCGGAGTTGCTGAATCTCCGCTTCGACGTCGGAAATGAGGATGGTTTCACCACCCACTACGGCAATGGTCTTGTCCACCACGCCCTTGTATTTCTGGGCTTGCAGGCTCATGCACAGGGCCAGGGCGGCGAGAGAGAGAAGGATATGTTTCATAATCAATAGATGACGTATTTGTTATTCTTTCGGGCTTCTTCCAGGAGCTGCTTCTCCAGGTTCTTTTCCAGGTTGTGTTTCCGGGTGCTCAGAATCAGGTCGTGGACGCGCTCCCTCACGAATTCCAGCGGAGCGGTCTTGCCTTCGGGAATCACTTCCACGATATGGGCCAGATGAAGGATGCCGGCCTCGTCGGTATATTCGGCCTTGCCGGAGCGGAGCTGGCCCACCAGACGCTGGTAGTCCATTCCCATATCCTGCGCCAGGGTGAGGGCGTCGGCCCAGCTGTCGGCCTGGTCGGCGAAGCGGATGGCGGCGACGGTGGCGATGGCGGCGGCCTCCTCCAGGTCCTGTCCGCTGTCCGAGACAATCAGGCGGCGCAGTTCCCGGACGCTTTTCGCATCGGCCGGAATCACCAGGTAGCGGGCCTTCACCACAGGGCGTTCCAGGACAAATTTTTCGGGATTTTCCTGGTAGAAGCGACTCACTTCCTCCTGGGTGATGAGCGTGTCCAGGCGCAGCTCGATGTAGCGCTGCTCGTAGCGATACTTCAGGAGGGTGCGGCGGTACTCTTCGAGCTCGCGGGAAACGTCCTTTTCCTCCTTGGAGAGCTGCTGGTCGGCCATATCCAGAAGCAGCAGGTCCTCGGCCCAGGCATCCATATACTGGCGGGCCAGGGTGGTGCTGTCTTCGGCCGATACTCCCTGCGGGATGTACTGTTCCAGCTGGCTGCGGTGAAGCTTATGCTCTCCCACCCGGGCCACCACCTCTCCGCGGAAAAGCTCCGCAGCGGTGTCGGCCAGGGTATCGGCCACCTTGCAGGAAACGGCCGCCCCTGCCAGAAAGACTATGTACACCCATTTGCGCATATATCTTGCAAAGGTACTAAAATTATTCGAGTAACAACTTCAATAAGCGCGCCAGAACGGCCCGCACCTCGGCCGGACGGGCCGTGGCGTGGTTGGTCATCACGGAAAGCGTTACCTCGGGGCGTCCGTCGGCCCCCAGGATATAACCTGAGTAGCAGAGGACCCCTTCCATCGAACCGCTCTTGATGCGGATGCGCTCGCGTCCCTCCACACCGGGGAGAAGGCCGCCGAGGGTGCCTTCGCCGGGGCGGGGCAGAGAGGCCAGGAAGGCGTCGAAGGCCGGACTTTTCTGCATCGCCTTCAGGAAGGAGACCATCCATTCGGGGGAGAGGCCGTTCATCCGTGAGAGGCCGCTGCCGTCGGCAATCCGTACTTCGCCGATGCCCGCGCCCAGACCCTGCAGCACCTCGCGCTGGGCCACCAGGCAACTGTCGTACAGGGCCACGCGGCTGGCTTGCTCGCCCATCGCGCGAAGCAGCGCCTCGGCGTAGAAATTGTCGCT
Source organism: uncultured Bacteroidales bacterium (assembly GCA_900319405.1). Lineage (GTDB taxonomy): Bacteria > Bacteroidota > Bacteroidia > Bacteroidales > UBA932 > Cryptobacteroides. The sequence continues at coordinate 12,934 of ONOH01000005.1, read as the reverse complement.
CCGCACGTTGGTGATGCGCACGATCTCCTTCAGCGGGGCCGACTGGGTCTGCCCCACCACTACCGGCTTCCCGGCCTTGTCGCGGGGGATGAAATCGGCCTCCCGGATGCGTCCGTTGCGGTCCACGTCGGCATAGCCGCCGCTCACCTCCCAGCCCGTTTCCTTGAGGTTTTTCCAGAAATAGTAGGCGCAGGTGAGGGCGCCGAACTTGTTGGCGAAGTGCTCGGTCTTGGGGCTGCGGCCGGTGGCGAAGGAGCCGCGAAGCTGGGAGTAAGGGGCCAGGTCGGTAGTGTACAGGTACAGGCTGTTGCCCGTTCCGGCAGGGCCGGTGACGCTGTGGTTCTCAAAGTGCATCCAGGGTGTTTCCGGATAAGTCTGCTGCACGGGAACGGGCTGCCCTTCGGCCCCGGCCCTGACCGAGAAGTCGATGGCGTTCTGGTAAAAGCACAGGGCGTCGGTACCGCAGCCGTAATAGGTTCCCACGTCGTCATAGCCCCAGCTCCGGTGCTCCAGATTGCCCTCGTAGGAGCTTCCGTCCCCCACGATGCGGCCGTCGATGGCCCGGATGCCGGCGTTGCGGAGGAGCGATTTCCACAGCCAGAAAAGCCGCCCCGTCTCCGTGGCGATGCTGTCTTTGGCGCCGATGGTGGGGTCTCCGTGCCCCAGGATGTACACGTCACCCACCAGCAGGCCGTCTTCGCGGATTTCCCCGGTGTAGCCCAATTCGGTCACAAAGCGGTGGTCCTCCCCGAAGGCGTGGAGGGCGGCGCCGGTCGTCACCAGTTTCAGGTTGGAGGCCGGCGTAAGGCGCTGGGAGGGATGATAACTGCAGAGGGTGTTTCCATCCCGGTCCACGGCCAGCACGGCCCAGGAGGCCCCTTTGAGGGGTCCGCTCCTGTGCTGCTGGTCCACATAGCGCTGCGCCGGTGTCTGTGCGGCGGCAAAAAGGACCGGGATAAGCCATCCCAGTCCTGTCAGAAGCCATTTTTTCATTAAATATCCAGGGCGTGTTCGTAGCCGCGGCGGTAGTCGTAGTGCAACAGGGCCGTGGCCTCGGGGTCCTTCATGAACTTCTGGACAATGGGGTTCCACACCAGCGGCCGTCCCAGCTCCATCGCGATGTTGCCCAGGTTGCACACGGTGCAGGAAGAGTGGCCCACCTCGATGGGGACGTTGGGATCGTTCCGGGAGAGGACGGCGTCGATGAACTTGCGGTGGTGGCCCACTTTCACCTCGTAGGGCACGTCGTTCTTGTCATCGGCCTCGGGCATCCTGAACTTCTTGTCCGATGCCTCCAGTTTGCCGCGGCTCACCTTTACCCAGCCTTCGCTGCCGTAAATCTGCACGCCCGGGGTGCTGCCGTCGAAGGGCTCCTCGGACAAGATGATGCCGTTGTCATATTTATAAGTGAGGTGGTCATAGTAGCTGTAGCCCGGGGGAATCACCTCCACCGGACCGCTGCCGTCCTTGCCCAGGGCCCACTGGGCCACGTCGAACATGTGGGCGCCCCAGTCGGTCATCAGGCCACCGCCCGACACCTTGTACCAGCGCCAGGCGCCCCAGAGCTTCTCGTTGGGCTCCTCGGCCGAGATGACGGGGTTCAGGTCCGAATGGTAATAGACGCTCTCCGGGAGGGGGCCCAGCCACTTGTCCCAGTTGAGGCCGGCGGGAACGGCCATCCGGGGCAGCTTGCAGGGGGCGGGGGCGGCGGTAACGGGATTCACGTCGTTGCGGCCCACATAGACCTTCAGCTTGTGAATCTGGCCCAGTTCCCCTTCGCGGGCCAGGTTGGCCGCATGGATGAATTCCTCGCTGGAGCGCTGCTGGGAGCCCATCTGCAGGATGCGGTTGTACTTGCGCACGGCCTTCACCAGCTGCTGTCCCTCATAGATGGTGAGGGTGGCGGGCTTCTCCAGGTAGATATCCTTTCCGGCCTTACAGGCGGCGATGGCCATCACGGCGTGCTGGTGGTCGGGCGAGGCGATGACCACGGCGTCAATGTCCGGACGGGCCAGAAGGTCCTGGTAGTCCTCATACATATCCACCTTCACCTTGCGCTCTCCCTTGGCGCTGTAATAGTCCTTCACGCGCTTGGCAAAGCGGTCGCGCTTCACATCGTACACGTCGCAGCCGGCCACCACGCGCACGTCATCCATGCTGATGAAGCCCTGCAGCAGGTACATCGCCTGCTGTCCCAGGCCGATAAAACCCAGCTGCACTTTGCCGTTGGATCCTTTCTTGGCCGCTTTGGCAGCGGGGGCCGATGCCAGGGCGTCCAAAGGAAGCAGACTGGCGGCGGCGCCGAGGGCGGTAGCCCGTAGGAAATTTCTTCTTTGCATAATTATTTGATTTTAAGAGTTTTAACTTTTCCGTCTTTCCAACTGAGATCCACCGTCTGACCGGTGCGGGTGCGGATGCCCTTGATGGAGCCTTCGGGCCAGGCTTTGGGGAGAGCCGGGAGGGGTGTCACCTTTTCCGGCGTGCTCTGGACCAGCATCTCGATGATGCCGGCGCAGCCGCCGAAGTTGCCGTCAATCTGGAAGGGCGAATGCGCGTCCAGCAGGTTGGGATAGGTGCCGCCGCCGCTCCGGTAGTTTTCTCCCTCGTACTTGTCCGGGCTCACATAGCGGAGGAGCCTCCGGTACATCTTGTATGCGTTTTCGCCGTCGTGGAGGCGGGCATACAGGTTCACCCGCCATCCGCAGCTCCAGCCCGTGGTCTCGAAGCCCCGGATTTCCAAGGTTTTGAGGGCGGCATCGGCCAGGGGCGTTCCGGCCTGTATCTGATGGCCCGGATACACGCCGATCAGGTGGGACTGGTGGCGGTGCTGCGGATCCCGGTCTTCCCAGTCGTGGTACCACTCCTGCAGGGCGCCGGCCTTTCCCACGCGGTAGCCGCGAAGTCGGGGGAGCGCCTCATCGATACGACGGGCAAAATCCTCGTCCCCGAGGAGCTGCGCCGCGTCTTTGGCATTGGACAGGCATTCCCGGACAATGGCCAGGTCCGAGGTGGTCCCGTAAGCCGTGCGGCCGCTGTAGCCTTCCGGGGTAATGTAGCGGTTCTCCGGCGAGGTGGAGGGGGAGGTGATGAGTTCCCCGTCCTTTTCCACCAGGATGCCCAGGCAGAAGGCGGCAGCGCCCTTCAGGACCGGATAGTCCTTTTGGAGAGCCTCCTTGTCCCGGGTGAAGAGCCAGTGTTCCCAGATGTGGGTGGCCAGCCACGCGCCGCCGGTGTTCCAGTTGGCCCAGGACGGGTCTCCCGTCCCCAGGCCCACCGGGCAGGTCATCGCCCAGGCGTCGCTGTTGTGGGCCTGGCACCAGCCCTCGTCCACGCCATAAAACGTCTTTGCCGTGACGGCGCCATTGACAGACAGGTTGCGAACCAGGCTCAGCAGGGCTTCGTGCATTTCCGGGAGGGCGCCCGACTCGGCGGCCCAGTAATTCTCTTCCAGGTTGATGTTGGTGGTGTAGTTGCAGCGCCAGGGCGGGGTCATCTTTTCGTTCCACAGGCCTTGCAGGTTGGCTGGAATGCCTTCCGTGCGGGAAGAGGCAATCAGGAGATATCTTCCGAACTGGAAGTAGAGGGCCTCCAGTTCCGGATTGGCCTCCCCGTCGGCATAGCGCAGCAGCTGCTCGTCCGTGGGCAGCGCGCTCACGGCGGGGTCTGTGCGGCCAAGGTCCAGGCTCACCCGGTCGAAAAGCGTTTTATAGTCCTTCTCGTGGGCCGCTTTAAGGGCATTCCAGCCCTTTCGGAGGGCGTTTTCGGCATGGTTCAGGGATGCTTGCCGATACTCCCGGCCTTCCTTCACCGGGTCTTTGTCGAAGCCGTTGTAGCTGGTGCAGTTGGCCACCACGATCAGGGCCTCCCGGGGTGCGCTTACGTGCAGTTTCCCGTCCCGGACCGAAGCCTCGTCGCAGCGCACCACCGTCCGGAAATGTACGCCCCGTCCGGGGTCGTAGAAGCGGTCCGGGGTGCGTCCGTCCTGGATCACATGCCAGGCCGTGTAGCCTTCGCTCGAAAGTCCGGCCTCTCCGGCCAGTTCCAGCGTCTCGTGCGGCAGATCGGAACGAATGCCGACAGTGGCCTCCACCGGCCCCTCACCCGTAATCCGGATCACAATCACGCTGTCCGGGGCCGACACGAAATATTGAATCCGGTAGGGGACGCCATCCCTTTTGTAACGGACCGTGACCGTGGCGTCGGATAGGTCCAGCTGCCGGTAATAATCCGTGATTTCGCCTTCGGGATAAGTGATTTCCAGACTGCCCAGTGGCTGGTACATCTCGCTGTTGTGGCCCTGCAGGCGGCGTTGCAGTTCATCGGCCTTTTCGTAGTCCTCGGCCTCCAGGGCTTCGCGCACCCTGGGCACCCACGACGAAATCTCATCCCAGGGGGTGAGCGTTTCCACCAGTCCGTAGTCCGGATGGTCCTTGCCGCGGTCCGGTTCCCCCGTCCAGAGGGTGATGTCGTTCAGGGAGATGCGGTCACGCAGCGGGCCGCCGTACACCATTGCGCCCAGACGGCCGTTTCCCAGCGGCAGCGCCTCTTCGAAAAACTCGGCCGGACGGTCGTAGTGAAGGGTCAGCTTGCTTTCCGGCCCCTCGCTGCAGGCCGACGTGAGCAGCACCGCCGCAGCCGCGAAAAGAATCAGTCTGCTTGTCATACGCACGCCTACTTGGTCCCGAAGATGCGGTCTCCGGCATCTCCCAGGCCGGGCACGATGTAGGCGTTCTCGTTCAGTTTCTCATCCACGGCCGCCACGTAGATATCTACGTCCGGGTGTGATGTCCGCACCTTTTCAACGCCTTCCGGAGCGGCTACCAGGCACATCAGGCGAATGTTTTTGCAGCCGCGCTCCTTGAGCATGGCGATGGCGTCACAGGCGCTGCCGCCGGTAGCCAGCATCGGGTCCGTGAGGATGACCAGGCGGGTCTGGATATCGGCCGGGAGCTTGCAGAAATAGACCACGGGCTTGTGGGTTTCCTCGTCCCGGTACAGGCCGATATGTCCCACCCGCGCCACCGGAATCAGGGAAAGAAGACCTTCCACCATACCGATGCCCGCGCGCAGAATGGGCACGATGGCCAGCTTGCGGCCGCTTACCCGTTTGGCCGTCATCGGGCAGATGGGGGTTTCGATGGGGAAGTCTTCCAGGGCGATATCGCGGGTAACCTCGTAGCCCATCAGCAGGGAGATTTCTTTCAGGAGTTCGCGAAAATCCTTGGAACCGGTTTCTTTCATTCGCATAATCGTAAGCTTATGCTGAATCATCGGGTGGTCGATCACATGAAGTTGAGCCATAATTTTGAGTTTTAAACGGATTTTTCAAAGATAGCGAAAATAGCCGACAATCACAAGATTAAAAAAGACAGGCCAGGCCGAACGAGATGGAAAAGTGATTCCGGACAGGCTGCCGTTGGCGGTTAAGTTCCTCCGTGAAAAGATAGTGATAGGCCGGAGAGACGTTGATGGCCACCCGCCGGATGGGGATTGACAGCACCACGCCCGCATCAACACTCAGGTGAAAGCGCGATCCCGGTGTCCCGTCGGCAAAGAGCCGATCTCCCATATAATAGCCGGGCGTCAGGCCGATGAACAGTTCCGACCGCCGGAAAAGAATCAGCAGAAGGTCTGCCAGCAAATCCCTGCCCAGGCCGTCAAGGTTGCCGTCGATGGTCCTTCGAACCGAATCGTACGCCGCCTGCCGGGTCGAGTACTCCAGTGCCTCGCTGAGAGTGAGGCTGCCCGTCCGGTACGAAAGGCCCAGCGGAACGCCCACCATCGACTTGTATTCCGCGCCGGCGCCCTTGTACAGAAAACCGGCCTTCCAGGCCAGCTTGTTCCAGAACATCCGGCTGAAAGCGGCCTGAAAAAAGCGCGTGTCAACATCGCCTTCCCTGATGGACTTGAACAAACCGAACTCCACCCTCACATCCTGGTAGGAATAGTCCGGATTGAAGGGGAGGACAACGGGAGTTTGTGCCGCGGCGGGATGTGTCCCGGCCATAACGGCGGCGGTGGCAAGGAGAAAGACAAGGAGATTTTTCATACTGCAAATGTAGCCCAAATTGCCCAAAAAGCATACATCTCCCCCGAAAAAAGCGTATCTTTGGAAATCAATTCTTCCGTCCTATGATCAAACTCGTCATCTTCGATTTCGACGGCACCCTGGCCGATACCCACCAGCTCATCATCCGCACCAACCAGGAGGCGATGCGCCGGATGAACTACCCGGTGGCCGATGAAAAGACCATTACCTCCATCATCGGCATACCCCTCGAAGACGGCCTCCTCAGCATCTACCCCGATATCCCGCGCCGGACACTTCCCGTTTGGGTGGAAACCTATCGGCAAGTCTTTGAATCCTTGCGCCGGGAGATTGTCCCCGCCCTTTTCCCGCAAGTCCCGGAAACCCTTGCCGCGCTGCACGGGCGGGGGTACGTCCTCACCGTCGCATCGTCCCGCCACTCCTCATCCCTCAACGCTTTCCTTCAGGAAATGGGCCTTGCCCAGTGGTTCAGCCTCGTCCTCGGGGCCGACAACGTCACCCGCGCCAAACCCCACCCCGATCCGGTCCTCCACACCCTCCGCCAGACCGGCTTCCGGCCCGAGGAAACCCTGGTCGTGGGCGATATGCCCGTCGATATCCGGATGGGCCTTGGCGCCGGCGCCTTCACCTGCGGAGTCACCTTCGGCAACTCCGACCGCGCCTCCCTCGCCGCCGCCGGTGCCCACCACATCCTCGACCACTTCGCCCCTCTCCTCCAACTCCTCCCCTGAGCATCAGCCGGATTCTCCGGCGGTGCGTTTTAGGGCTTGGTGTTGTAATGGTTTGGGCTTGGAATGGTGGTGGTTTGGGCATTTTGCGTGGTGGTGTTTTGGGGACACCCATGCCCGGTAGTCTTTTCCTGGTATAAGCACAGCTTAAAAGATTTATAAAATACTGATTATCAGGCGTTTATAAAAAATCCTCTGCGCAAAAAGTGCAGAGGATTTTCTGTAAACAATTATTAATCAACCGTTTACAGAGCACCTTTCCTGTCGAAGATAGGGCCGATTGGAACAGAAAGGGAGCGAAAACGGCCGCGGAAGTGAAATTTTAAGATAATGTATTGGAGTTTACAAAAAAAGTTGTACATTTGCAGTCCCGTTGGCGGGACATATTGAGATATGGTGTAATGGTAGCACTACAGATTCTGGCTCTGTCAGTGAGGGTTCGAGTCCTTCTATCTCAACAATTAACCTTGATAGTCAAGGAGTTGCAAAATTACGCACAGTTTTTACGCACGCTCCCGACAATCAACCCTGATGGCGGGGTAGCTCAGCTGGTTAGAGCGTCGGATTCATAATCCGGAGGTCGTGGGATCGTGACCCACTCCCGCTACCATACCAAAGAACACTTTTACTCACTATATGCTTCCGGCGCACTTCGATGCGGCGGTTTACTTTTTAATAAAGGGCCTCCATGACGCGCAATGACCATAGCGACGACCGGTATCTCGGGTTCACTTTCGAAACTGAGAAGGCTATTCGTGTGCTCACAGATCTTCGTGATCTCGGCTATGACCATGTGTCCATCAGACAGATGCTTGTCTTTGCCCTTTCGAAGATTGAGCACCGCCAGGAGAAACTGGAGAAGATGAAGCACCTGCTTGAGGTGCGAGAATCCATCAGTGTGTCCGGTCTGGCAACCGCCTTGGGCGTAACACGGCAAACCATCTACAACTGGAGAGATGCTGGATACGTCTTCCGCACACCGACCAGTCAGATAGATCTCAAAGAGACCGTCGATTTCTGGGAAGCTATCGATAGCTGGGTTCAATAACCGCGATACTTCTCTGATACTGGCTACGGAAACCCGTCTCAGAATCCAATAGAATACACATCGCCTGGATCTGGAATCTCTCCCCGCCGAGGTTCCAGATTTCCGTATATCCTGGAATGGTGACGTTCATCAGTTGCGAGCAGTCTCCATCTGCCAGGAATCCCCGCATTCCCCTGACGTCATATCCTTTGCCGGGAACTGTGAGCCGAAGACGGGCATACAAACGATAACGCTCCGGCTGGGCATACTGAGACACGTGCGCATCAACAGCAAGGCGCATTGTCCCCGCCTCAACAGTAGCACTGTCAAACGTAGCCAGAAATGGCGGAGGAGTCTGGAAAGGATGGGCCACCGGTGTATGTTCATCTCCCATCAAAGCGAAGCCATGGTATGCCGATATGAATAGGTTGTTCCCCGAGATATGGGACTTGTGGTCATAGGGCGGCCGATGGGATTCTGCCGTGGTCTCATATGAATTCCACAACTTCTGTACTTCTGAGTCCAGAGATGCCCATGCTGCCATTGCTCTCCGGTGTATGGCCAGGTGCTCCAGCTGGGCTGAAGTGCCCGGATACGGAGGTTTCACCCTCCTCCTGGTATAGCAGCGGCCATTCCTGTGATAAAAGGTAACCTCGCCTGCGGAACCGTAGGCGTCAGACAGGAGTATGGAGGGCCTGAACAGGGGCATACCTTATACTTGTACTTTTGGGCAGGGCAATAGCAAATAAGTACCTTCTCAGATATAACAAAGATAATCAAAACCAGCGACTTAATCAAGTGTTACAGTGCCTGCAGCGGCTAACGCCGCCGCCCCTCTGAGAATGTATTTATACCCTTTCCATTTCGTCTGGGCGGGAGATGTCGGTCGATGTGTCACTGACGCTGAAGCGGGAATCTCTGGGCAGGCCTATGGTGCTGGCAGTCTCGCAGATGCGCGGGTTGTAGCGAGGGCCTTGTGTGTGCGGCGTCTGTGAGTCTGCCTGTGCCATAGGGCGCGGAACGAGCGAAGCGAGTGGAGCGTGGCCCCGGAGGCGGTCTGAAAGGGAAAGGGGCGGCGGGCTCTGGAGCGCCGTGGAAGGGAGACCTTGGGCTCCCTGGAGCAGCGGAAGAGAACGACGGTGTGCGTGGGCAGACGGCCTCCGGGGCCTGGGTCGGGACGGCCCATGACAAGGCTCAATCGAAGGATTCCGGTGATATCAACGCTCTGACGGTGCTCCCCGGCGCAGTCTGTGGCTGGCAGCGTGGAGGGGCAGCAAGGGCGAAGGTCTTGATGCCTTGGAACGATGACTGACACAGTCTGCGCCGGCGGGCCAAAGGACCGCTTACTGGATGCCCTCCACACATCTGGCGGGATTCTTCCCGACAGATGTGTGGAGGAATAGCAGCCAGGTTAAAATTCTTACCTTGGAGGAACAGTGCCAAATATGGACTGGCCCGCTTGCCGGGACAGTTGATATTTGGTACTGGGCCGACCCGCAGCTGTGCTGCACGTGCCGGCTGGAAGTCTCGGTGGGGCGAGTGATGTCCTTCCCTTATCTCCTGACCATGTTCGTAGCGGGCACTTTTGGGGCGGGGGCCCCGAAAGTGCGGGGTTTTGCGAAGGGCCAGGCAGGGCCGGGGATGGCCCTGGAGCAAAACTCCTTTCCTGCCGACGCGCCGACCGGACGGGTGGGATTGATTCCTTCGAAGGTAGGACGGAGCTCCTTAACATAATCAGGATTGTGTGCGAAGCGGAAACAAGCGCCGCTCGCGGCGACTTGTTACACAATCCCGATGGATTATGTTATGGCGCGGATTCTCCGGCTTTGACGGTGCTTCGAAGGGAACCGGCCGGGCGATATTCTCTCCCCTGTGGGGGGAGCCGGAGGGGCATAAACCAGCAAGAGTCTGTGGCCGGCCCCGCCGGGCACAGTCTCTTGACCGCTCATATCTTGATGCATGAATCGGCATTAATAATCTGCATCCAAATTACTTAAGAAGCCGTATCTACATCATGCCGTGTATATGTCTATGCATTTGTAAAAAGCAATAAGAAGGGAGCGATGTCGCTCCCTAGATGTTTACTTTTTTCTATTTTGACTTCTGCGCCTCATCAACCTGGCTATTAATATAGTTGCGGAAGATAATCGGATCTTTGATTTTTCTGAACTTATTTGTTGCGCCACCTGTTGTTGTAATGAGGGTGCCATATCCAAGAATGCGACCAAGAATACCTTGATCAAGCGCCACGCCCTCGCACTTTGTTAGCATTAATTCAACAGTATTACGAGCAATCAAGCCTTCCTTGAGGATAAGTCTCTTGTTTGTCACGGCAAATTCTGAAGTTACGTTAGCGATGATCGCCTTGATTAAAGCGAACACAGCAAAAACGAAGAAGATAATCGCAATAACCATCACAGAAGATTCTTCTTCACCGACAGAAATCGCGACCATCAATATTCCTAATAGAAGCCATAATGCGGTGGGGATGTAGATTGCCCAGTGTAGTGAAGCTTTGTAAACGACTTCTTCACCTTTCATCAAATTGTTGTCAATGTAACCCATAGTAGTACTTGTTTATTAATTATGAATTGATTGATTGTTATAGCTTCAAACATCGGCTTGATTATGGGCACATAAAAGAAGGTGTGAACTTCCTCCATGAACTCGATTCTAAGGTATCGCCAAACACCCGTAACCTTTATTCAAGTTTCCGCTCACACCTATAGTGTGAGCATTCGCTTGATACTCGGCAGGTTACATTTAAAAATTTGGCGATTTTTAGGATCTACCCGTACAAAGCAAACGCTTTATTTCTATGTCTCAGCCATACGAAATGCTCCGTATAACAATGGCAAATATAAGAAAAAAACACAATAACCCAACCATCCATGCAGATGAAGCGGAGCACATACTATTCGTTATCTCTTTCTATGAGACACTTATTTATGGCCTCGACCAGAATAGTAATCTTTCTAATTGCGTCTTCGAGTTCTTCATTAGTAAAGGTCACATAGGTCCCGTCCTTTTTCCGTCCTCCACGATGAGCAATTAAATGCCTTGTCGTAAATAAGTCAACAATTTTTTGATGAACCTTTATGGTATGTCCAAATAATTCTTTACACGTTTCTTTTATCTTATCGGCAGAGCAATAAGATTGTCTTAAGACATACTCTATAACTTTTTGTTCCGCAGCACCGTTACGTCCCGCTGTCAAATCATTCTGTATTTTCTTTTGTTCTGACCTTTTGCTCGCATAGTCATAAAACACATTTTCATCATTAGTAATTCTTGTTAAAATGATATCTGCCATGTAGTTTTCAAATGCATTCATAACAGCGAGAAAAGAATCTCTTGAAAGAAGCCCTCTAGCCCTTTCGTCACTCTGTTTTAAAGAGAGACTCATTAGCATTCGAGCATCTTGTATGCGAGCAATGTATTCTTCATAGTCAACTATATAGGACTTATGGAATAGTGGCGCCCAGCAATAACCTGTGGTAAAAAAAGAACTCGCATAATACTCTGCAAATAAAGATTGGGGGTGCTTATCATCTATCAGAAGGTATTTTTCTCCTGATGGCAGCACTTTGTTTGTAGGTATTATCTCTGCATCGGGCATTGAATCTTCCCCATATCCCGCACCTGCGTTTTCGTATTTAAAGAATGGGGTATTAACTAAGATTCCTCCTTTTACAAAATATTTTTTCATCCAACAAAAGGGTTAATTAGGGATTGTCGTTTAATGTTTTCTATTTGAGTTGTGCGGGAGCCATCCCTTGTCGCTAACGCATCAAACTCGTCGTTTTATATCATTTTTGCGCTTGACCCGGGCTTCGTCGCCCGGATTTCGCGTCGTTTTTCTACCGTCATCCAGGAGTTCTCTTTCGAGGACTCCGTTTCGGAACTGTTTGAGCCTTCCAACTATGCAGCTTCCACCAGTTGTTGCTCCATCAACCTCTCCGCCAGTAACACCGCGTTCGCAGTGTGGATGCCGAAGAAGATGTACAGGATCTCCGTCTCCTTCTTTCTGGCTTTGACCCGGCGCAAGGAGTAATGCTCCTTCTGCGTGCCGAATGATCCCTCCATTGCTGTGGCGCGAACTCTCGCAAGTTCCTGTCTCACAAATTCTTTCTCTCGTTTCTCCTTCGCGCGCCTGCCCTTCTGGACAAATGAGGTCAGGATGCCATTACTTGTGCACAGCTCACGGTTCGCATTGCCGGCATAACTCGCATCACCGCCTATCTTCTTCAACTCCACACCGAACAGGCGCTTGTGCATCTTGATGCAATGGGGTAAACGAGTCCCTTCATTGAAGGCATTGAAAGACAACTTTTCAATGAACGATATCCCATCCACCAGGATGTTGTTGCGCTTGGATCCAAACTCCACGCTCTTCACTTCCTTGCCCCTCACGATGGGCCTCACATACGGCTTGCTCACGCTCACTATTCTGTCCGGGATGCTTTCACGGGCATCTCCGCTCCGGAAGTGGTTACGCTGCTGACGATACACCTTCGTGATTATCTCAATCGTCTGTCTCTCTCTGTCCGTGAACAGTTTAACTCCTTCATGCTCACGTTCAATCTTCCGTGTCTCCCGCAGTATCTTTCCCAGCAAGTCCAATAGCCGCCGCGTTATCTTCCGGGTCTGGCCCTTCGTGTGCTTCCGTTGCTTGCGGTACGTCAGGTTAGCCTTCTCAACATCCAGGTACTTCGTCCTCGGGCGGTGGATCCCCAACCGCTGACTGGCCTCGCACATCAGCTCATATCCTTTCTCCACACACTCCCACAGCAGTTTCTGGTCGGTCGGATAGCGCATCTCGCTCTCGTAGCAGGTCGCATCCGTGAACATCGTGTCCAGATTCTTCATATAAGGCTTCCACGCCTCCGCCAGCAGGTTCTGCAACTCCTGGATCTTCAGGCTTCCAGCAAGTTCCGCTGCAATGTCATCCAGCAACTTGTAGTTCGTCAGAGGATGAGTCGGATCAATCAAGATGTCACAGAACATCTGGTAGTGAATGTTCCCGTTCAGTATGTATTCCGGTGGATACCCGTTCAGTGTTCCGGTGATACCCGTTCACTTTTTGGGTGTTAAGACAGATTATCTGCTGCGAAGTTAATACTTTTTTCT
>ONOH01000017.1 GCA_900319405.1 uncultured Bacteroidales bacterium | reverse complement strand
AAAAAAGTATTAACTTCGCAGCAGATAATCTGTCTTAACACCCAAAAAGTGAACGGGTATCACCGGAACACTGAACGGGTATCCACCGGAATACATATCAGTGGCCCGGACCACCTCTAAAAACGCATCGGAAGCGTTTTCCCTCAGGCGTTTCACTTCGCAGGCCGTGTCGTAGAAGGCCAGTCCTTCGGCCGTGCAGAAAGCCCGGATGGCGGCTTCGTCAAATCGTTTTTCGGCCGATAGGCAGAAGTGCTCCTTGTCGCCGAAGTGGATGAGCCCCATGATACGCCAGAAGTCATTGATCCAGTTGGGGTAGTAAAAGGGCATATTCCACCGGTGGGGCTGCGGCGGGAAACTGCCCAGGAACAGCATCCGCGCTCCTGCAGGCAGAAAAGGCTCGAAGGGATGTTTTTCCACGGTCATTCCGGGGCGCAAATCATTTGTGGGCAGGCATTCGTTCATCTTTGTGCAAAGATACCAAATTTCCGCGCACGGCCAAAGGCCGGAAGGCCAGCCGGCGGAACAATCCCGTCCGAGAATCCGCCTCCCGGCTATCCCCGGTGCAGGCGGTCAAACGAAAAAAAAATCGTACATTTGAGGAATGAAGAAGATAATTGTTATTTTGCTGGCGCTTGCCGTGATGCCGCTGCACGCCCAGGATTTGCCGCAGTTCAAACGCATTGTCAGACAGCTCAGTTCTGCCCGTTTCCAGGGCCGGGGTTATGCGAGGGACGGCGCCAACAAGGCGGGGAAGTACCTCGCGCGCGAGTATGAAAAGGCCGGTGTCGATGAAGTGACCCTCCAGCCCTTTACCATTGACATCAACACCTTCTGCGGTGCCATGGAAATGCGGGCCGACGGCAGGAAACTGAAAGCCGGAGTGGATTTTTCGATGCGGGAGTATTCTCCCGGTGTGCACGGGGAGTTCCCGGTCTATCACGTGGATACGACGGATTTTGACGCGGCGCGTCTCCTGGCCGATCTGGCCAGGCCCGAGAATGCCGGCGCCATGGTCTGCTGCGATTTCTGGTTCACCTACAAGCACCGGGAAGTGTTTTCCAAACTCCAGAAGACAGGGGAGTGCAACAATGCAGGCCTCCTCTATACCTGGGAGGCTCCCATCAAGTTTTTCAAGGCCTATGGGGAGAAGGTGGTGGACAAGCCCATCGTCTGGGTGACGCCCGAGGCGATTGCCGGTGTGAAGCGGGTGCGCCTGAACGTTGACAATGCGTTCCTGAAAGACTACGCGCTTTTCAATGTAATCGCCAAGGTTTCCGGGGAACGCAGCGACTCCTGCTACGTCTTTACCGCCCATTATGACCACCTGGGCAACCTGGGCCCCAGGGTCTTTTACCCCGGAGCCAATGACAACGCTTCCGGGTCGGCCGCCCTGGTGACGCTGGCCGCTTATTATGCCAAGAACCGCCCGCCATTCGATATGTATTTTGTAGCCTTTTCCGGTGAGGATGCCAATTTAAGGGGTTCCACCTATTTTGCAGAGCATCCGGTGGTGCCGTTGGAGCGGATCCGCTATCTGTTCAACATTGATATGATTGGCGATGACAACCCCGCCCTGTACTGCGAGCTGAGCGATGCCGGAATGCCGCAATTCCCGAGATTTGAAGGGCTCAATGCCCAAAAGTGGCTCTTTTCCAAACTGGACCGCGGAGAACTGGCGGCCAACAGCGACCACTATCCTTTTGCCGTCCGCGGAGTACCTTGCATCTTCCTGGAGAACAAGGAGGGAAGTGCTTTCCCGCACTATCACACCCCGGCCGACAACATCAAAACCGTGCGCTGGGAAACCTACGAGCCGCTTTTCAGACTGGTTACCGGATTCATTGAGGGATGGAAGTAACGTTATTGCTGGAAATTGATTCCCGGGAAGAGCTGTACGACTGGTACCGGGAGAACCACGAAAAGGTATCCGAATTCTGGCTGCGCATCAACCGGTCCGAAACCGCCTGTCCCGGTGTCATCCGTTATTCCGATGCCGTGGAGGTTGCCCTGTGCTTCGGCTGGATTGACAGCACGCTGAAGCGCATCGATGAAGGCAAGGCCGTCCAGCGTTTTTCTCCCCGCCGAAAAGGCAGTCACTGGAGTGAGTACAATCTGGTCCGCTGCCGCCGGCTTGTCAAAACCGGCGAGATGACTCCCGCCGGCCTCGCCGCCGCCCCGGATTTGGATAAATCGGCCATGGGCTCCAAAATATGAGTCACGATGCTCCTGACGTCCAGAATCTACGGACATCAGGAGCATTTTTTCCCATTATTGCTCCCAATGTCCCGTTTTTATGGACGTTGGGCGCGGATGTGTAGAAAGGTAGCTCCTCCCTGGAGATCTGGTAGCCCATAGGAATAATAATCTTCTTTTCCAAAGAATAAACGCTTAACTGCACTCCGTTGCGAAACGTGCAGAGAATGAGGCGTTTGCATTTTATACTACTGTTTAAAAGAAAATGAAAGGGTGGGGTATGTATATGGCAGTCAGTGTTTTGTTAATTAAACGTTTGTTTTTCGTTATTTGACTTTCTTTTTGCCAACTTGCGACAAGAGAGTTTAAGTTTTGCGGGCTGCCGGCCTGCTAGGAAAACGTCAAGCGTATACAAGATATGGTAGGGAAAGATTATTTCTTCATCACGACGGATCATTTGGAAGACCGGCTGCTGTTCAGAGATACGGACGATTTTCGCTCAGGGATGAATCACGTCGCTGTTCAGGTGTTCAAGACCGGGGTTGTGATGCTGACTTTTATCTTGATGTCCAATCACTTGCATTTTGCCTTGTACGGCACGCGGGAAGAAGCGGAGCGTTTGGTCAATGGGTTCAAGCAGGCGTATTCCCGCTATCTCCGGCGAAAGTATGGCTGTCGGGAACACTTGCGGGGAAATGGGGTGGATATCCGGCTGGTCCCGCAGGAAAGGGAGGCGCTTGAGAGGGTCTTGGCATATGTGCAGATGAACTGTGTTGCAGCCAACATTTGCGCTTCGCCAAGGGATTATCCCTGGGGCACGGGTGCATGTTTTTTCAACGGCCCCATGGAGGGTATGCCAAGTGGAGGAGCAGGAGCGGGTACGGGCACCAGAACTTTGGCAAGCCTGTCGGCCCGTGAACGCTATCGGCTCATTCATTCCAAGCTGGTCTTGCCGGGGGAGTGGCTTCTTTCGGCCGATGGATATATCCTTCCGTGTTCTTATGTGCGCAAGGACTGGGTAGAGAAAGCGTTCGGCAGCCCGCGAAGGATGAATTACTTTCTGCAGAGTTCTTCCAAGGCCAAAATGCGGTTGGAAACAGGGGAGCAGAGCCTGCCTGCCTTCAGGGACCAAGTAATAGCAGCTGCATTGCCGGATTTGTGCTGGTCGCTGTTCCGGAAGCAGTGTGTGAATGAGCTTGCCGAGGGGCAGCTGCTGGAACTCTTGCGCCAAATCCGCTTCCGCTTTGCTGCCGGTGTAAACCAGATTGCCCGTGTAACGGGACTGTCGTATGAGGATGCCGCGGCCTATTTGGACAGGGTGTAGGGGCATAGCGCTCCCGATGTCCCCAATAACGGGACGACAGACGCAAAAAGGGACTTAAACGCTCCTAATGTCCCAAAAAACCGGACAACAGACGCATCCAAAGAAAAGCATCATTACTTTTGAGGAAGGAAATGCTCCAGGAGTACTTTCAGGGGAAGCACTCCCACATCGGAACCATCGGTTTTTGCTTTCATGATGGTCTTGGACAGGTGCTTGGATCGAAATCTTCCGGCGTGCTGGTGCGCATCGTTTTCCGGAAAAGCGTGCCCGTGGGGGGCAGGAGGCTTTATGAAAATTAAGAATCTCCTAGAAGCGGAACGCGTATCGGATGGTGACTGCCGGGGTGAGCAGCCTCTTGCTGAAAGAGGTTGTCGAAGAGGAATAGTTCGGATCTCCCATGTTGCCAACCTCCGTATGGATGGATTCCGTGACAAAGCATTGCTGCAATAAAACGCCCAATGCCAATGCGCTGTGCCGCCCCAACGCAAGGCCAATCTGCGGCTCTGCAAAAAAACCGTAGTAGCTGGGCGCTTTCTTTCCGCCGGGAATCCAGTCGGGACCGTAGTAAGAGAGAATGCCGATGGAATACCCGGTATCTACACTGACAAAGAAAGTCTTTATGCCATAACCCAGCCGGAGAAACACGGGGATATCGAACTCATTGCAGAAATTCCGCCGGGAGTTTCCGCGTTGGGTGATATGTTGAAGACAAGGCTTCGCGAATCGGATGCCTGCCCCTGCACCTATCCTGAATCCGCCGCCAAGATCATATTGGGAAGCGAACAGGGGAGTCACTGTAAACTGGGGGCCGTGACCGAATCCGGCACCGGCAGCGATCTCCAAAGAAAAAGAGAAACGCCCCTGCGCCCGTGCAGGAAGGGCGAGAAGGCAAAGGGTCAGCAGGAAGAAAATCTTTTTCATAAGCGTCAGGTGTAACTCTGTCATCAATAAAATCCCTGTGATGCAAAAATCTTGCATCACAAAGGAGTGAAACCGGGATTGCCGGATGCGTTACTGATACAGTCCTTCGCGGGACAGAAGGTGGTCCAGGTTGGCGATGCCGTAGGCAGTGACGGCCTGGACGACGGCAGAATGCTCCATATAGGCGGGCACCAGCTTGTCGAACAAGTCGTCTTCGGTGTGCCAGATGTCGCGGTAGCGGAAGTCGTAACCGAAGATGTCCGATTCGCGGAAAGAGATGGCGGGAATGCCTTTGATGGCGAAGGAGGCCTGGTCCGATCCGCCCGCCCGCTCGGGACGGGGCCGGGGAGGGCCTTCCCGCTTGATAACCTCGAAGGGGATGTCGGGATTGTAATCTTTCAAGGGGGCGCAGACCTTGGAGAAATCCTCATACATGGCCGGGGGGACCGTGATGGAAACAGCGGCGAGCGGTCCTCCGTCACGGTTGAAATAGTTGGAGATCTTGTTCCAGGGAACCGTCTTGTTCTCTACAAAATACTTGGAGCCCAGCAGGCCGTATTCTTCTCCGGTCCAGATGCAGAACATGATGGAGCGTTTGGGCTTCGCTCCCGAAGCGGCAAGCAGGCGGGCGGCCTCCATCGTCACGCAGACGCCCTGCCCGTCGTCGGTGGACCCGGTGGCAATGTCGTAGGCATCCAAGTGACTTCCCATCATTACATATTCGTCGGGATACTTGCTCCCTTTGATGACGCCGATGATGTTGTGGTACTTCATCGGCCCCGGGAAGAAGTGGTTGCGGATGTCGAATTCCAGAAGGAAGTCCTGCCGGTCCACCACCTTTTGCCGGATGTGCTCGAACTGATGCTCGTCCAGGAGGATGTCGCAGGCCTTGGGAAGGGTTTCCATCGTGAGATCGAAGCACATCGCCCTGTTGTAGAGCACCTGCATCGGCAGTTTCGCCGGACGGATGAAACCCAGCACGCCGGCTTCCACCATCTGCCGGTACAGGAGGACGGAGCCTTCCTTCCCTTCAGCCAGGAGGGCGGCGCGGGTGGAATCGGCCTTGGGACTGGCGTCGATGGCCAGGCCACTGGTGGCCCCCGTCTCCAGGAGCACCCAGGCTCCTTTCAGGGCTCCTTTCATCCGGTTGAAGTCCCGCAGGGTCTTGGGTTCCAGCAGCACCCGGCCTTTCTGGGGACCGCAGGTGCCGGCCGTATAGGCGGGAGTGCCGAAATGCAGGGACATTCCGTCCTCTGACAGCATCCGGCCGAACCAGGGCCCCCGGTCAAAACCGACGCCGATGGTGACGGCCTCCTGGACGATGACATCGAGCCCCCAGGAGCGGAACTGTGCGGCGACCCAGTCCTCGGCGTGGTTGAGCATATGCGAGCCTACGATGCGGCCGCCGATGTTGCGGGCGATGTAGTCTGCGTGTTCCATGGTCCGGTTATCGGTGCGTCCCAATTCCAGGACGCTGCGCGTTACCTTGTCCTGGGCACGGAGCGGCAGGATGGTCAGTGCGACGGCAAACAGAAGGGGGAGGAGTGGATGTCTCATTGATTCAAGGTTTTCCACAAAGATAATCATTCTTTCGGAATACGAAAGCCCGGAAAATATTTGTACCTTAGCGGCGCTATGTTTACTTCTGTCCTGATTGCCCTGATGATGGTGCCGGGATAAATTTTTTTCCAACCTTTCGGTCCGGAGATCCGTCTAACAGATGAAACCGCTCCGGAAGAGGAGAAAGTTAAACGTTATAAGTTGAATCAGTTATGGATGAGATTGTTCCTATTTTTGTATGTGTGGTCCTGCCTGTGGCCATTGTCTGGCTGGTGATGCGCGCCCGGCAGAACGAGACTGACAAGAAGGCAGAGATTATGATAAAGGCCATCGAAGCGGGCGTTCCCGTTGATATGGACCAGTTTCAGGCTGCCAGAAAAACCCCCAAGACCATCAAGCAGGATTTGCTGGAAAAACTCACGGGCGGCTGCATCACCTCTTTGATGGGCATCACCTTCCTGACCTTGGCCATCCTGCGCAATGTGGGAGCGATAAAAGTCTGGATGGGGCACTATATGTTTCTTGCCGGAGGTATTCTCCTGGCCGTGGGCCTGGGCCTTTTCATCTCCTATTTTGCAGGAAAGAAGATGCTGGCCAAGGAAATAGAGGCCGAAGAAAAATCATTGGAAAAATAAATGACACGGGAGCGGTTTATCGACGAAGTTCGGCAGCAGCAGGAGCCTTTGCGGAGGTTCCTGCTGGCGCTGTGCGGTGGAAACGCTCCCCTGGCCGATGACATTGCCCAGGAAGCCCTGGTAAGGGCCTATGTGGCCTCCGGCTCTTTCCTGGGCCTATCCAAATTCAGCACCTGGATCTTCCGGATAGCCTACAATTGCTACATTGACCACTGTCGGAAATCGCGTCCGGAGGAAACTCCGCTGCGGGAGGCCGAATCCGTTCCGGCAGCGGACGGTGCAGACCGCAGTTTCCGCTACCAGCAGTTGTACCTGGCCCTTGAGCGGCTGCCGGAAAAAGAAAGGGCCGCCATTGCCCTTTTCTATTTCGAAGACCGCAGCATCAAGGAGATATCCTCCATTTTGCAGATGCCTCAGGGTACGGTGAAATACCACCTTTCCCTGGGACGTAACCATCTAAAGGATATGTTATGAAAGAGATAGAGAAATTCCTGCGGGAGAACAAGCCACAAGTCAAGGATGACCCCGCCTTTATCCTTGAAGCCCGGCGCCGGATGGACCAGGTGGAGGGAATCAAAACCGAGGTGGACCGCCAGCGCGGTCGCGGCCGCAGGGCGCTCATCGTGGCGCTGGTGGCGGGGCTTGCCCTGGGGGGGGCGGCATCGGCCCTGGCCTTCCTCTATCCCGTCAATGCGGCATCCGTGGACGAGGGCCTGTGGCAGAGCTTCCGGCTTTACCTGCAGGAGTACAGGCTGCTTCTGATTTATCCGATAGCCGCCCTGGCCATCACCCTGAGCCTGGTGCTGTCCAAAAAAACGGCCGTTCAATAAAGAAGCTCGCGCAGTTCTTCCACGGAGTGGACGATGCGGTTTCCGGCCAGATCGTCCCGGCTGCGGTATCCCCAGCTCACGGCAATGGCGTCGATACCGCCGTTTGCCGCCGTTCTCATATCGGTAGGGGAGTCTCCCACCATCAGGGCTTCTTCCGGGCCCACTCCGGCCTTCTCCAGCACCTCTTCAACGATGGCGGGATCGGGCTTCAGCGGGTATCCCGGCCGGTTTCCCAGGACGGAAACAAAACGGATGTCCGGGAAAAACGCCTTGATCAGATATTCCGTTCCCTCCTGGAACTTGTTGGAGGCCACGGCCATTTTCACCCCTCGCTCCTGTAGCGCGGAAAGCAGTTCCGCTATCCCCGGATAAGGGCGGGTAAATACGTCGATATGGTCGGAATAGTATGCCTTGAAAGCCGCCAGGACAAGATCCACGAAGGCCTCGTCGGACTGTCGATCCGGAGGCAGGGCCTGTTGCACCAGGTTCCGTACGCCGTGTCCTACCATCTTTCTGTATTCTTCCGGCGTGTGCGGCGGAAGCCCGTGAAGGGACAAGGCGTGGTTCACCGCTTTGCCCAAATCTTCCAGCGTGTCGATGAGTGTTCCGTCCAGGTCCCAGAGAATAAGTTTTTTCATAAGCGCAAATTTAGAATCTGTTTTGAAATAATTCAATAAATTCTTTATGATTCTTATCGGGATTCTTCGTAAATTTGTCAAGATGAAGCATTAACTTTGCGATATGAAAAAGCTTTTAATCCTCTTCGCGGCCGTCAGTCTTGCCGCTGCGTGCAAAAACGCTCCCGTCCCGATGAGCGGAAATCCCATTTTCGAAGGCTGGTACGCAGACCCGGAGGCCGTGGTGTTCGGGGATGCGTGCTGGATTTACCCCACCTGGTCGCAGCCTTTCGACGAGCAATTGTTTATGGATGCCTATTCTTCCAGGGACCTGGTGAACTGGACCAGGCATTCCAAGGTCATTTCCAAGGAAAACATTTCCTGGCTCCGGAGGGCGCTGTGGGCTCCTTCGGTAATAGAGCGCGACGGAACATACTACCTGTATTTCGGTGCCAACGATATGCACGAGAAAGGGGAGGGCGGCATCGGCGTGGCTACGGCAGACCATCCAGCCGGGCCGTTCAAGGATGCCCTGGGCCATCCGCTCATCGACGAGGTGGTCAACGGCGCCCAGCCCATCGACCAGTTTGTTTTCCGGGACGATGACGGCACTTATTATATGTATTACGGCGGCTGGCAGCACTGCAATATGGTGCGCCTGGGAGAAGACCTCACCAGCATCGTTCCCTTTGAAGACGGAGAGATTTACAAGGAAATCACGCCCCAGGGCTATGTGGAAGGCCCCTTTATGCTGAAACGCAAAGGCATTTACTATTTTATGTGGAGTGAAGGCGGCTGGGCCGGACCGGACTACCACGTGGCCTACGCGATGGCAGACAGCCCTTTCGGCCCCTTCGAACGTATCGGCACCATCCTGGAGTCGGATCCGCAGGTAGCTACCGGCGCCGGCCATCATTCCGTCATCAAGGGAAAGGGGGCCGATGAGTATTATATCGTCTATCACCGCCATCCCCTGGGAGCCACGGACGGCAATAACCGCGAGGTCTGCATCGAACGCCTGCACTTCGGGGAAGACGACCGCATCCTCCCCGTCTCAATCAGCTTCGAGGGTGTTCCGGCGGTAAAGTCTTTGTAAAAAATCCCTATCTATATGTCACTGATCGCTTTTTTACTGTCGCTGTTTTCCTCCGCTTCGGACGGGGGATACAAAGACCTTGACGTGACCGCTTTCGAAGAGGCGGTTTCCGGGTCTAAAGTTGCCGTGCTGGATGTGCGTACGGCCGATGAATACGCCGCAGGGCACCTTCCCTGGGCCTCCAACCTGGACTGGTATGCAAAGGATTTCGTGGAGCAGGTATCGGCCTCCTATCCCAAGGAAACGCCGCTGGCGCTGTATTGCCGGAGCGGCCGGAGAAGTGCCGAGGCTGCCGCCCGCCTGGTGAAGGAGGGCTTCACGGTCTGTAACCTGAAGGGCGGCTATCTGGCCTGGACCGGGGCAGGGAAGCGGACATCGGCCTATGCGGTGGAGACCTTTTTCACCCGCGAAGGCTTTCCGGTGGCCGTCGCCCTTGTCAAGCACGGGACGCTGGCCCTTTGCTACAAAGGCCGTAGGCTGCACATTGACCCCGTAGGTGCATACGGAAAAGCCACGGATTACGCCGTGGAATTCCCTAAGGCCGATGCCATCCTGGTCACCCACGAACACGGGGACCATTTTGACAGGGACGCCATCGCCGCCCTGACGCAGGAGGGGAAGACGGAACTGGTCACCAACGCCCGCTGCGCCGAAATGCTGGGCTACGGAACCGTGATGGCCAACGGAGACCGCCACACCCTGCCCGATGAGGTCCTTCTGGAGGCCGTTCCGGCCTACAACCACACGGAGGGCCGCACGCAGTTCCACCCGAAGGGGAGAGACAACGGTTTTGTGCTCACCCTGGACGGCCTGCGCATCTACGTGGCCGGAGACACCGAGGACATCCCCGAAATGGCAAAGCTGAAAGACATCGACGTGGCCTTCCTTCCGGTGAACCAGCCCTACACGATGACGGTGGAACAGTGTGTCCGCGCGGCCAGGGCTATCGGCCCGAAAGTGCTCATTCCGTACCATTTTTCCAATACGGATCTATCCGGCCTTCCCGCCCGGCTCGAGGGGATGGACGTCCGTCTGAGGGATATGCGTTAAAGAAGGAAAAACAGCGCCACGCCCGTCATGGAAACCACTACGCCCAGCACTTCACGCAGCTTGATGCGCTGTTTATAGATAAAGGCGTAGGGGAAGAGGATGAATACCGGCGTGAGGGCCATCAGGGTGGAGGCGATGCCGGCGTGGGTGTACTGGACGGCCATCAGCGAAAGCGATACGCCCAGCACAGGGCCGAACAGGGTCATAATGAGGGCGTAACGCATTCCCTTCCGGTCGTGTAGATTCCGTCGCAGAACCGGCAGTTCCTTTTGCAGGGCCATCAGGGTAAAAAAGCCTGCGGCCCCCACCATCGCCCGGATCATCGTACTGGCAAAAGGCAGCATGGCATTCATTGCCGATGGTGCATCGACAGGCAGGGAAGCGGCATAATGCTGCATACCCACCTTGCTCAGCACCAGTCCTATGCCTTGACCCATACCGGCACCCAGCCCCAGCAGCACGCCTTTCAGCGGCAGGGTCAGGTGTACCTTGTGGCCGCTGTCCCTGCTGAGGATTGAAATGGCTATGCCACAAAGCGTTATGCCCATTGCAAAGAGGGATCTCCAACTCAGGGTCTCTCCCAGGATGGCCCATCCGGCCACGGCGGCCATAGGCGGAGCCAGCGTCATAAAGAGCTGCCCGAAACGGGCGCCGATAGAGAGGTAACAGTTGAACAGGCACCAGTCTCCGAAAAGATAGCCCACCAGGGCTGAAAGCCCCAGCCACAGCCAGGCTTTGCCCGATGCGTACACGGGAAAGGGGCTGCCGATACTCACCCAGAGCAGGACTCCCAAAAACACCACGGCCAGCGACAGGCGCAGCACATTGGCGCTCATCGATCCCAGCCGGTGGCTGGCCTTGTCGGCGAACAAGGCCGTCACCGTCCAGAAGACGGCGACCACCAGCGATATGACTTCTCCGAGATGCAGCATAATCGGGCTGCGAAGTTACACAAAATAATTCAACATAAGGCATTAAATATTTGCCCTGTCCAAAAAGATTGCTATATTTGTCCGATTAACCACACAACTTACTGATGGGCGTCATTTATGAACGTATTTAGACGAATTACATCCTGGTATTTCAGCAAAAAGGTGTTGCCGTACTGGGTCGTATTATTGGCCGATTCTTTTATCGTATTCGCCTGCTGTATCTTTACCTATTGGGTGGGCCGAAATACACAGCTCACGTATGACAACCACGTTTCCCTGGCTTATACCTCTCTCTTGTATGCTGTCCTGAGCTGGATAGGCGCGCGGATTTTCAAAACCTATACCGGCGTACTCCGCTATTCCAGTTTCGTGGACCTGAACAAAGTCACCTACGCCAATCTGCTTTCGATGTGCATAGCCTTGCTTGCGTATGCCCTTTGCAGATATCTGGGCGTGGAGACCCTCACCACTTTGCCGGCCCTGTACATTGTCATGGCTTTCCTTCTTGCCACGCTTGTGATGTGGACCATGCGGGTATTGGTGAAAACCACCTTTGACAATGCCAATACAGACTCCAAGGCCGAGCGCGTGCTCATTTACGGGGCCCTGATGGGCGGTGTGGGCGTGGCTAAGTATATCCGTTCCCAGAATCCTTCCCGGTACGATTTGAGAGGTTTCATTTCGCACGAACACCGCATCAAGGATATGAAACTCCTGGGCGTGCCGGTCTATTACCTGAACGACAATCTGGAAGCCATCCTGAAAAAGAATCGCATCGAGGCCGTGCTGGTGAGCCCTTTACGGGTCAACGAATTCCGCAATAACCAGAAAATCCAGGATATTCTCATCTCTAACGGAATCAAGATCTACATGTCTCATGAAGCCACCGAGGCCAGCATCAAGAACGGGGAACTGCAGGAAGATGAAGTCCGGATTCGGGAAGTGAGTGTGGAAGATCTCCTGCCCCGTCAGGAAATCCGGGTGGACCTCAAATCCGTAGAGGAGCTCCTGACTGGAAAGAAGGTGCTTATCACCGGATCGGCCGGTTCCATCGGAATGGAGCTCGTTCGCCAGGTGGCCTGCTTCCATCCGCAGAAGTTGATGCTCATAGACCAGGCCGAAACTCCCCAGCACGATGTCCGGCGGATGATGAAGCGCGAATTTCCGGATGTGGACTGTGAGGTGATGGTGGCCAGTATCAGCCGTCTCACCAGAATGGAAAACGTGTTTTCCACCTTCCGTCCGGATTATGTTTTCCACGCCGCTGCCTACAAGCACGTGCCGATGATGGAAGACAACCCCACCGAGGCCGTGATGAACAACATCTACGGCACCAAGGTGATAGCCGATATGAGCGTGAAGTACGGTGCGCAGAAGTTCGTGATGGTTTCTACGGACAAGGCTGTGAATCCCACCAATGTGATGGGCTGCAGCAAGCGAATATGCGAGATTTATGTCCAGAGCCTGGACCGCAAGCTCAAGAAGGAAGGCGGGGAGCACACCCAGTTTGTGACCACCCGTTTCGGCAATGTGTTGGGCTCCAACGGTTCCGTGATTCCCTTGTTCCGCCAGCAAATCAAAAACGGCGGCCCGGTGACGGTGACCGACGAAAGAATCGTCCGCTATTTTATGCTCATCCCCGAAGCCTGCAAACTGGTGCTGGAAGCCGGGACCAAGGGCAACGGAGGAGAGATTTTCGTTTTCGATATGGGCGCCCCGGTCAGGATAGCGGACCTGGCCAAGAGGATGATTGCCATGTCCGGAGCCAAAAACGTGGAAATCAAGTACACCGGCCTTCGGGAGGGAGAAAAGTTGTACGAAGAAGTGCTCAACGAACTGGAGGGGACCAAACCCACCTTCCACGAAAAGATCCGTATCGCCCAGGTGCGCGAGTACGATTATGACCTGGTGAACAAGGAGATTGAAGAACTGGTGGTCATCTCCAAGCAGTTCGAGGATATGAACACTGTCCGCAAGATGAAGCAGATTGTACCGGAGTACAAGAGCAACAATTCCAGGTACGAGACGCTGGATTCCGAAGAGGGGGGGGGTAAGATCTTAACTGTCAATTAGTTTTATTATATGGAACTTCATGTTACGTCGGAGACTTCGAGGCTGAGAGCCGTGGTATTGGGCCTTCCCACATCGCCGGGACCTACACCCACATTGGAAGAGACGTTCGACAGCAAATCTTACGAATCGGTTCTGCACGGGGTGTACCCCAGGGAGGAGGATATGATCGTGGAGATGGGTGCTTTCGAAAAGATTCTCAAAAAGTATGACGTGGATGTCTATCGTCCCAATCCGGTGAAAAACTGCAACCAGGTTTTTTCCCGGGATGTGGGCTTTGTGATTGACGACAAAATCATCGTGGCCAACGTGATTCCGGACCGCCAGGAAGAGATTGACGCTTACGAGGACATCTATCGCCAAATCCATTACAAGCAAATCTACAACCTCCCGGAGTCCGTTCACGTGGAGGGAGGAGACGTGGTCCTGTACAAGGATTATATCTTTGTGGGACAGTACAACTTCCCGGATTACAGCCAGGTGAAAACCGCCCGGACCAACCGGCTGGCCATCGATTACTTGAAGATGATTTTCCCGGACCGTAATATCGTGCCGCTCAACCTTCTCAAGAGCGATACGGATCCGTACGAAGGCATCCTGCATCTGGACTGCACCTTTATGCCCGTGGGAAGGGACAAGGCCATCATCTACAAGCGAGGCTTTATGAATCCCCGGGATGCCGACCATCTGATAGAGATTTTCGGCCCGGAGAACGTTCTGGAAATCACTGCCGAGGAAATGTATGCGATGAACCCCAACGTCTTCTCCATCTCGGAGGACGTCGTGGTCGTGGAGGAACATTTCTATCGGCTTATCAAGCATTTGCGCGAAAAATGGGGGATGACGGTGGAAACCGTTCCCTACCGGGAGATCTCCAAGATGGGCGGCCTGCTTCGCTGCTCCACCCTCCCGCTAAGAAGAGACTAACACACACACCACACACACCTATTTAATACACTAACAACTAACCATTTTTATGAAACCTGCAGATTTCATTGCATTGGAAGAACGCTACGGCGCTCACAATTATCATCCGCTTCCCGTTGTTCTGGAAAGAGGAGAAGGCGTCTATGTCTGGGACGTGGAAGGCAAAAAGTATTTTGACTTCCTGAGTGCTTATTCGGCCGTGAACCAGGGCCATTGCCACCCCAGGATTGTGAAGGCCCTTTGTGACCAGGCCCAAAAGCTTTGCCTGACCTCGCGTGCGTTCTACAACGACTGTCTGGGCCCTTATGAGAAGTTTGCCACCGAATTCTTCGGCTACGACAAGCTCCTCCCGATGAACTCGGGCGCAGAGGCCGTTGAAACGGCACTCAAGCTGGCCCGCCGCTGGGGCTATAAGGTGAAGGGCATTCCCGAGAATGAGGCCCTCATCATTGTGTGCGAAGGCAACTTCCACGGCCGTACCATCACCATTGTCACGATGTCCACCGACCCGGACAGCTACGGTCAGTTCGGCCCCTTCACCCCCGGATTCATCCAGATTCCCTATAACGATACCGAGGCCCTGGAGAAAGTCCTGAAAGAAAAGGGCGACAAGGTTTGCGCCATGATGGTGGAACCCATCCAGGGAGAAGCCGGCGTCTATGTCCCCACCAACGGCTACATCAAGAAATGCTTCGACCTGTGCCACGCGCACAATGTCCTCTTCATTGCCGATGAGGTGCAGACCGGTATCGGCCGCACCGGCAAGATGTTTGCCTGTGACCACGAGGGTGTACGCCCCGATATGATTACCATCGGAAAGGCCCTCAGCGGCGGCGTACTGCCCGTTTCCGCTGTCCTGGCCGACGACCCGGTGATGCTCACCATCGGCCCCGGTGAACACGGTTCCACCTTCGGCGGTTTCCCGCTGGCGGCCAAAGTGGCTGTGGCTGCGCTGGAAGTAATCCGCGACGAGAAACTCACCGAAAATGCGGAACGCCTGGGCGTCATTTTCCGCGAGGAAATGAATAAAATCAAGAGCCCGTACTTCAAGTATGTCCGCGGAAAGGGCCTTTTGAACGCGATTGTCACGGAGCCCGGAGACAACTTCGAGGCCTGGGACATCTGCCTGA
Organism: uncultured Bacteroidales bacterium; assembly: GCA_900319405.1. Lineage (GTDB taxonomy): Bacteria > Bacteroidota > Bacteroidia > Bacteroidales > UBA932 > Cryptobacteroides. Next base: position 24,102 of record ONOH01000017.1, on the reverse strand, counting down.
AACTGGCCGAAAAAGGACTCCTGGCCAAGCCCACGCACCGTCACATCATCCGCTTCGCCCCCCCGCTCGTCATCACCGAAGAGCAGCTTCTGGAAGCTTGCGGAATCATTCGTGAAGTGTTCGCAAGTCTATGAGCAAACTGGCTATGATTGCCTTCGGCGGCAATGCGTTGTTGCGTGCCGGCCAGAAAGGCACTTTCCAGGAGCAGATAGAGAATGTGGAGCGAACCTGTGCCAACCTGGTTCCGCTTTTGAAGAAGGGATACCGGATTGTGGTCGGCCACGGTAACGGCCCGCAGGTGGGGAACGGCCTCCTGAGACATCAGGCGGGAGAACAGGCTTATGGCCTGCCTCCCCAGCCGATGGATTTCTGCGGTGCCGAAACCCAGGGTTCCATTGCCTACCTGATTGAAACTGGAATGGACCGCGTCCTCAGAAAAAACAAGCTGGACACCAAGGTGGTGAGCCTGGTCACCCGCGTGGAGGTTTCCCCGGAAGACCCCGGTTTCCGGAATCCCACCAAACCCGTGGGGCCGTTCTATCCTGAGAAACCGGCTGAAGGTAACTACAGGGAAGACCCCAAAGGCCGCGGCTGGCGCAAGGTGGTGGCTTCTCCCGTTCCCATCGGCATCCGGAACGTGGAACTGGTGGGTCGCCTGGCCCGGGAAGGCTACGTGGTGGTGACGGTGGGCGGCGGCGGCATCCCCGTCGTGCGCACCCCTCAGGGACTTCAGGGCGTGGAGGCCGTGATCGACAAGGATCTGGCATCGGCCCTGTGCGCCAACCAGATCGGTGCCGAAGAGTTTTATATCCTTACCGATGTGCCCAAGGTTTATATCAACTTCCGCAAGGAAGGGGAGAAGGCCCTGGACACCCTCACCGTGGCCGAGGCCCGGCAGTACCTGGCGGAAGGCCAGTTTGCCGAGGGCTCTATGGCTCCCAAAGTGCGCGCCGGCATCCTCTTCGTGGAAAACGGCGGAAAATCGTGTATCATTACAGAAGCAGGAGAACTGGGTAACCCCTCCTGTGGAACAAGAATCGTTAAATAACACTATGGCTTACAACCTCAGAAACCGCAGTTTCCTCAAACTGCTCGATTTCTCCCCCAAAGAGATCCAATACCTGCTGGACCTGGCCCGCGACCTCAAGCGCGCCAAATATGCCGGTACCGAAGTCCCTCGTATGAAAGGCAAGAACATTGCCCTCATTTTCGAGAAAACCTCCACCCGCACCCGCTGCGCCTTCGAAGTGGCCGCCTATGACCAGGGTGCCCACGTGACCTACCTGGGCCCTTCCGGCTCCCAGATCGGCATCAAGGAGACGATGAAAGACACCGCCCGCGTGCTGGGAAGGATGTACGACGGTATCGAGTACCGCGGCTTCGCCCAGAGGACGGTGGAAGAACTGGCCCAGTATGCCGGTGTCCCCGTATGGAACGGTCTCACCAATGAGTTCCATCCCACCCAGATCCTGGCCGACCTCCTCACGATGATGGAGCACTCGGACAAGCCTCTTAACCAGATCAGCTTCGCCTATCTGGGAGACGCCCGCTTCAATATGGGCAACTCCCTGCTGGTAGGCGGTGCCAAGATGGGAATGGATGTCCGCATCGTGGCTCCCAAGGCCCTGCACCCCAGTGCCGAACTGCAGGCCGCCTGCCGCGAGGTGGCCGGCGAGACCGGCGCCCGCATCACCATCACCGACGATGTGGACAAGGGCGTGAAGGGCTGCGACTTTATCTATACCGACATCTGGGTCTCGATGGGAGAGCCCGACGAGGTGTGGAAGGAGCGCATCGGCCTGCTGATGCCTTACCAGGTGAATGCCAAGCTGATGGAACGCACCGGCAACCCCGATTGCAAGTTTATGCATTGCCTGCCGTCGTACCACAACCGCGACACCAAGGCCGGCGAGGAAGTGTTCCAGAAGTTCGGCCTGGATGGTATCGAAGTCACCGAGGATGTGTTCGAAGGCCCTCAGAGCATCGTTTTTGACGAGGCCGAGAACCGTATGCACACCATTAAGGCCGTGATGGTAGCCACACTTGGAGATTAAAAAAGTAATGTTTATCTTTCGGCTATGACAAAGAAAAAACTCACCATAGATTATGAGGAATTCTCCTCTGCAGAGCAGATGAGCGCAGAGGACAGGATGCTGGTCGCCCGGGCCCTGGAGGCCCAGAAGGGCTCCTATTCTCCTTATTCCCAGTTTCAGGTAGGTGCCGCTTTGCTCTTGGCCGACGGAACCGTTGTCACGGGCGCCAACCAGGAAAATGTGGCCTATCCCTCCGGCCTTTGTGCGGAGCGGACCGTCCTTTTCGCGGCCGGCGCCCAGTATCCCGACATTGCGCCCGATACGCTGGCCATCGCCGGAAGTGACCACGGAGTGCTGTGCGAGAGCCCCGCATCCCCTTGCGGGGCCTGTCGCCAGGTCATGGCGGAAACCCAGAAGCGCTTCGGCCGTCCGCTCAAAATCATTTTGGTGGGAAGCAAGCGCATCCGCAAATTTCAGAAAGTGGAGGATATCCTGCCCTTCATTTTCGACAGTCTGAAGATGGAATAAAAAAAGGGAAAGCCCCTTACATCGCACCGCTACGACCTCCTACCCTTGCTACATTCCTGTCCTGGGGGAATTCAGAGGGAGCTGGTCGTGTAAGACTTTCCCGGGTGCAAAGGTAGTAATTTTTTTTTATGATAGCAATTTATACCATCACTTCCGGCTTGCACAACGAGCAGTCGGTGGCCAGAATCAGCGACGAGTTCCTCCACGACATCTTCCCGGAGGGCGGTTTTACTTTCAAGGGAGCCAACTTCCAGGATTTCGGAAGTCATTCATTGGACCTTATTTATGTGCGTACCGGCGGGGCCGAAGGCATCTTCAAAAGCCTCCTTCCGGAGATGTTGGCCCGGGGGACGGAAAGATACTTTCTGCTCACTTCCGGGAAGAGCAATTCGCTGGCGGCTTCGCTGGAGATTCTGTCCTATCTTAAACAGCAGGGCTTGCAGGGAGAGGTCCTGCATGGCTCCACCGCCTATTTACGGGAGCGTATAAGCCTGCTGGAAAAGGTGGCCGATGCCCGGAAGAAACTCTCCGGCTGCCGGATTGGCGTCGTGGGAGCCCCTTCCGACTGGCTCATTGCCAGCCATGCCGATCCGGTGAAAGTGAGGGACCACCTGGGCGCCAGGCTCGTAGAGATTCCGATGGAAGAACTCTTGCAGGAGATCGCCGGTGCTCCCATGGACAAGGCGCCGGAAGAGGAGATGGCTCCCGCGGTTCGCGAGGCTTTCCCGGGCGCCACGCAGATTTACCACGCCCTTCAGGTTCTGGTCCGTCGTCACAAGCTCAGTGCCTTCACTCTCCGCTGTTTCGATCTTCTGACAACGGTTGGAAATACCGGCTGCCTGGCCCTGGCTTCGTTCAATGCCGATGGCATCCCTGCATCCTGCGAGGGCGATGTGCCGGCTTTGCTGTCGATGATGATTGCCCATGCACTGACCGGGAAAACGGGCTTCCAGGCCAATCCGGCCAGGGTGGATGTGGAGACGGGCCAGGTTCTTTTCGCCCACTGCACGGTTCCTTTCAACCTGGTCACCAAATGGAATTACGACACCCATTTTGAGTCCGGTATCGGTGTGGGCATCCACGGAGAACTGCTGCAGGGACCGGTTACGGTGTTCAAAGTTTCCGGTAATCTGGAGAGGCATTTCGTGGCCGAAGGAAAACTCCTGTACAACCAGTACGAGGACAATCTCTGCCGTACACAGGTGAAGCTTCAGCTCTCGCAAGAGGATGCACGCTATTTCCTTACGGACCCCATCGGCAATCATCACATTGTTCTGCCGGGCCACCACAAGGCACTTCTGGAGGAGCTGTTATGAGCCTGGAGCATCTGCTCGTGCACCATGGAGTGCGGGTGACGCCCAACCGGCTGCTGGTGGCGCGTGCCCTGGAGCAGGCCGGAAGGCCGCTTTCACTGATGGAAATCGAAGAGCGGATAGACTCTGTTGACAAGAGCAATGTTTTCCGTGCATTGGGCGTGTTCAAGAAGGCTCGTCTGGTACACGTGCTGGAAGGAGACCCCGTCCGTTACGAACTCTGTCACAGCGAAGATACAGACCAGGACAGCGACCTGCACGTCCATTTCTACTGTGTGCGTTGTCACAAGACCTTCTGTCTGGAAAACCTGTCCATTCCGGCGGTGAAGGCCCCGGAGGGATTCCTGGTTCAGGAAGCCTCTTACCTGCTCAGGGGCGTTTGTCCAGAATGTGGCGGATAGCCAGTCCGGCCAGCGTAAACCCGAAAATCCCCGTAATGTGGGCCAGCGTCCCGTTGGCAATGGCTTTTCCTGGTCCCGGGTCCAGTTCCGGTCCCAGATTGGGGAGAACCTCGCTGTCGTAAACGCAGAGGAAGGGTTTGGAGGGCAGCGTTTTGTTTTTCCTCAGTTTTTTCCTGAGTGCGGCGCCCAGAGGGCATCCGCGCACATCAAAAAACTCTGCTATCCGAATCTGGGTGGGGTCTGTCTTGCAGGCAGCGCCCATTGCCGAGAAGAATTCGGCCCCTGTGGCGGTGGCTTCCAGGATGAGGTTGGCTTTGTCCGTCAGGGAATCTATGGCGTCCAGGATGACATCGTAGCCGTTCAGTCCAAAATCTGCCCCCTGGCAGTAGCGATCCTGCAGGGCGGTGACTTCGCAGGCGGGGTTGATGGCGGCAAAGCGCTCTTTGAGCACCTCCACTTTGGGCCGGCCCAGCGTTTCCAGCGTGGCGGGGAGCTGGCGGTTGATGTTGGTGATGTCCACGCAGTCTGGGTCCACGAGGGTGAGATGCCCAAGACCGCTCCGTATCAGGGCTTCGGCACACCAGCTGCCCACTCCGCCTACGCCAAAAAGGATGACGCGGGCATTTTGCAGGCCCTTCAGTCCATCGGCCCCTACGAGACGTTCGGTGCGGGCGAGGGCATTCATAACCAGGAAGTCAGAAGGGCATCGATGTCTGTCCATACGTTTTCTTTGCCCAGTTCGTTCAGAATCTCGTGGCGGAGTCCCGGGTACACCTTGCTGGTGACGGTGGCGTAACCCCTTCCGCGGATAAAGCTGACGGCCTGGGAGAATTTGCCGATATCGACGATGCAGGGATCATCGGTCCCGGCAATGAAATGGATGGGGAGTGTGGGACGCGAGACTTTCCAGTCGTCCACGTCGTAGGTTTCTTCCATCAGGCCCAGTAGTCCCTGGTAACCGCGTACGGTGAAGGGGAAGCCGCAGAGGGGATCGTTGTTGTAGGCCTGGACATTGGCCTTGTTGGTGGAGAGCCAGGCGTTGCGGCCTTCCTGGGCGAATTTTTTGTCGTAGGCCCCCGTCGTAAGTTTTTCCAGGAAGGCGGAACGGTAGCGGCCGCCTTTGAAAAGGCCGATCAGACGGGCAAGGAGAAGTCCCGTTCCGGCGGCGCCGTTGCGGGAAGGGGAGCCGCACACCACCAGTCCGTCCAGCTCGCTGTCGTGGTACTTGGTAACGCAGCGGACGATGAGGGAACCCATGCTGTGGCCCATCAGGAAAAGCTTCAGCCCGGGATAAAGGCCTTTTGCATAATGGATTACACTCAGGCAGTCTCCGACCAGCTGTTGCCGGCCCCTTTTCCCGAAATGACCCAACTCTTCCGGAGAGGCGGCGGTGGCGCCGTGTCCCCTAAGGTCCGTGATGAGGCAGGCGAAGCCTTTTTCGGCCAGGTAAGTCATAAAGGGATAATAACGCTCTTTGTGCTCGGCCATTCCGTGGACCAGTACCAGGATGGCCCGTGGCTCTTCGGGGGCAATGAGGGCGGCCGCCATCGCGAGGCCGTCCGGGGCGGTGATGGAGAAGGTTTTCATCGGCTGAAACGGGAAAAGGATTCAGGGAGGGGAGAGAGGCAGCGCACGGTCTTGCGGCTGAAAGGGTGGCGGAAAACCAGCGTGTAGGCGTGCAGGGCCAGCCGGTGCGCAGGGTCTGTCTGTGCACCATACTTTTCGTCCCCGGCTACGGGGTGGCCCAGGTCCCGGGCGTGTACGCGGATTTGGTTTTTCCGTGCGGTTTCCAACGAGAACTCCACCTGGGAATAGTGCCTGGTGCGCTCGAGAACGTGGTAATGCGTGATGGCCAGCTGCCCGTCTTTGAGCTCCACAGGAGAGGAGGTCATCCGGAGGGACCGGGGGTTTTCCAGTAGCCAGCTTTGTACGGCTCCGCTGTCTTTTTCGACGTTTCCTTCCAGCCAGGCTACGTATTTGTGCTCCAACACCAGCTCTTTCCACTTGCTCTGGAGAAGGTCTTTGGCACGTTCGCTTTTGGCGAAGATGACAAGCCCTGAACTGCCTTTGTCCAGGCGTTGTACGACCCATACTTTGGCGGTGCTGCGGTCCGGCTCCTTTCCGGTGACGAGGTCTTCCTTGCGCTGCATCCTGGCGTTGATTTTCACATAGGCATTCAGATGGGCATAGAGGGTCTTTTCCCGATGGACGCTCTTGGCTCTGGATCCGTGCGCCAAAGAGGCGGAAAGCATCCCGGAAGGCTTGTCCACCACCAGGTAATATTCGTCTTCATACAGGATTTTTATGCCGGCTTTCACTAGATCCTCCCGGGCGTCAATCCGGGTGGCGTGGGCAATGGAAACCGCTTTGGGAAGGATTTCCAGTCGGTCTCCTTTTTTGACGGGCTGGTCAAAAGCCGTGACGGATTTTCCGTTCAGGACAATTTGCCCCTTTGCGAGCATCGTCTTGATGCCGGTGCGGGACTGTTGGGGCAGGATTTCGATAAGGTAGGCCAGCAGAGTGCCTTCGTGCCTGGCGGTGAGTTTCATTGAGCTAGAAGGTTTTTACAAAGTCGATGTCTTTCTTGAGCATCACTTTGGGTTCCATCTTGGACACTTTCTGGAACAGTTTGAACTGGTAGGCGGGAGAAAGATAGACCTTGTGCTCGTTCTTCCCTTTACGCCACCATTTGTAGAAGGCGATGGGATCTGTGTCGTAGGGGATACGGGCTTCGATTTCGGTCGAGAAACCGGGGAAATCGATAATCATCCGCAGGCCGGTAATGCGCTTGTAGTATTCGTAATCCGCCCTTCTGAGCTTGGACACGAGCGGGGCAAATACCTCGTACTGATCTACTTGCAGGATTTTTTCCTTGACAATCATCCGGTGAATCCGCACAGGGTCCTTGTGCAGCCATTCCGTTATGGTAAGCGTCACTGGACCTTCTTCACAGTCCAGTGTCAATTTGTCCGAAGAGAAATAAATCTTTTCGTTATCCAAAGGAAATTCTTCCATTTTTTTGACGCCTACTTTGCAAATATAGAAAAATTTTTCTTTTTCAGCGAATTTTTTTTATCTTTGGGGATGAAAAGAGAATATAATCCACATTAATTTTTATACTACTATGGCTTACAAAATCATTGACATTCAAGGTATCGGCCCCGTGTATGCCGAAAAACTCATCGCTGTTGGCATTGAAACCGTAGATCAGCTCCTGGCCGAGGGTGCTTCCCCCAAAGGACGCAAGGCCCTGGAAGAGAAGACCGGCATCCGTGGTGACCTCATCCTCACCTGGGTTAATCACGCGGACCTGTTCCGTATCAAGGGCGTCGGCCCGCAGTTCTCCGAGCTTCTGGAAGCCGCCGGTGTGGACACCGTGAAGGAACTCCGCAACCGCAATGCCGCCAACCTGGCCGCCAAGATGCTGGAAGTGAACGAGGAGAAGCACCTGTGCAAGCGTACTCCCGTGGAGAAGGAAATCCAGAAGTACATCGACCTCGCCAAGGAACTTGAGCCCGTAGTGACCTACTAGTTTCCGTATCGGCAAGGCGCTGTTATTCAGGCGTTTTTATAAAATCCTCTGCGCAAAAAGCGCAGAGGATTTTATAAAAACCAAAAAAAATCTCGAAGAAGATTTGCATTTTCAAAAATAGTTTGTACCTTTGCAATCCCGAAAGGGAAGTTCACTGAAAACTTGGTGCGGTAGTTCAGTCGGTTTAGAATACCGGCCTGTCACGCCGGGGGTCGCGAGTTCGAGCCTCGTCCGCACCGCTCAGAAAGCCGCTGTCTGACAGTGGCTTTCTTTGTTGTTATTGTACGGGCTATGGATAAATACGAAAATATCAATCTTTCAGATTACACGTATAGCGGCGAGGGCGGGCAAGGTATAGCCTATACTCATAAGAGCGAAAAACGCCTGGCCAAGCTCTTCAATCCGGGTTTTTCGGCCGATTTTGCCATCAAAGAGTTTGAGATGGCCCGCGTGGCTTTCGAGTTGGGAGTACCCACGCCGCAGCCCTACCGGCTCATTACGGACGGGGAGCGCGTGGGGACCGAGTATGAACTGGTGGAGAACAAGCGCTCGTTCTGCCGTATCATCTCCGAGCAGCCGGAGCGGATGGAGGAAATCAGCCTCCGTTTTGCCGACGCCTGCAGGAAGCTGCACGCGATGAAGGCCGATACGTCCCGCGTCCCCTCGATGAAGGCCCGTATGCAGGCCTTTTATGCGCAGGAGGGCAATGCGCCCCTGTTTTTGGTGGAAAAAGTCAATGAATTCCTGAAGCAAGTCCCGGATACCCCTGCCTGTCTTCACGGAGATATGCAAATCGGCAATATCATCACGGACGGGAAGCGGACGCTGTGGATCGATATCGGCCAGTTTGCCTATGGAGCGCCGGAGTGGGACCTGAGCCTTTGCTGGAGGGTTACCCAGATTCAGGATGCCGGGATGACCGATCATCTTTTCCACCTGACCCCGGAACAAATGAACCGTCACTGGACGCTTTTTGCCCCGGCTTATTATGCGGTCTCTCCTGAGGAGCTGGCGCCGCAGGTGAGAAAACTCCTGCCCTATGCGGCTGTAAAAAGCGCCTATATGTATCACCTGACCTATCACAAGCCCATCGATGAAGAGAAGGCGCAGAGGCTTGTACAAATGTTGTAAATGGACAGAAAATGAAATACCGTTTTTCTTCTATACTTGCAGCCATGGTCGTTTCCACTTCCGTTTTTGCCCAGCAGTTTCTCCCGGTGAAGGGTATCGTCAATGCCCGTGACCTGGGAGGTTATGCCCTTCAGGATGGGGAAACGCTCCGTAACGGCGTTCTCATCCGCGCCGCTCATCTGGCCGAAGCCAGCGACGCGGACCTCCGCTATCTGTCGGGCATCCCCGTAGCCAAGGTCATCGATTTCCGGAAGGAAGAGGAAAAAAGAGGGAGGGGGGACCGGATGATTCCCGGAGCCGAGTACATTGTCCTTCCTATCGATGCCAGCGGCGGTGCGGCCGGGGAGGTCAGCGAGAAGGAAAATAAGCAATTCTCGAAGGGAAAGAAGTTTGACGTACGGAAAATCATCGTTTTCGCCGCATTCAATGACAAGGCCAAGATTGTGGCGCGGGAGATGTATCCTACGCTCCTGTTCGACCCGGATTGCCAGAAGCAGTTCGCAGAATTCTTCCGTCAGGTTCTCTCGACGGAAAACGGCGCCGTCCTGTATCACTGCACACAGGGAAAGGACCGCACCGGTATCGCATCGGCCCTGCTTCTCGCGGCCCTCGGAGCCGACAGAGAGACCATCGTTGCCGATTTTGACGCCACCAACAAGGTCTATGAGGACGATGTTCGCAAGTATTCCCGCCGCGTGAGATTCTGGGGCGGAAAAGAAGAGGAGATTGCGGTTGTCAAGGCGTTTTTGGGCTGTAATACCGAGAACTTCGTGAAGGCGCTGGACAGGGTTGACGCAGAGTATGGCTCTCTGGAGGCTTATCTCGAGAAGGTTCTGGGTGTCACCGCCGCCGACAGGGAAGTGCTGAGAGAAAGATATCTGAGGAGGTAGGATTCCGGTGGAAAAGAAGCGCTACGCCATTCTGGATGCCCTGCGAGGCTTTGCCATCCTGGGAATCATCCTTGCAAATTTTCCGGAGTTCTCTCTCTGGACTTTCTCCAGTCCCGAAACCTGGACCCTGACGGACAAACTGACCCGTGCGGTGCAGATTTTCCTGGTGGACGGCAAGTTCTACACCATCTTCTCCCTGCTTTTCGGAATAGGATTCAGCATCCAGCTGGCCAATGCGGAGGGGAAGCTGAAAACCTTCTACCGTAGAATGGCGGTGCTTCTGCTAATAGGCCTTCTCCACCTTTTCTTCCTGTGGAGCGGGGATATCCTGATGCTTTATGCCGTGTGTGGGATGTTTCTGCCTCTTTTCCGGAAGCTTTCCACCAGGAGTATCCTCACCGCCGCCGGAGTCTTTTTCCTTCTGCCCATCCTTTTTGATGCGCTTTTCGGCTCTCGTCTGGCAGACCCTTTGGAAGCGGAACAGTGGCGCATCTGCGGCCTGTATGGTATCACGGAGGCCAATTTCGGATCATGGCTCTCGGATGCCCGCTCTTATCGGGAGGTGCTCCAGTTCCTTCATCAGGGCGCCGTGGAAAGGATGTGGGAGTTTGTAGCGGGGCACCGCTACTTCAAGGTGATGGGCCTTTTCCTCATCGGCTATGCTGTGGGGAGGGTGCGTGTCTATGTCGACCTCCAGCAGTACAAGGGCTTTCTGAAGAAAGTGCTTTTGTTGGGACTCGCCATCGGCATTCCGCTGGGCCTCCTCTATACCTGGAGCTCGATGGCCGGCCATCCGTGGGGCAGGGTGGGGCACGATTGTGTCTACCTGAGCGTCTATCCGATGGGCTTTGCCTATGCGGCCGGATTCTGTCTCCTTTTTGACCGGCGGCCCGAGGCGAAGGGATGGCTCCTGCTTTCCCGTCCCGGACGGATGGCCTGCACCAACTACCTGGGGCAGTCCGTGATGGGCATTCTCCTTTTCTATGGCATCGGCCTGGGGCTGGGAAACCGGGTGGGCCTGTTGGGAACGGAATGCATCGCCCTGGGGGTGTTCGGCTTCCAGATTGCCTTCAGTATGCTGTGGATGAAGTATTTCCGCTATGGGCCGGTGGAGTGGGTCTGGCGGATGCTGACGTATGGGAAAAGACTGACGATTTTGTCCAACCGTTCGATATGATTAGAAAACCTGTTATTGGTGTGACGCCTCTTTGGGATGCGGAACGCAGGAGTGTATGGATGCTCCCCGAGTATCTGAATGCCATCCGGGTTGCCGGCGGTATCCCGGTGGTCCTTCCCCTGGTGGCAGAAGGAGAGGATGTGGCCCGCTTGGCCGCTTCTTTTGACGGATTCCTTTTCACCGGCGGGCAGGATGTGTCTCCCGCCCTGTACGGAGAACCTGACCGGACGGGACTTTCCGTGCCCAGTCCGGAGAGGGATGCCCTGGAAGCGCCCCTTCTTCAGGAAGTCCTGAAGGCGGACAAGCCCGTTCTGGGCATCTGCCGGGGGCTCCAGTTCCTCAATGCCGCTATGGGTGGAGACCTGTGGCAGGACCTTCCTTCCGAGCACCCTTCGGACATCGTTCACCGCCAGGGAAAACCCTATGATAAAGCGGTGCACACGGTAAGGCTGGAAGGTCCGCTGAAAGACCTTTTGGGCAAATCGGAACTTTCCGTGAACAGCCTCCATCACCAGGCCATCCGAAAACTGGCCCCGGGATGGATTCCCGAAGCCAGCTCTCCTGACGGCCTCATCGAGGCTGCCGTTCTGCCAGGGAAGCGCTTCTTCCGGGCCGTTCAATGGCATCCGGAATATCTGTTCGAAAAGGACGAAGACAGCCTTGCCCTTTTTGTCGCTTTCGTCAAGGCTTGTTAAAAGCGCTGTTGGACTACCATCTTTTTGAGAAAAGGGTGGGGGTGACCACCAGGGAGAACCATCCCCAGTGGGCGTGTTTGCTGCCCCCCTCCTTTTATGTTGCACCCCGGATGTCGCCCAAAAGACAGCTGTCCGAAGCCATCCTTCAGGCAAGGGCAAAAGGGTGCAAACGATTATCTTAATACCTAGAGGGAAGCGACAAGGATGTCCCTGATGTCCTTCTCGCTCAAGGGAACGTAGGCGTTCTCCAGCCCTTCGTTTACGGCGATGTGGTGAGCCATTTCACCGATGCGGCTGTCATCGATGCCTACTTCGCGAAGATGCATCGGGATGCCGATGCTCTCGAAGAAAGCGTAGGTGGCGTCGATGGCTTTATCGGCAATCTCCTTTTCGGGCAGAGCGGGGTCTATGCCGAAGACGTTGACGCCGTACTTGACAAAGCGGGGGAGGGTGCGGTCGCTGAGGATGTGGCGCATCCAGCGCGGGGTAATGATGGCGAGGCCTTCACCGTGGGTGATGTCGTAGTAGCCGCTCAGGGCGTGTTCGATGCCGTGCATCGGCCAGCCGGATTCGCTGTTCCCCAGGGACAGGATTCCATTGCAGGCAAGGGTGCAGGCAAACATCATCTCGGCCCGGGCGCGATAGTCCTCGGGATTGGCCAGGCAGGCGCGGGTGTTTACCATCAGGCTCTTGAGGCCGGCCTCGCAGAAGCCGTCGTTCATCAGGGTGGCGTCTTCGCAGAAGTACTGCTCCAGGATGTGGTTCATCGCATCGGCACAACCGGCGGCCGTCTGTTTAGGAGGTACCGTGAAGGTGTAACGGGGGTCCAGGATGGAACAGACGGGGAACAGGAGCGGGTCCATATAGCCAACCTTGTCGTTGGTCTCCGTGCGGGAGATGACTCCGCCGCTGTCGTATTCGCTGCCGGTGGCGGCCAGGGTGAGAATATCCACGATGGGAAGCGCCGCCTTGGTTTTGACCTTGTAGGAGATAAGGTCCCAGGGATCTCCCTCGTAGCAGGCTCCGGCGGCAATGGCTTTGGAGCAGTCCAGGACGCTGCCGCCGCCCACCGAGAGGATGACTTCAATCTTGTGCTCCTTGCAGAGCCGTACACCGTCCAGGACGCTGGGATTGTATCTGGGATTGGGCTGTATGCCGGAAAGTTCTGTAATCTCAAAGTCCTTCAGGAGTTTTTTGACATGGTCGTACAGGCCTGATTTCTTGATGCTTCCGCCTCCGTAGGTCAGCAGTACGCGTTTGCCAAGGGCCGCCAGCGCTGCGGGCAGTTTCTCAATGGCGTTCTCGCCAAACACCAGGCGAGTGGGGGTTTGGTAGTCAAAATTTTGCATGTGTTAGCGATAAATGTTAGGAATGCAATTGGGTGTAAAGATACGAAAAGATGTTGATATGCAATAAAAAGAGTTGTCATTCAGCGAGTTTCACCGGTCACCGTCTGTATGGATTCCGAAAAACAGATGGCTTTTCGTTAAAAAAACGTATCTTTGCACCTGGATGTCGCTAAAAAGACACATATCCGGAGCCGTCCTCCTGGCGGTCATTCTTCCGCTGCTGTTCCTTGCGCCTTTTCATCATCACGAGAAGGCGCTCCCGACCGATATCCACTGCGATTCCTGTACGCAGCATCAGCCCCACCAGGGCCATCTGAGCGGCCATTCCGGGACGGATGTCTGTCTGGTCTGCCAGCTTCTGAGCCAGCAGTATTCTCCTTCGGAGGGAATTGCCCTTCCCTTTGCGGCAGCAGCCTGTGCGACCTCTTCCGGCACGTCTCCGGAAGACATTTTTTCCGTAGTCCATAACCTCTCTTCTTCCCGCGCACCCCCCGTTCCATTCTGTTTCTGCTAGGCTTTTGTTTAACCTTTAACTGAATCAGAATGAAAAAGACAATGATATCATTGTCGCTGCTCCTTGTGTGGGGAGCGGCGACGGCTCAGGAGAGCCACAAAGACTCCACGGATGTATTCTTCAAACACCTGGAGCTGAAAGAGATCGTGGTCACGGGACTGGCCGGTGACGCGAAACTGAAAGAGATGACTACGCCGGTTTCGGTGATTCGTCCCTCAGCTCTGATGGTCCGCTCCGGCGGTAACATTATCAGTGCCATAGCCGGCGAACCCGGCATTGCCGAAGTCACTACGGGAGGCGGCATCTCGAAACCCGTTATCCGGGGTATGGCTTACAATCGGGTTGTGGTGGTGAGCGACGGTATCCGCCAGGAGGGCCAGCAATGGGGCGACGAGCACGGCATAGAACTGGACGGGGCCGCCGTCCATTCGGTCGAAATCCTCAAGGGACCGGCCTCCCTGATGTATGGCTCGGATGCCCTGGCCGGAACCATTATCTTCCATCCCGGACCGGTGCGCGCCCCCGGCGAGGTGGGCGGAAGCCTGTCTTCCGAATACCAGACCAACAATGGACTGGTCACCTATTCCCTGGCGGCCGACGGTAATCTGCGTGGCTGGATCTGGGGCGGGCGTTTTTCTGACAAATATGTCCGTGCGTATCGGAATGCGCTCAACGGCCGCGTATCCAATTCCGGCTTCCGGGAGCGCGCCGCATCGGCCTTGCTGGGCCGAAACGCTTCCTGGGGCTATTCCCGGCTTCGCTTCAGCTACTACCACTTTACCCCGGGAATGATAGAAGGCGAGGGGGAGAATTATGGCTATACGCCGGATCTCCCTTTCCAGCAGGTGCGCCATTACAAGGCGGTGTGGGACAACACGGTCCATCTGGGGCCGGGCAATCTGAAACTTATCCTGGGCTGGCAGCAGAACCGGCGGCAGGAGTTTGAAGAAAGCGCCTCGGAGCCCGGCCTGGATTTCCGGCTCAATACCTTCAACTACGACCTCCGCTGGCAGGGGACGCTGGGACCGGGCTGGAAAACCGCTTTCGGCCTGGCCGGGATGGGGCAGAAAAGTGATAACCTGGGCGACGAGTACCTGATTCCCGCCTACGGCCTGTTCGATGCCGGTCTTTTTGCCACAGCCAGCAGGAGCCTGGGGAAGTGGACCCTTTCCGGAGGTCTCCGGGTCGATCTCCGCTGGCTCCACAGCGACGCCCTGCCCGGTCGATTCGAGGATTTCCGCCGCCTCTTCCCCGGGGTGAGCGCCAGCCTGGGTGCCGTGCGTCCGCTGGGAGAGCATTTTTCCTTCCGGGCCAATCTGGCCCGTGGCTTCCGTGCTCCCAACCTGGCCGAACTGGGCTCCAACGGAGAGCACGAGGGCACCTTCCGCTATGAAGTGGGGAACAAGGACCTAAAGCCCGAATACAGCCTCCAGGGAGACCTGGGCCTGGATTTCACTTCCCGTTATGTTTCCGTTCAGGCCTCCTTGTTTGCCAGCCGGATAGACAATTATATCTTCGCGGCCAAAAACGGAGAACTATACGAGGATGAACTTCCCGTATATGCCTTCCGGAGCGGACGGGCCCATCTGGGCGGCGGGGAAATCGGGATTGACGTGCATCCGGTTCACCAGCTGCACCTGAGCAGCGCTTTTTCCTGCGTTTTTGCCAGGGAGGCCGGCGGAGACTACCTGCCGCTGATTCCATCGCCGCGCCTTTTTTCGGAGGTGAAATGGGAAATCACCCACGACGGAGAACTGTTCAACAATGCTTTCGTGTCCTTTAATCTGGACTGGAATATGCGCCAGGACCGTTTCTATGCCGCCGGTGGAACGGAGACGGCGACGCCGGCTTATCTTCTTTTGGGGGCTTCCGCCGGAACGGACGTGGTGATTGCCGGAAAGACCCGCTTCTCGCTGTATCTGATCGGAACCAATCTTGGCGACGCGGTCTATGCCCCGCACCTGAGCCGCCTCAAGTATGCCGGTATCTACAATATGGGCCGGAATGTGACCTTCAAACTGGTGCTGCCCTTTTAAGCGGAAGTTTGGGCCGAGCGGCTCTTGCTCACCAGGACGACGCCGCCCACGATGGCCGCTGCCGCCAGCAGTTTCTGCCAGCTGAGCTGGTCCAGGCCGGCCCATATGCTCACGATGGTGGCAATGATGGGGGAGAGATAGTTGTACATGCTCACCAGGGTGGGCCGGATGAATTTCTGGCCATAGGGAATGAGGTAGTAGGCAATGAACGTGGCAAATACAATGAGATAGCCTATCTCCCAGCGTACGGCCAGCGGAATGGCGGCATAGTCCATCGTGAGCATGCCTTTCAGGGAGAAGGGGAGAGACAGCAGCAGCGAGAACAGGAAGGCCCACTTCATGAAGGTCACCACGCTGTATTTGGAAATAAGCGGCCTGAAGATTCCCAGATACATGGAGAAGGTGAGGCTATTCACCAGCAGCAGGGCCACGCCCATCCAGGAGGAGGCCGATGTCCCGTCGGAATGAACGGTGTTGAAAATCAGGAAAATGACACCGGCCAGGGCAATGGCAACGCCACCGGCCTTTTTGGAGGTGATGGGCTCCCCGACGAAGAAATAGGCAAAAAACATGGTAAATATCGGCCCCAGGGTGCCCAGGATGGAGGAATCGATGGGCGTGACCATCGTGATGCCGAAAAGGAACGAGACCTGGGTAAGGAAGAGTCCCAGGAAAGAGGCCAGCGCGATGCGCCACATATCTCCCTTTTCAATCTTTTCCGCAGGCATGAAAAGGGAGAAAATCCAGAAGAGGGCCGATGCGCCGATGGCCCGGAACGTGAACAGGACAAAGGGATCTACCGCTTCAGAATTGGCGATATCCTTGCACAGCACCACGTTCAGGCCGAAGATGGTGTAGGCCGCGGCGACGGACAGGTGTCCCTTCAGCTGATCTGATGCCTTCATCGGGAGGGTGCGGTCAAAAGGGGGAACGGGACATCCATAAGGCATCCGGCTTGTGACATCCGCTGGGGATTGGTGCCGGGAAGGCCCTGGGGGATTTCTTCTCCAAGCTTTTTGAACAGCCGTTCCCAGTAGGGAGGGAATGTACCGTCGGGGGCTTTGAAGTTCATCGGCTCGCTTTCGAACAAAGGCGCTCCAGAAGCGTCCAGATAGCATTTTTGCACCAGTTCGGAGCAGTACAGGTCTTCATTGTCGGGATCAAAGCGCACATCGTATTTTCGGCCGCAGAACGCTTTCGCCCTTTGGACGGCCTGGTCGGCATCGGCCCCCTTTACGCGCTTGATGATAAACTCGGGGTAACTGCCGTCCCGCAGGGTAAAGTCCTTGAGGAAACTGTCCAGCGGGTGACGGTCCACCCCGCGGGCAAGGGTTGCGTCAATGATCCAGATGCTGTCGGCCTTCGTCTCGGCAATGGCTACGTGAATCAGGTTGAGTTGCCCTTCCACTCCGGTTGCCGAGGAGATGGCGGCATCTGCGGAGGATTCCTCGGCATTATATCCGAAGGGAAGTCCCACAAAAACGAGGTCCCCGTTGCGCAGGCCCTCCTTCCGAGGCCCGCAGGCGGCCGTCAGGAGCAGGATGCAGGCAAGGGCCAGGCCGAATTTTGTACTTGTTTTCATCGCAGTCGCGAAGATAGCAAAAAAAATCAGAATCAGCCGGGTATCTCCCATTCTTTTCCTGCGTCCGACAGGCTTTTGCGTTACGGAATCAGATAGTCCAGCGAGTTGTTGTAGCGGGGTCTTGGCACGGGATCCAGCCTGTAGGGGTTTCCGAAACTCCTGGCCATACTGCTCTGTACCTGCTCCCACTGAACCATGACCTGTTTGTACGTCCCCGACTGAAAATCCACTTCCGTTCGGATACACTGGGGGAATATATCCGTTGTGTACGGGTATTCATAAGGAGCCATTCCCGGTGTCACGGCGTACACGAAGGGATTGGACGCGTTCATTACGGGCACAGTCCCGGCCCGGAAACCGTAGGGACTGGTGAGAAAGAGACCGCCAGCAAAAAGAAGCGCCCTCTGCATCGGAGTAAGCACCGGAGGCCGATAAAATGAGAGATGGTGAGCGACGGATGACATTACGCGAAGATGGGTTTCCAGATTGATTCTCGCAACCCGCTCTTCCTCGCTTTCCGTCTGCCGGTCCGGCAGCGGAATCGGGAATGACGGCCATCGGGGCGAAGCAAAAACCGGGGCGCTTATCTCTGAAAGCGAGTGCGTTTTGATGACCGTCGTATCGGCCCTTTCCACCTGTCCCTGCGCCCTCAGGCCGACGGTACTCGCCGCCAGCATTACAAGCATATAGATCCATCTCCAGTTCATCCGGGGGTTCTTCGTTCAAGAATTATGCCTTGCCGGTGCGTAAAAGCAGACACGGAAGGCTTGGAAAGAGAATGGCATTCACAAACTGCCCGGAATTGGCATTCTGAGCAGCTGTTTTTTTGCTGCCGGAACAAAAAAAGTTATGGCAAAAAATAACTATCTTTGAAAGAATTAAGGAAAGCGTAGATATGTTTGATAGTTTTTACAACAACTTCATTGTCGAAGACCGGTACAGGATGATCCTGGATGGCCTGCAGGTAACGCTCCTCATTACGGCAGGCGCCGTGATCCTGGGCACCCTTCTGGGCGGCCTCATCTGCTGGATGCGTATGAGTCGGCACAAAGGACTGCAGAAAATGGCCAAGCTGTACATCGACATTATGCGGGGCACGCCTGTTCTGGTGGTCCTGATGTTGATGTATTACGTAATTATGGCTCCCCTGGAAGCCTCGGGCATTGTGGTGGCCATCGTCACCTTCGGTATGAACACGGCAGCCTATATCGGCGAAATGCTACGCATCTCCATCCAGGGGATAGACCGCGGACAGACAGAGGCCGGCCTGGCCCTGGGCTATACGCCCCGGCAGACGTTCATCCGGATTGTGCTGCCGCAGGTAATCAAGTCCGTGATGCCCGTCTATGAAGGGGAAGTCGTGAGCCTCCTGAAAAGCACCAGCATCGTGGGATACGTCGCCGTAGCCGACATGACCCGCGCCTCCGACCTCATCCGTTCCCGCACTTTTGACGCCTTCCTCCCCATCATCGTCACGGCCATCATCTACTTTTTTATGGCGTGGCTCATCGGCCGTCTGCTCAAGTCGCTGGTCGAAAAGCAGCATCTGAAGGCCCTGGCTGCGGCTGCCGGCCTGTTGATAGGTGCAACGCTGTGCTACATCCCCGAGCTGTTCTCCTCTCCCGGGAAGTCCGATGAGGTAGCCAATGTCCCCGCCGTATTCCAGACCCTGGCCGGAAAGAACGTGGGCGTAGTTCTCGGCAGCATCCAGGACATCGCCGTCACCGAAATGGCCTCGGATGCCAACATTCAGCGCATGGCTACCAACGCCGATTTGATTGCGGCGCTGGAAAATGGAAAAGTGGATATCGCGGGTAGCGAAAGCCTCACCCTTGTTTTCAACAAAGACCTGGCCGCCAGGCTGGACTCCTTAAGCGCCGGGCTGCCGTCCATTCCGGTGGGCGCCTGCTTCCGGATGGACCAGACCGAGCTGCAGAAGGATTTCAACGACTTCCTCTCCGAAATCCGTCGCGACGGTACTTATCAGAAGATTCTGGACCGTTGGACCCAGGCCGATGATCCATCGGAGCTTGCCATCCCCCAGCCCCGTGGAATGGGACGTACCCTTCGTGTGGCCACTTTCCCGTCCATGCCTCCACTCAATTTCGTCAGTTCCGGACAGCTGTCGGGTCTGGAGCCGGACCTGCTCACGGAGTGGGCCAACCGGAGAGGATGGAAACTGGAATACCTCATCATGGACTTTGCCTCGCAGATGCCCGCCATCCTCACCGGCAAGGCCGATATGGCCATGGGGTATATCAGCATCACCGAGGAGCGCCAGAAGGCGGTTCTATTCTCCGACGGCTACATGGCGTCTGAAATGATCCTGATTACCCGGAAAGGAGAGTTGGGAATTCTCACGGATCCGTCCCAGCCCCTGACGCAGCGGGGCGGTAAATGGTGGCCGTGGGCTCTGGCCGCCCTTCTGGCCCTGGGCATAGGCGTGTGGGTGATTCTCCGCCGCCAGGCCGAAGCCAAACTGGAAGCCCGCTTCCTGTCTTCGACACAGCCCGACGACGCCCCCGTCATCCGTATCGAACACCTGAAAAAGAGCTACGGCAGTCTGGATGTGCTGAAGGACATCAATGCCGACATCCATCGCGGAGAGGTCATCTCCATCATCGGCCCCTCAGGAACGGGTAAGAGTACCTTGCTGCGCGCCTTGAACCTGCTGGACCGCCCTACTGGTGGCAGCATCCAGGTCTGCGGCAAGAACATCCTGGCCAAGGGTTATCCCGTCCATCTGATGTGCCGTAGAATGGGCATGGTGTTCCAGAGTTTCAACCTCTTCGCGCACAAGACCGTATTGGAAAACGTCATCATGGCGCCCGTTCAGTTGCTCCACATAGACCCCGATAAGGTGCAGGAGGAAGGCATGGCGCTACTGCGCAAGGTGGGCCTGGCCGAAAAGGCCAACGTCTATCCCGACAGCCTCTCCGGCGGGCAGAAACAGCGCGTGGCCATCGCCCGCGCCCTGGCCATGAAGCCCGAAGTCATCCTTTTCGACGAGCCTACATCGGCCCTGGATCCCACGATGGTGGGAGAGGTGCTCAGTGTCATCCGCCAGCTGGCCGACGAAGGGATGACAATGCTTATCGTCACGCACGAGATGAAGTTTGCATACGACGTGAGCACCCGAGTCTTCTTTATGTACGGCGGTTATATCCACGAGGACGGCACGCCTGAGCAGATTTTCGAGCATCCCGTCCATAGTGCCACAAAGGACTTCATCCAGCGCATCCGCAAGGAAGTGTTCGAGATTGACGGCCCTGACTTCGACTTCCTGGGAATGCGTTCTTCCATCAACGCTTTCTGCTATAAATACGGTATTATGGAGAAGCGGCTTTTGATACGGCAGCTGACGGAAAAGATGATTAACGGAGTTATGGCCGCCTACCGTCCCCTTACCGTCCGTGTCACGCACAGCGAACAGTCCGGCGTCACCGCCCTGGACTTTATGGTGGAGAAAATGGACACCACGCCTTTGAGTGAGCAGCAGCGCAGCCAGCTGGCAGAGCAATGCCTCCAGGTTGTGGAAGAGCCCACCGAACGTGGATTCCGTGTTAAACTGATTCTCCCTACTGAACTGTAGATTTGGGCAAGCAGAATGTTTTTTACCACATGGGTAAGATAATTGCGAGCGGTGAGTTGGGTGGTTCTACGGTAGTTAAAGAAATTTTGATTACCGCGCAGAGTGGCACCAGAGGCCTATCTGAAGACAAAGTTCTGTACTATAACCTGCATGCCATCATCTCCGTAGGCTACAGTTTCAACTCTCTTCGAGCAAGCAAATTGCGTTGCTCTGCTGTAATTCCTTTGAATATTCCTTTCAGGAAATCATCGAGAGGCGTTTTTTCAAATGCGCCCAAAATACGGAGATACTTCGTGTTATCCATACAATCTGTTCTTGATGTTGGGGCAAAGATAGGCTTCAGGAATGCCAAACAGCGGCAGGGATACAAATACCGGTAGCGTCCCAATTTGTGTGTCTGGGGCCTGGTCGTCCGTGTCACACAACCCAAATATCATGAACTGCCTTAACATGAAGAACGGCAGACCTGACACCCCCTCGGCTGAGCCGGGAAGCCTTTCTTCTAGGCATTAAGTGACTCTGCTGAGGCGTTCATGGAGCGCTCATATGATGTGAAGAAAGTCATTCTGCAACCCTTACCAGCGGTTCACCCAGTGCGGTTGAAATCTCGGCGATGGATTTCAACGTGAGGTTGGGGAAGCCTGATGTCCACCTTGAAATGACCGCTTCCGACCGACCCATTTTTTTTGCAAGGTCCCGCTGGGTCATGTTCTTTTTCTTGAGGACAGCGTCGATGCGTGCAATGATGTCGGCTGACAGCTGCACCTCGGATGTGATTTCCGGAGATACGGCCGCCATCTTTTCATTGAACCATTCCTGCTTGTTTTTCATGACGTTATTATATTTCGAATGTAATATCATCTATGCCGGAAAGCTCTTTCTCTTCTATGCTTACGAACCCTTTGTCGATGCACTCGTTAAGTATCTTCTCGAACCGCTGGAGGTCCAGGACATAACCGTACAGCTTGGGATTCGCCTCATAGGTGCGCGTATTCTTCACCCCGCCGTTACCGAGAATGACTATCTGGTCCGAAAGCCTCAGGCAATATAGCCTCAGTTTGCCACTCTCAATGGGCAGCGCTTGGACGCTGTCGTTCATGCCACCTTCCGGACGGAAGAAGCGCTCAAGGGCACCTATTCGCAAGATAGCCTGAAGTGCAGCTATGATGCGCTGATAATCACGGTTGTACGTGGCGTTCATTTCAAACTCTGCCACGAACTTTTCAAACTCCGTGGTGCCATCCATCTCGAAGCTGATAGAGTACAGAGAGGCCTTCTCGGACTCATTCAGCAGCTCAACTGTTGTTTTCTTCTTCACATTCATACGGCGAAGATATGAAATAAAAACTTAACATACAAGTTAATTATTGGATTTGTGACAACTTGGTCTCTACACGGAACTTTGCTTTTAGATTTGCACTGTGATTCCAATGTGGGGTTACGGTGTTCTTTTTATCTTTGTTCCTAAGTGGTGTAGGCAGCTCGGAGGGACTGTGAATTTTGCATGACTTCTTGTCAATCACCTGTAATAGCTCTGGCTGTACGCACCCGTTAGGAACAATAATAAAGACTGACCGGAAAGAGGAGGGGTAATATTTGTTTAGAGCATAAACACCCTTCCTCTTTCCCCATATTGAGATGACCGTTTAGAATCGTAGACATAATGGTCTAATAAAAGCATTTGCGTCAAATACAATATGGCGTCAGCCGAACTAAACACCACAAATTTATGCATTTTTCTCAATTCATTGGAGTCGATATCTCCAAAGACACGCTGGATGCAGCCATATATCCAGCGAAGGACAAGAAAATGGACTTTCTCCATTTTGACAACACAACAAGGGGGCTCAACGAAATGCTGAAGTGGCTAAAGAGCCGTGGCATAAAGCCTTCAGAGATGGTTATCTGCGCAGAGCATACAGGAGTGTACACAAATCCTCTCATTGACTTTACTGAGAAGAAAGGGCTATCACTGAGCCTTAACTCGCCATTGGACATTAAGCATTCAATGGGAATCACGAGAGGTAAAAACGATGCTATTGATGCCGGCCGTATCGCCGAGTATGCCCATGACCATAAGGACAAACTGAGATTATATCAGAAACCATCTGAGGCTATTGTGAAGCTGAAGTACCTTCTGACTGAGCGTCATCAATATGTGCGTCAGAGGACAGCAATGCTTAGTTTCAATAAAATTATGGGCAAATATGAAACCCCTGAAGCTCGTTCCCGTAACGGGTCCGATATCCATCATTGTGAGACATTGATCTTGAAGGTTGAAAGGCAGATGTTGGATATCATCAAAGAGAATCCTGAACTTAAACGCAACTATGATCTGGTAAGTAGCGTAAAGGGTGTAGGGCTCATAAATGCCATAAACATAGTCGTTTTTACCAACAACTTCAAGTCGTTTGAGACGCCGCGCCAATATGCTTGTTATATAGGGGTCGCACCGTTTGGTTACACTTCTGGAACCAGCGTCAAAGGCAAAACGCAAGTGTCCAAGATCTGCCGTACCCAGCAAAAGGCAGAGTTATCTATGGCTGCGAGAAGCGCAATCATTTATGACCCCGGTCTGAAACGTTACTATCAGCGGAAGATGAAAGAAAAGGGCGAAGGTAAGGATGCCCATGGCGTAGTTCTTAACGCTGTTAAGTTCAAACTTATCCTCCGAATGTTTGCGGTTGTCAAATCCGGGCAACCATACAAAATCCTAAATTATTAGAACACAATCGGTTGAACTATCCCATACAAATTAGTGCCAGATTGCAGGAGATGCAACAAATTAGAGTAATAGACACGGGTCTAGTCAAAGCAATAGTATCGCTCCACTTCTGCCTGTTTACTAATCTGTGAGGAATAATACCTTGACATTATGCCCATAAAGTATAAGAGAGACCTTGATCAGTGCATCAAGAATTATCGGGAAGCCATACTTGCAAAGGAGAAAGATCCCGATAATGAGGACAACGAAATCTGGGAATCCATGGCCTATTGTGCATTAGAAGAAGCTATCGAAGACAGGGTGAGAGCCAGGATGCTCGCTTCCATCAACAGCTGGCTTAAGGGAGAACTTCCCTTCTAGCGGACAACAATCAAACAACTCGATAGGGCGATGGGGCAAGTACTCACCGCCAGGCAACTTATACCTTGTACCAGGGGTGGCCGCGCGGCAGGGGCGGGACGCCCCTATGAGCGCAATATATATCCACGAAACACCCCGTTGAGTCGAAGGGAAAACATTCCATCAACTTTGTTAAAATAAATTTTGAAAAGTCTTAGAATACAGGTGAGCCTAAAAATAAAGAACCGATTTTTTGAAAGCGTCT
>ONOH01000019.1 GCA_900319405.1 uncultured Bacteroidales bacterium | reverse complement strand
GATGCAGCCCTTCCTCTTCCAGGAAAGCGGTAACGGCATAGGACATCAGGTAGTTGAGCCAGTGGGCACGCCTGGCGGGTAACTGGCCTTCCCGAAACTTGAGGACAATGCTGAAGGTAAGGTTTTTCCCGGGCTCGGAGAACCAGGAGTTTCCGCGTTGTCCCCGGCCGGCCGTCTGCTCAAAGGCAGCCAGCACCGTCCGGGAAGGATAGGCCTCCGGATGGCGCAGCACCTCGGAATTGGTGGAGTCTATGGTGTCTATCCAGATGATTCTCATTCTTCCATTGGTTCGTTGAACGGTTCCAGAAACGGATTGTACATACCTTCGGAGGCTATGGAGGTGGGCTGGCCGTGGCCGGGGATGACATCGGTATCTCCGGGGAGGACCAGCAGTTTTTCCCTGATGGAGGCCATCAGGGCGTCGTAGTCCCCGCCGGCCAGGTCGGTGCGGCCGATGCTGCCGGCAAAAAGCGTGTCTCCGCTAAGGAGAAGGCGGTTTTCGGCCGAGTAGTAACACACGCCGCCGGGGGTGTGTCCGGGGGTGTGGATTACCTTCCAGGCCGCTCCTCCCGTAGTGATGACGTCCCCGTCTGCAATGTCCACTGTCGGGAAATCGTGCCTTAGGAAGGAGAAGGATTCCATCATCCGTGAACCCGCGCCCATTTTGTCCATGATATCCTTGTCCAGCGGATGCAGATAGACGGGAACCGGGTACAGGGCCAGGAGCTTCTCCACGCCCCAGACATGGTCGAAATGGCCGTGAGTCAAAAGGATGGCATCCGGCGTAAGCTTGTGGCTGTCAAAAAAATCCGTCAGCTCCTTCGTTCCATCGGCCGATGACATTCCGGGGTCTACGACCGTGCACGCGGAACTTCCGTCTTCCCACAGGACCACACAGTTGGTACCCAGGGGATTGAAAGAGAATAATCTGGAATGAAGCATTTTTGCGGCTTGGTTATCCGTTGCAAATTTACGATATTTTTACCAACTTTGTAAACAAAGAGATCCTTTCTGGCATGCACATCGGTATCGCAGGCAATATCGGCAGCGGAAAAACCACGCTCACCACCCTTCTGGCCCACCACTACGGCTGGACGCCCAAGTTCGAATCCGTCACGTACAATCCTTATCTGGCAGACTACTACGCCGACATCAAGCGCTGGTCCTTCGCCCTGGAGATGTACTTCCTGCAGCAGCGCCTGCACGACACCCTGGAGATCGCCAAATCCAAGGAGGTGGTCATCCAGGACCGCACCCTGATGGAGGGCGTACACATCTTCGTGGCCAACAACTATGCCCAGGGGAACCTCTCGGAAAGGGACTACAACACCTACATGGACACCTACAACGTGATGATGGAGGTGGTGAGGGAGCCGGACCTGATGATATACCTGCGCTCCAGCATCGAGCATCTGGTGGCGCAGATCCAAAAACGCGGCAGGGACTACGAACAGTCCATCTCTATCGAATACCTGGGCGGCCTCAACCAGCGATACGAGCAGTGGATAGCCTCCTACAAGGGAAAGCTCATCATCGTGGATGCCGACCGGCTGGATTTCCTCAACCGGCCGGAAGACTTCGCCCTCATCACCGACCGGATAGACGCAGAGTTGTTCGGATTGTTCTAATTGTTTATCTTTGCCCATCTAATTATTGAATTATGCATATTGCCATTGCAGGAAACATCGGAAGCGGAAAAACCACGCTCACCAAAATGCTGGCCGCCCACTACGGATGGACGCCCAAATTCGAATCGGTAGATTTCAATCCCTACCTGGCCGATTTTTACGAGGATATGGAGCGCTGGTCCTTCAACCTCCAGATTTATTTCCTGAACAAGCGTTTCCAGGATGTGGTGGAAATTTCCAAACACAAGGAGGTGATCATCCAGGACCGGACCATCTATGAGGATGCCCGCATCTTCGCTCCCAATCTCCACGCGATGGGGCTGATGTCCACCCGGGACTTCGAAAACTACAGCGACCTTTTCGACCTGATGATGTCCCTGGTGAACCCGCCGGACCTCCTGATTTATCTCCGCTCCAGCATCCCCAACCTCATCGCCCAGATCCAGAAGCGCGGCCGCGAGTACGAGCGCTCCATCCGCATAGACTACATCACCGGCCTCAACCAGCGCTACGAAGACTGGATCAAGGACTACAAGGCACGCCTTTTGATCGTGGATGTGGACAACGTCAAATTCGAAAACAAGCCGGAGGATTTCCAGTACATCACGGACAAGATCGATGCCGAACTGTACGGCCTCTTCCCCTCAGAATAACACATTATGGCAGAAAGAATAACCATCATCGACTTTGTAGAGAAGTACTCCCGCCAGTACGAGAACCATCCCTACCTCCGCGAAAAGGTGGACGGGAAATGGACGGAAATCACCCAGGGGCAAACCCGTGAGATGGCCTACCGCATCGGCGCCGGCCTGATGTCGCTGGGCCTCAAGAAAGGAGACAAGATCGCCCTGTTGTCGGAAAGCCGCGCCATGTGGATCCTGGCCGAGCTGGGAGCCCTCTATGCCGGCGCCACCGACGTTCCGCTCTCCGTGAACCTGGGAGAAGGGAAAGACCTGGTGTTCCGCATCAACCATTCCGAATCCAAATGGATTCTGGTGTCCGGCAACCACCTTCCCAAAATCCGCGCCATCCTGCCCGAGTGCCCCGCCGTGGAAAAGGTCATCGTCTTTGACGACACGGCCTTCGACTACGAGCGCCTGGAGCCCAAGGAAATCCGGATGAGCGAAATCCAGAAGATGGGAGAGGAATTCCTGAAGGCCCACCGCAGCGAGTTCGAGGCCCGGTACAAGTCCATCGGCCCGGACGATTATGCCAACATTTCCTATACCTCCGGAACCACGGCAGACCCCAAAGGCATTCTCCTGACGCAGCGCAACTACACCGCCAACGTAGAACAGGGCAACTCCGTCATCACCATCGGCGAAGGCGAAGTGATGCTCATCATCCTTCCGCTGGACCACTGCTTTGCCCACGTGGCCGGAATGTACACGATGATGATTTACGGCGGCTCCATCGCCTTTGTCCCCATCGGCAAGAATGCCCTGGCAACGCTCCGCAATGTTCCTGCCGCCATCAGCGAGGTGCGCCCGCACGTGATGCTTTCGGTTCCGGCCCTAGCCCGCAATTTCAAGAAGAACATCGAGGCCGGTATCAAGAAGAAGGGGCCCAAGGTGGAGAAGCTCTTCAACTTTGCCGTGCGCAATGCCATCAAGTACAACAAGGAATACTACAACCGCGGCACCGGCGGAACGGCCTGGCGCAAACCGCTCGTGAACCTGTTCGACAAGATTCTATTCAAGCAGGTCCGCGAGAGCTTCGGCGGCCGGATGCGCTTTTTCGTGGGCGGCGGCGCCCTGCTGGACATCGAACTGCAGCGCTTCTTCTGTGCCGTGGGGATGCCCATGTTCCAGGGCTACGGCCTCACGGAAGCCACCCCCATCATCTGCGCCAACTCGGAGGGACACGCCCGCTTCGGTTCCTCCGGCCGCATTGTCAAGCCCATGGACTGCGTCATCCTGGATGCCGAAGGGAAGGAGGTGCCCCACGGCACCCGTGGCGAGATTGTCATCCGCGGTGAAAACGTGATGGCCGGCTACTGGAAGAACCCCAAGGCCACGGCCGATACCATTGTGGACGGCTGGCTGCACACCGGCGATATGGGCTACATCTGCCCCGAAGACCCGGACTTCCTCTATGTCGTGGGCCGATTCAAGAGCCTCCTCATCTCTTCCGACGGTGAGAAATACTCCCCCGAGGGCTTCGAGGACAACCTTACCGAAACCTCCAAGTGGGTGAACGCCTGCGTGCTCCACAATAACCAGAAGCCATACTGCGTGGCCCTGGTGGTCCCGGACATGAACGCCCTGGAAGAGGCCTGCCGGAAACAGGGCCTGGACCCCGCCTCCGAGGAAGGCCGGAAGTTTATGCTGGATCTCATCCAGGCCGATGTGGACAGCTACAAAAAGGGCGGAAAGCACGAGGGTATGTTCCCGGAGCGCTGGCTCCCCAGTGCCATCGGCATCTGCGACGAGGAATTCACCATCGCCAACAAGATGATGAACTCCACCATGAAGATTGTCCGCGGCAAAGTGGAAGAGCACTACGAAGACCTTCTGGATTATCTCTACACCGCCGAAGGCAAGGACATCTACAATGAACGCAATCTGAAAGCGATTGTCAAATGACTGTAAGACAGGCCATTGCGGCGGACATTCCCGCCATTATGACCGTTTTGGAAGCTGCCCGGGGCATTATGCGTGCCTCGGGCAATCCTAGCCAATGGCCGGACGGCTATCCCACGCAGGAAATGATTGAAAACGACCTGGCCCAAGGCGTGGGTAAGGTTTTCGAGACGGACGGGACTGTTGTAGCTTACTTCGCCTGCATCCCGGGGCCGGACCCTACCTATGCCTATATCGAGGACGGGGCCTGGCTGGAGGACACCCTCCCCTATTACGTGATTCACCGCATCGCTTCCCTGCCACAGGTCCACGGCATCTTCAAGGGAATCATCAGTTATACCGCCCGGCTCACCGGCAACATCCGCATCGACACCCACAAGGACAACCGCATTATGCAGCATCTGCTGGAAAAGCACGGTTTCTCCTACTGCGGAATCATCTACCTGGCCAACGGAGACCCCCGCCTGGCCTATCAGCGGCTGCAATAAGGGCCCTTTGCAGGGCCCCGTGCGATATTATTTCCGGATCAGGCGGCCAAGGCCCCAGCAGGCGGCGGCTACGGCCATTCCGTTGATGGAGGCGAAACCCCAGTTCAGGAAGTTGGCTACGACGGCACCGGCCACTACGCCCAAAACAGCGCTCCAGTCCACCACCTTTTCCTTCTCGGCCTTTCCCTTGGTCGTAAAGTAATAGAGGATGAGGATGATACCCACGGGCGGCAGGGTGCAGTTGAGGATATTGAGCCAGCCGCAGAAGTTCCAGTAGAGCCAGACGGCTGCCAGGGTTCCGATGATTCCGGAGATGAGCACCATCGTCTTTTTGGACAGGCCGAAGATATTGCTCAGGCCCAGGCCGGCGCTGTAGAGGGCATTGTCATTGGTGGTCCAGATATTCAGGCCCAGTACCAGAATGGCCATATAGAAGAGATTCAGGTTGAGCATCACTTCGAAAATATCGTTTCCACCCACATAAACGCTGGAAACGGCACCGAACAGGAACATCAGGCTGTTGCCCAGGAAAAAGGCGATGACGGTGATGACAAGGCCCACTTTTCCGCTTCTGGCAAAACGGGTGAAATTGGGTGTAGCCGTACCGCCGGAAACAAAACTTCCCACCACCAGGCCTGCGCCGGCGATGATGCCCAGATCTTTGCTTCCCTTGGAGAACTGTTCCACCAGGCCGGCATCACCGTTCCGGATGGCCATTATCATCGCAAGCGTACCCAGGATAGCGACGGCCGGAACGGCAATGTAACTGATGATGGTAAGGCTCTTGATGCCGAAATAGGCGCTGGCGGTCATCAGGATGCCGGCGATGGCCACCAGCAGGTAGCCCTGCCAGGGCATGCTGTCGGGGGTTACTTCCAGACCCAGCAGCTCCTTGGCCACGGGAATGGCGAACATCGCCAGGCCCACTCCGAACCAACCGGTCTGCGTGAAACTGATCATCGCACTGGGAAGCCAGCTTCCTTTGGTACCGAAGCTGCGGCGGGAGAGCATATCCAGCGAGAGACCGCTCTCGGCACCGATCCAGCCCAGGGCGCCGGTGTAGGCTGCCAGGATGAGGCCTCCCAGCAAAAGGGCCCATAAAAAACCACTCCAGTCCAGCCCGGCGGCCAGCTGCTGTCCCGTCCACATACTGGCGCTGAAGAAGGTAAATCCCAGCATCAGCATAAACATACTGAGGTTGCTCTTCCGACCGTTTTTGTCAACGGGCGAGTTGGTGTAGTCGATGTCCGTCTTTTTGTTACTCATATTGTTGAAGAATTGATTGAATGGCTTGGATGCGCTGGGTGGCGATATTCTCCAGCGAAAGGGCGGCGGCATTTTCCAGCAGCTGCGTTTCATCGGCCCAGAGCTGCCGGAGGGTTTCATCCTCGAGGGCCTGGAAGTGGGTTGTCTCCCGCCAGCGGGAATAGCTCAGGGGCTTCTCGTAGCCCAGCTTTTCCCCGACCAGCTTCACCGGATCGATGCGGTCGGCCCGTCCCCAGATGCCCTCCCAATACTCCAGCGCTTCGTGGAAATGCAGCGGAATTTCGTAGCGTCGGGCGCCTCCGTCGTAGATGATGCATTTCTCCAGGATGGCATAGGGGTGATCCATGACATAGCGGCGAAATTCCGGTGCCACGGCTCCGCCCTTCCAGCCAAAGTCGATGTCGGGCACGTTGATTCCCGTAGCTCCCTGGTCTTCGTAAACGGTGAAGACACCTTCGTAGAAAAAGCATTCGAAGCCTTCAAATTCCGGGAAATAAGCGCGGATCTGGCCGGCCATTTCCTCCATCAGCCCGATGGCGCGCGTTCCTCCGATGGTGAAGAAAATGATTTTGCGGATGCTCCCGCCCTTTCGGCGGAAACGGTCCACCACCTGGTTCAGGCACAGCCGAAGGGTGTCTCCGGTGGCGATGATGTCTCCGATAACCAGCGTCCGGTCGCGCGTAATGCGAAGTTTCTCGTACTTGATGTCAAGCCCGGTGATGATATGGTTTTCGATGATGCGTTCGCAGGAAACAAAGTGGATGTCCCTCACCCGGACTCCATTGCGGAAACAAGCCTCTTCCAGCGGATAGTTGAGCCCGCCGCGCAGGATGGTGAGAATATCGACATCGCCGCCCTGGCCTTGTGGGAACAAATGGCAGAGGGCGGCGACGGTGGAAGGGAGCATCGACAGGTAGGAATCAAATCCCACGACTTCGGGATAGGCCATCAGGCGACGGGTTCCGGAATGGCTAAGGACGAAATAACGATTGGAAAACTGCCCCCCGCGCAGTTCGTAGATACTTGTATCTTGCCGCAGGCCTACAAAGTGAAGGCTTGCCTCTTGCAACCGATTGGACATAAAAAAAGCCGATTAAGAGCTAACCGGGATACAAAATTAAAGACAATTTGTGGAATTTCCAAATCCTCACGGCAGTTTGCCGTGCGGTGGAAAATGTGTATCTTTGCAAGACGATGAAAAAGAAGGAATACATAGCGGTACGGGGCGCTCGGGCCAACAACCTGCAGAATATTTCCGTGAGCATTCCGTGGGGGGAATTCGTGGTAGTAACGGGACTGAGCGGCAGCGGAAAAAGTTCCCTCGCCTTCGACACCATCTATGCCGAGGGGCAGCGCCGTTATATGGACACCCTCTCCACCTATGCCAAGCATTTTATGGGCATCCTGGAAAAACCGGAGGTGGAGGAAATTACCGGCTTGAGTCCCATCATCGCCATCGAGCAGAAGACCACCGGAAACAACCCCCGTTCCACGGTGGGGACCATTACGGAAATCTACGACTTCCTGCGCCTCCTGTATGCAAAGGGCTCCCGTGCCTATTCTCCGGAAACAGGCCGGGAGATGGTCCGTTACACCGACGCCCGCATCGTGGACCTGATCATGGAACAGTACAGTGGTCGCAAGTGCTACCTGCTCTCGCCCGTTGTCCGCGGCCGGAAAGGCCATTACCGTGAGCTCTTCGACCAAATGCGAAGACGCGGATATACCGAAATCCGCATAGACGGAGAAATTGTCGAGCTGCAGGAGGTCACAGCGCTCGACCGATACAAGCCCCACTTCATCGAACTGGTGGTGGACCGGCTCAAGCCATCGGCCGGGGACGACCGCCGCATCCGGGAATCCGTGGCCCGCGCCCTCAACCTGGGCAAGGGCTCTGTCGCGATCCTGGACCAGGAAAGCGGGAAACTCTCGCATTATTCCAAACACCTGGTCGATCCGGAAAGCGGCCTCTCCCTTCAGGAACCGCAGCCGCACAGTTTCTCCTTCAACTCCCCGCAGGGATACTGCCCCCATTGCAAGGGCCTCGGGACTATCGTGGACGTAAACCTGGATACCATCATCCCGGACCGCAGCCAGTCCGTGGCGGACGGGGGCATCGTTCCGCTGGGAAAGGTTCGGGAAAACCGAAAGTTCGACATCATCCGCGCCATTGCGCGAAAATACAATTTCAGCCTCTACGACCCCATCGGCGCCCTGCCCGACGAGGCGGTAAGCCTCCTGGTCTATGGTTCCGAAGACCTTTTCCGCGTGGGGGAAGGCAGCCTCACGGAGATGGAAAGCTGGGGCGGGGTCATCGACAACATTGAAGACACCGTCACCTGCCCGGTCTGCGGGGGTACGCGTCTGAATCCGGAGGCCCTCTGCTTCCGCGTGGACGGGAAAACCATTCCGGAAGTCTCGGCGATGGAAATGACCGAGCTCCGCAAGTGGCTGGATGCCATTCCCGAAGGATTCAACGAAAGGGAGAAAAATGTTTCCCGGGACATTCTCAAGGAACTTCGCGAGCGCGTCCAGTTCATGCTGGATGTGGGGCTGGACTATCTGTCGCTGGACCGTCCCACCAGTTCGCTCTCCGGCGGGGAGAGCCAGCGCATCCGCCTGGCCACGCAAATCGGCGCCCGTCTGGTGAATGTACTGTACATCCTGGACGAGCCTTCCATCGGCCTTCACCAGAAGGACAACCGCAAGCTCATCGCTTCCCTCAAGGCCCTCCGGGACGAAGGCAATTCCGTGATGGTGGTGGAGCACGATGCCGAGACGATGTTCAGTGCCGACTGGCTGGTGGACGTGGGCCCCGGCGCCGGAGAAAACGGTGGCCGCATCTGCCTGAGCGCCCCGCTCCGGACCCTGCTGAAGGGCAGCAGGATGGATGCGGATACGGCGGAGCATTCCGTCATCGGCCCGTCGGTTACCCTGGATTACCTGAAAGGAAAGAAGGCCATTCCTGTCCCGGGGATGCGCCGCAAGGGAAACGGTCTTTTCCTTACTCTGAAGGGTGCCTGCGGCAACAACCTCAAAGCGGTGGACGTGCGCTTCCCGCTGGGATGCCTTATCGGCGTGGCGGGTCTTTCCGGATCGGGAAAGAGTTCGCTGGTGAACGAAACGCTGATGCCCATCCTCAAGCAGAAGTTCTACCGCTCCAAGGACAAGCCGCTGCCCTACAAGAGCATCGAGGGGGTGGAGCACCTGGACAAGCTCATCGAGATAGACCAGAGCCCCATCGGCCGCACGCCCCGTTCCAATCCCGCTACGTTCACGGGCGTTTTCAACGACATCCGGACGCTCTTCGAAGACACGCAGGACGCCAGGGTACGGGGGTTCAAGGCAGGCCGCTTTTCCTTCAACGTAGCCGGAGGCCGATGCGAAGAGTGCAAGGGAGCCGGCATCAAGGTAATCGAGATGAACTTCCTGCCTGCGGTGCACGTGCCCTGCGAGGTGTGCGGCGGAAAACGGTATAAGGAAGACACCCTGGCCGTACGCTACAAAGGGAAAAACATCAACGATGTGCTGGAAATGCCCATCAGCGAGGCCTATGAATTTTTCAAGCCCATTCCCCGCATCGCTGCCAAACTGAAGGCCCTGGTAGATGTAGGCCTGGGGTATATCCACCTGGGACAGAGCGCCGTCACCCTCTCCGGCGGAGAAAGCCAGCGGATGAAACTGGCGGCCGAATTGTCCCGCCCTTCCACGGGAAAGACGCTGTACATCCTGGACGAGCCCACCACCGGCCTCCACTTTGAAGACATCCACGTGCTGCTGGGCGTTTTGCAGCGCCTGGTGGAAGCCGGCAATACGGTCATCGTCATCGAGCACAATCTGGACGTGCTCAAGTCCATGGACTATGTGTTTGACATGGGACCCTCCGGCGGCCGCCGCGGCGGACAGATCGTCGCTGAAGGTACGCCGGAGGAACTCTCCCTCAACCCCGACTCCGTCACCGGCCCCTTCCTCAAAGACGTGCTCTGATCCTTCCGTGCTCAGGTGTTTTTTGCTGCTTGCACCGATTTTCGGGTATTTTTTTTTACTTTTGCATATGATGAATGTCGGAATAATCGGTGCGGGGCACATTGCCGAAAAGGCCGCCCGCACGCTCCGGGAGATGGATAATATGCAGTGCCTGGCCATCGGCTCCCGTTCACTGGAGAAGGCACGGGATTTTGCCGGACGCTTCGGCGTAGAGCGGGCCTATGGCTCCTACGAGGCGCTTTTGCAGGACCCGGACATCGGCCTGGTATATCTTGCAACGCCGCATTCCTGTCACTTTGGACAGGCACGGGAAGCCATTCTGGCAGGAAAACCCTGCCTGGTGGAGAAGGCTTTCATGATGAACGCCGTGGAAGCGGCTTCCATCATTGCGCTCGCCCGCGAAAAAGGCGTGTTCATGGCCGAAGCGATGTGGCCCCGCTATATGCCGGTGCGTTCGATGGCCCGGGAAATCCTTGCTTCGGGGGCCATCGGCAAACCCGTTATGCTGACCGCCTCCCTGGCCTACAATGTGTCCGATAAGGAACGGGTCCTTCGTCCGGAACTGGGCGGAGGCGCTCTCCTGGACCTGGGCGTTTACCTGCTCAATTTTGTGCGGATGTATTGCGACAGTCCCATTCAGGACATCAGTACCTCCTGCATCCGGGCCCGGTCGGGAGTGGATGCCTCCGAAGTCATCACCTTCATTCACGAAGACGGAACACTTTCCTCCGTACAGGCCTCCGGCTTCTCACAGGGGGCCAACGAAGGGGTCATTGCCGGAACGGAAGGATATCTGGTCTTTGACGACCTCATCAATCCCCAGACCCTGCGTATTTGCAGGAAAAGGCACATCGTGGAGAAGGAAATCCCTGTCCCCCGGCAGATTACGGGCTTCGAATACCAGTTCCAGGCCTGTGCCGATGCCATCCGCGAAGGCCTCCCGGAACCTGCCGGGATGCCTCATGCGGAAATCCTCTACATCATGCACCTGATGGACCGCCTTCGCAGCGAATGGGGCGTATGCGGGGAGACTTGCCCCCCAAGCGCTACAGGGTCTGGCCGCCGATGAATTCGCGCATGATGGAGGTGGGCGGGATGGCAGCGATCTCGGAGGGCTGCAGCGGAACGATGTAGGAGAGGAACTTCAGCAGGCGTACGGCCTCGGCATAGGCCGGAGAGGAGGGCAGGATGCGGCGAAGAAGCGGCTCGGCATAGTAACGCAGCAACGGCAGTTCGTACAGAAGGGCGGTGTTGAACTGGGCGTCGGCATTCTCCTGGAAGGGGAAAATGTGACGGTTTTCTCCCCTTCTGACCGACGGCCAGCGAAGGAGGGTATCCTCGGGCGAAATGCCCCGCGTGCGGTTGTCGCGCACCATCCGGCGCAGGAGCCGGTTGTCGGTGGTGGAGATGCAGCAGTTCTCGTCCAGTTTGAGCGAAGTAAGGGCCGATGCATAAATGCGGAAGATGCGGCTCTGGTCCACGGTGGGCACCATGGCGGGATCCAGGGCGTGAA
The DNA here is from genome assembly GCA_900319405.1 of uncultured Bacteroidales bacterium. Lineage (GTDB taxonomy): Bacteria > Bacteroidota > Bacteroidia > Bacteroidales > UBA932 > Cryptobacteroides. Next base: position 22,443 of record ONOH01000019.1, on the reverse strand, counting down.
TGCCTTCCATGATGAGAATGTCGTTCTCCTCCAGGTGCATCATCCGTCCTTCGAAAAGGGGGATTCCCTGCTTGAAATCATAACGGGGGATTTCCACCTCTCCACCGGATAGGAGGGTGTTCAGGTGCTGTCCCAACAGCTCCAGATCCATTGCCTCCAGTGCCTCGAAATCGTACTCTCCGTAAGCATCCCTGGGAGTGCGCTCCCGGGCGACAAAGTAATTGTCCAGTTCGATGACCTTGGGGTTCATCTCCTTCACCATGCACTGCTGGGCCAGACGCAGGGACGAGGATGTCTTTCCGCTGGAAGAAGGACCGGCCAGAAAAACAATCTTCACGTGGTCCCTGGCGGCGTAGATTTTGTCGGCCAAATCGGCATAGCCACGCTCCTGGCGGGCTTCGCAAAGGTTGATCAGGCTCACGGCCCCTCCACCCTGAAGGCGCCGGTTCAGGGCCCCCACGCTCACCACGCCTGTGGCCTTGCACCAGTAGCCGTATTCCTTGAGGGTGACCGTCAGTTTCTTCTGTTTCTGGCGGGCGATGGTGCGGCTGATGTCATCGTCCGAGGGATACTGCAGGCAGAAACCGTGGTGGAAAGGCATCAGGTCGAAGACCTTCAGGTAGCCGGTCGAGGGCACCAGCGGGCCGTAGAAATTGTCGGCCACGCCGTCCAGGTAATACACCGGACAGAAATAACTGCCCACGGATTCCTGAAGGGCAGCCTTGAGCGGCTGGTTCTGGCCCCGGAAAATCTCGATGGCATCCTTGGAGAGGAGGGTCTTTTCGGTGAAGGGAAGATCCTGTGCCACCAGGCGGCGCATTTCTTCCCGAACGCGGAGAATATCCTCGTCGGCAATATGATCTGCCCGGAACTTGCAGTAGAAGCCGCTGGGGAGCGAGTGGTTGATTTTCAGGATTTTGTCCGGGAAAAGATTCCTCACCGCACGCTGCAGCAGGAAACTGAGCGAGCGGAGATAGGTCCTTTTCCCCTCTGGATTGTTGTAGCCTATGAATTCTACCTGGTGCGGGAAAAACACTTGGAAATCAAGGGCTTTGATCTGATGGTCCACCAGCGCGGCGAGCACCGGGTATTCTTTTCCGCTCACGGGGTCCGTGACGGTCCTGGGGGCCACCGTGGACAGCCGGGCTCCCTGGGCAAGTTCATACGTCTTTTTATCGTTGATGCAGGTAATGCTTATCTTTTCCATAGACTATCGTTTGAATTCTACTACAATGGCGCTTCTGGGTGCCACGGAGAAGCCGTCACGCAGCGTAACCGGTTCTCCGCTGATGATTTCCGTCCCGCTGACCGGCCCGGAGACAAATTCCCGGTAATGGTTCCAGTCCAGTACGCGGGGTTCGGCGCTGTTGTTGATATAGACGAACACGGCCTCTGTATCCGTGTAACGGAAGAAGGCATAGCTGTTGTCCGTGATATTGTGGGGGCCGACGTTCCTGCGGGACAGGAAATGCAGCGTTTTCCCCTCCTGGACGGCCTTGCAGCCCTTTCTCCAGCGGAAAAGGCTGCGGGTATAGTCGTGCAGTTCCGCCGCCGCAGCATACATCTCGGGGGCCGATGCACGTCCTTCCGCCGTAAAGAGGTTGCAGGCATCCCCTTCCCAGCCACCCGGGAAGTCGATGCGCTTGGCACCGTCATGGGGCTGGCAATCCTTCCTCTCCAAGAACATCATTTCATCTCCGTAGTACAGCTGCGGAATGCCCCGGAGGGTGGCCAGCAGCGTCAGGGCCAGTTTCATCCGGGCGGGATCCCTCCGGAGGACGTCTCCCGTACGGGCGTGGTCGTGATTGGCAAAGAACGTCACCATATGGCTGAGGTCCTGATAGGCAAAATCCTGCGCCAACACGGAATAGATGCGGGTCATTCCCTCGTCCCAGAAGACCTGGTCTTCGTTGAGGGCGCGCAGCATCGCCTGCTGCAGCGGGAAGTCCATGATAGACGGAAGGTTGGAATTAAACCCGTTCTTGTTGGGGTTGTCCTTCTGCCAGTAGGCCAGCTGCGGGATGTTCATATCCCAGCACTCCCCGACGATGTTCATCCCGGGGTATTCGTCCGTCACGGCCTTGCACCAGGCCGACATGGGCTCCGGCTCATTGTAGGGATAAGTATCCACGCGGAGGCCGTCCAATCCGGCGTACTCGATCCACCAAATGGCCCACTGCTGGAAATACTTGAGCACAAAGGGATTGTCCAGATTCATATCCGGCATCGAAGGGACAAACCAGCCGCTTTCTTGACGCTCACGGTCCCTTAACGAAGCATGGGGATCCATATACACCGAGAAAAGGGCGTTCATCTGCATATAGGGCTCGCTCACGTGGTACCAGTCTTTGAACGGAGGTTCCTCCATCCACCAGTGGGCGGTGCCGCAGTGGTTGGTTACCACATCCATAATCACCTTGAGGCCCTTTTCGTGCGCCCGGGCCACAAAAGCCTTGTAGTGCTCGTTGTCGCCGAAGCGGGGGTCTATGTGGTAATAATCGGCACAGGCATAGCCGTGATAGCTTTCGCGGGGCTGGTTGTCCAGCAGCAGCGGTGTGCACCAGATGGCGGTAGCGCCCAGGTCGGCAATGTAGTCCAGGTGGTTCATCATTCCCTGGATGTCACCGCCGTGGCGGGCCACCGCATCCTGCCGGTCCACCCTGTCGGGCGTCGGGGGAACCGTCCAGGGACGGGCCGATCCGTCAAAGTATTCCCCGCCCTGCCAGGCTTCGTCATTATCGGAAAAGGCCGATGCGAAGCGGTCCGGCATGATGAGGTAGATCATATCGGCCACCGTGAAACTCTCACGGGCGGCACTTCCCTTCTCGCGTTCGCGGATAAGGTAGGGATATTTGAAAGTCTGTCCTTCACGCTCGAAAAGGAGGTAATACGTCCCGGGCCTGGCCGAGGGCGACACCTCCACGTCCACAAACACGAAATGCGGACTGTCCGCCTTGTGGACATCCTTCACCCGGAGGCCCTTGCCGGCGATACTGACCTGGTATGAACTGATTTCCGGCCCCTGTACCATCAGTTGCAGCTCCGTTTTCATCCCGGTCCACCAGCTGAGGGGCTCCACGCGGCTCACCTGCGCCGGTCCCGCTTCCGGCATCCCGGAGGGGTCGGACACTCCGGGACCCTGGCAGGCGGTCAGAAGCACCATAAAGAAGAAAAGGCTTTTTTTCATCGGGTAATCACTATGTAGTCTCCCGGATCCAGGGAAAGCTCACACGGGCTCTCAATGGCCTCGCCGGTAAAATGGTTGGTAAAACTTTTTCCGGGCAGATTGAACACCGGGGAATAGTTTTCCTTGCCGAAGTTGGCAATCACGATCACCTGGTTGTCCCTGGTCTCGCGGGAGAAGGCCACCACGGTCTCGGGCACGGGGACTTCCCACCAGCTGAGTTCACCGCCGCGTTCCCCGGCCGCGAGGGCCGGATTCCGGTGCTTGAGGTCTACCAGAGACTTCCAGAAGGCGGTATATTCGTTGGCCCTCCAATCCACGATGGGGTCTTTCTCGAAAAAGGCCAGGCGACGGTCCAGGCCTATCTCCTGTCCCGTGTAGATGAGCGGCTGGGTGCCGGGAAGCGTGAAGCAGAGCACGGCGCACGCATTGGCATAGATACCGGCGCGCTCGAACTCCGTTCCGTTCCAGGAATTCTCGTCGTGGTTGGAGGTAAAGCTGAGGCGGAAGGCTTCCCTGGGGAAGCGCTCCGCGTCGCGGGCGACATATTCCTTGAGGTCCCGGACGGATTTGTTGCCCTGGGAAATGGCGTTCAACAGGTGGTGGAGCTCCCAGGCGTAATTGGCGTCGAAGGTGACCTGCGGATCGGCCAGGTTGTCACGCTCGGCCTCGGCCAGGAGGTAGATGTCCGGATAGTCTTCGTTCAGTTTGGGAAGGATGCCGTACCAGAAGTCGGCCGGAACTTCCCCGGCGGCATCGCAGCGGAAGCCGTCCACGCCCTTTTCCAGCCAGAAGCGCATCGCCTGGTCCTGCGCCTGCCAGACCTCCCGATTCTCATAATTGAGGCTGCGGGTGTCGGTCCAGTCGTACTCCCAGATGGCGTTTCCTTCGGCATCCCTTTCGTAAAAATCGGCCGGTTTTTCGCTCATCCAGACATGGTCCGGGGCGGTCTGGTTGGCTACCCAGTCCAGGATGACCTTGAAGCCCATCGCGTGGGCGGCCGAAAGGAGCTGCTCAAAGTCCTCCATCGTCCCGAACTCCGGGTTCACCTTCGTGTAGTCGGAAATGGCATAGTAGGAGCCCAGGCTTCCCTTCCGCTCCACAACGCCAATCTCGTACATCGGCATCAGCCAGAGGATGTCCACCCCCAGGTCCTTGAGGCGGGGCAGCTGGGCCTCCACGCCTTTGAAAGTGCCTTCGGGCGAGAATTGACGGATGTTCACTTCATATACAACGGAATTATAGGTCCATTCCGGATGGCAGGGCTCTTTTTCCTTGCAGGCGGCAAGGGCCAGAAGAGCGAAGGCCAGAACGAAATACTTTTTCATCATCGTGTTTGACTAAACACACAATGATACGAATTTTCCCGCTCTTTTGCAATGAAACCGCCCTTTTTGTGGAAGAGCGGTTTCATAGAAGGGTTGAATGGAAAAGTCAGAACTTTTCCGGACGCATCATCGGGAAGAACAGCACGTCCTGGATGCTTTCCTGGCCCGTCATAAACATGGTGAGACGGTCGATACCGATGCCGATACCGCTGGTGGGCGGCATGCCGTATTCCAGGGCGCGGACAAAGTCATAGTCCACATACATGGCCTCGTCGTCGCCCTTGCTCTTGAGGGCAGCCTGCTCCTCGAAACGCTCCAGCTGATCCACCGGGTCGTTGAGCTCAGAGTAGGCATTGGCCAGTTCCTTGCCATTGACGAAGAGTTCGAAACGCTCCGTGAGGGTGTCGTCGTAGCGGCAGCGCTTGGTGAGCGGGGACATCTCCACGGGATAGTCGATGATGAAGGTGGGCTGGATCAGGTTCTTTTCGCAGTATTCGCCGAAGATGGCGTCGATAAGCTTGCCCACACCCATTTCCGGGGAAACCTCCACGTTCAGTTTCTTGCACGTATCGCGAAGCCGGGCCTCATCCATTCCCGTGACATCCACGCCGGCATATTCCTTGATGGCGTCCAGGATGCGCAGGCGGCGGAAGGGGCCCTCGAAGGAAATCTCGTTTCCGCCGATGGTCTTTTTCACCCCTCCGGTAGCCTCGGCCACACGCTGGAGCATCTTCTCGGTAAACTCCATCATCCAGATGTAGTCCTTGTAGGCGATATACATCTCCACGCAGGTGAACTCCGGGTTGTGGGTTTTGTCCATTCCCTCGTTGCGGAAGTTCTTGGCAAACTCGTACACGCCGGAGAAGCCGCCCACGATAAGGCGCTTCAGATACAGTTCGTTGGCGATACGCATATACATATCCACATCCAGGGCATTGTGGTGGGTGATGAACGGACGGGCCGTGGCACCGCCCGGAATGGGCTGCAGGATGGGGGTTTCCACCTCCAGGCAGCCGGCCTCGTTGAAGCACTGGCGCATCGTGCCGATGATGAGGTTGCGCTTGACAAAGGTTTCCTTCACCTGCGGGTTCACCACAAGGTCCACATAGCGCTGGCGGTAACGCAGCTCGGGGTCTTCGAAGCTGTCGTGAACGGTGCCGTCGGCATCGGTTTTCACGATGGGAAGAACGCGGAGAGACTTGCTGAGGACGGTAAGTTCCTTAGCGTGGACCGAAAGCTGGCCCGTCTGGGTGAAGAAGGCGAAGCCCCTGATGCCCACGATGTCACCGATATCCAGGAGTTTCTTGAACACGGTGTTATAGAGTGTTTTGTCCTCGGAGGGGCAAATCTCGTCCCGCTTGACGTACACCTGGATGCGGCCGGCGTGGTCCTGCAGCTCCATAAAGGAGGCGGCGCCCATAATGCGGCGGCTCATAATGCGGCCGGCAATGCAAACATCCTGGAAATTGCCCTCCTCCGGCTTGTAGCCGGCGGTGATTTCCTCGGTGGTGGCGTTGACCGGATACATCGGTGCCGGGTAGGGATTGATGCCCAGTTCGCGTAACTTGTTCAGAGACTCTCTGCGTCCTAACTCTTGCTCATTGAATTCTGCGTATGCCATATAATCTCGGTTAAGAACTGCAAAGATACAAAAAATACGGAGTTTTTTCCTATTTTTGTACCTTGTACCCATCAGCAAAGAGCATCCTATGCGCACGGAAATCATCACATCGGCCCAGAACCCCAAGATCAGGCAGCTTCTGCTGCTGCAGGAAAAATCCCGCGAGCGCCGGGAGAAGGGCCTTTTTGTGGTGGAGGGCCGAAGAGAGCTTCGACACTGCCTGGAAGCCGGATATAGGGTACGCAGTGTTTTTGTGTGTCCGGAGATAGCAGACCCTTCGGAGGTCAGAGACCTCCTCAGAATGATAAAACAAAGCCCCTCTCATTCTGGGCGCAGCGAAGAATCTTCCCTCTTCGAAATCCCGGAGCCGCTCTACCGCAAAGTGGCCTACCGGGAAAGCACGGAGGGCATCCTGGCCGAGGTCGCGTACAAAGCCCTGACCCTGAAGGACCTGAGCCTTCCGGACAATCCCTTGATTATGGTGCTGGAAGCCGTGGAGAAACCCGGCAACCTGGGAGCCGTCCTCCGCAGCGCCGACGCCGCCGGGGCCGACGCCGTCCTCCTGTGCGACCCCCTGACAGACCTCTACAACCCCAACCTCATCCGGGCTTCCATCGGCGCGGTATTCACCGTTCCCACGGTGGCGGTTTCCTCGGAAGAGGCCATCGGCTTTCTCAAAGCGCGTGGAATACAAATCCTAACAGCCCAGCTGCAGGATTCCGCACTCTATTACGATGTGGATATGACGCGCGGAACGGCCTTGGTGATGGGTACGGAATCTACCGGCCTCACCCCTCTCTGGCGGGAGGCTGCATCGGCCCATATCCGCATCCCTATGCTGGGCCGCTTGGACAGCCTCAACGTTTCCGTATCGGCCTCCATCCTCCTTTTCGAAGCCGTCCGCCAGCGGCAGAGCTAGAAGGGCAGGTCATCGGAGGGTTCGGCGGCGGGAAGAGGGCCCTGGTAGGCCGGATTCACCGGCGGCCGGGCCGGGGCCGGTCCCTGGGATGGGGCTGCAGGCGGAGCGGAGACTTGGGCCGGGGCTGCGGGCTGCGGGGCATAGCCGCCCTGATAACCGCCCTGGGCGGGAGCACCGGGCTGCTGGGCACCGCCTTCAGCTTCGGGGCGCTTCCCCAGAAGCTGCAGGGTATCCACCACGACCTCGGTGGTGTAGCGTTTATTGCCCGCCTGGTCGTTCCACTGGCGGGTACGGAGTTTTCCCTCGACATAGATCTGGGAGCCTTTGCGGATGAAGCGTTCGGCTACGTCGGCATTGTTGCGCCAAAGCACGACGCTGTGCCATTCGGTATTTTCCCGCTGCTCCCCGTTGCGGTCCCGGTAGCGTTCGGTGGTGGCCAGGCGAAGGGTTGCGACTTTCACATTTCCCCCGGGATTCTGCGGATTGTTCTCAAGGTAACGCACTTCGGGGTCGCTTCCAACGTTACCGATCAGCATGACTTTGTTCAGTGACATAATACGTAAAAAATTAAAATTTATACAGCGGCAAGTTACAAAAAAACTCAGAAATTACAGCGCCCGCAACATTTCTTCCACATCGGGCTCTTCGCCGGTGAAAAGCCGGTACCCGGCCGCAGCCTGCCAGAGCATCCAGCGGCGGCCACTGACGTAGCGGCGGCAGGAAATGCCCTCCAGCCGGGGAATCCGGTATTCCGCTTCCAGCACCGTGGCGCCTTCGAACGGCAGCCCTTCCGGCACGTCCACCCGCCCCGGGAGGGTATAGATGACCAGGTCCGGGGTCAGGCTGCAGGCTTCCTCCAGGGTGAATGACGGACAGTCCAGGGCCGATGCCTTCTCCCGCGAGCGGCCGCAGACGCTCACTTCGCAGCCCAGGGCGCGGGCGGCATAGACGGCAGCACGGGCCGCTCCGCCCGTCCCCACCACAAGCGCGTTCGAATAGGATTCACCTGTCTCCTGCAGGGCCCTCAGCACGCCGTCCACGTCGGTGTTGTGTCCCATATAGCCATCTGCATTGGGGACCACCAGATTCACGGCGCCGGTGGCGCGGGCTTTCTCCGACAGGGCATCCACCTTGGCAAAGGCGTCCTGCTTGAAGGGAGCCGTGACGTTGATGCCGTAATAGCCGTCCAGGAAGGCCTGCCAGGCATCCTCGAAGTTTTCAAAATCCAGGAGGTCGTAAGGGTATCGGCCCCCATAGGCGGCGGCAATCATGCGGGGACTCAGCGAGCCGGCCACGGGATGGCCGATGAGGGCGAAACGGCGGGTCATTTCTTTCGAAAAAAATGTTCGTGGATATAGGAAGCCAGGCCGCAGAGAGCCTGCGTGACCACCTGGGATTCGTGATTGAGCGTGGCAAAAATCATCCCGGTCCCCATAGGAATTCCCCAGAGGGTGGACAGGACGCCGCAGAGCACCCCGTGATAAGCGCCGAAGCCTCCGGGAACCGGCACCACGGAACTGATGCTTCCGGCCACCATCAGGATGAAGGCATCGGCCGGGGAGAGCGAAGAAAAAGCCTCGATGTCCTGAACGGCCCGGACGATGCAGACGCTCATCAGCCAATAAAGGAGCCAGATGACAAGCGTATAGACAAAAAAAAGCCAGGCCCTCTTCATTTTCAGGAAAGCAGCGGCTCCGCTGCCGATTCCCCGGACGAACCCCCAGGCTTTGCTCCAGAGGCCGCCCTTCCTGCGGAAGGCATAAATCAGGTAAAGTGAAAGCAGGCCCAGCAGGGCAAGCCCGCACAGTCCCCACCCGATCAGGCCGGCGCCGCCCAGGGAAGACAGCTCCTCCAGAAGATAGGCGCCGAAACTCTTCCACATCAACACCGCGAGCACGGCCGCCATCGCCAGCGTGACAAGGGCGTCCCAGACACGCTCCGTAAAAAGGGTGCCCAGGGCTTTGTCGAAGCTCAGGAGCCTTTTTCCGTCCGGGCCGACGGCGGAATGCCTGACCGCATAGCCCAGCCTGGCCACCTCTCCGGCACGGGGCAGGGCCAGGTTCACGGCCATACAGATGTTATAGGCATTGAAGGTGGTGACCGGCGAAGTACCGGGGTCGAAGGGCAGCAGCAGCATCCGCCAGCGGTTTCCCCTGACCTTCAGGACAAGCGTGCCCAGCAGCATCGACAGGATGACATACTCCCATCGGCAGCGTTTCAGGGCCTCCGAGAACTGGCTCCAGTCTATGCTCCGCAGGCAGAAGTACACCAGCACCACGGCGACAATGCCCCAGAACGCATATTGGAAGATATTCTTTGTTTTCTTTTTCTCGTCCATATCCATACAAAGGTAATGGAAAATCCGCAAATAATGGGTATCTTTGTCAAGATAATCCGACACAGTTCCTATGAAATCCATCCTTGGCATCGGCAATGCGCTTACCGACATCCTGGCCGTCCTTCCGGACGACACCCTCCTTCGCAAGTTTCACCTTCCCCTGGGAAGTATGCAGCACGTGGATATGGAAACCGGAGACCGCATCTGGGATACCCTCAAGGAATACGGCGTCAAGTATGTCCCCGGAGGATCGGCCGCCAATACCATTACCTGCACCGCTATCTTCGGGATGCCTTCGGGCTTTCTGGGCAAAATCGGAAACGACGATTTGGGCAACCTCTTCAAAAGCACGATGGAGCAGTACGGGGTGCGGGCACAGATGCTCTACGGCCAGAAGTCCAGCGGCCGCTGTATGGTTTTCATCACCGGAGCCAATGCCGAAAGGACTTTTGCCGATTATATGGGCGCCACGCTGGAGCTGGGCCCCGAAGACCTGTCCCTGGAACAGTTCCAGGGCTACGACTATTTCCACATCGAGGGCTATCTGGTCCAGAACCAGGAACTGATTTCCAAGGCTGCCCGGCTGGCCAGGGAGGCCGGCTGCATCATCTCCATCGATATGGCCTCGTACAATGTGGTGGAATCCAACGACGCCTTCTTCCACAACCTGGTGGAGAACTACGTGGACATTGTCTTTGCCAATGAGTCGGAGGCCAAGGCCTATACCAAGATGGAACCCCGCGATGCCATTGACGAACTCTCCCGCCACTGCAAAATCGCCGTCGTAAAGGTGGGAAAAGCCGGATCTATGGTCAAATCCGGAGACGAGTACCATTTTATCGAACCCTGGCCGGCCACGCCGATAGATGCTACCGGCGCCGGAGACACCTACGCCGCAGGTTTCCTGTATGCCCACTCCCTGGGAATGCCGCTGCGCGTCTGCGGAGAGGTGGGCACCATCATCGCCGCCAAAGTGGTGGAGGTTATCGGCACCAAGATAGACATCCCCCGCTGGCGCACCGCCAAGGAAGAAATCCGCGCGCTCATTGCCGCCAACACACCTGCCTGACACTATGAAAAAGTACCTCTGGATTCTGTTCATCTCGATGCTTCCGCTGGTAGAAATCCGCGGAGCCGTCCCCGTCGCCGTACTTTGGGGGCTTCCCATCATTCCTTCCTGCATTGTGTCCGTAATCGGCAACCTGATTCCCGTCCCCTTCATCTTCCTCTTTGCCCGTCGCATCCTGGAATGGGGAAAGGACAAAAAATACATCGGCCGCCTTTTCACCTGGTTCCTGGAAAAAGGGCAGAAAGGAGGCCAGAAGCTGGAAGAGAAAGCCGGAAAAGGCCTGTACTGGGCCCTGTTCCTGTTCGTGGGCATCCCGGTTCCGGGAACCGGCGCGTGGACGGGTATGCTCGCCGCCAGTATCCTGAACATGGACTTCAAGAAAAGCACCATAGCGGCCCTGGCCGGCGTTCTGCTGGCCGGTGCCATCGTCCTGGCAGCCGCTTTGCTGGGCGTGGGGGCCTATCAGATGGTGAAATAGCGAATACAGGGCACTACACCAAAGGCAGGAGATCGGCAAGGGTCGATATCTGTTCGGGAGTGGTGGCCCAGCTGGTGGCAAAGCGGGTGACCGCGCGGCCGTCCGGAAGATACTCCCATACCTCATAGGCCACCTTGCCTTCCAAGACCGCCGCCGCTTCCGGAGGCAGAATGATAAACTGCTGGTTGGTGGGGGAATCCAGGAAAAGCTCATAGCCCTTGGAAAGGAACTGCGTCTTCAGCTCCAGGGCTCTGTCTATCGCATTCCGGGCAATCTTAAAATACAGATCATCCGTGAAAAGGGTATCGAATTGGATGCCCGGAAGACGGCCTTTGGCCAGGAGGGCGCCGTGCTGCTTAACCGTGGTAAAGAAATGCTTGGGAGCACCGCCGGTAAAGACGACGGCCTCTCCGCAGAGGGCGCCTACTTTGGTGCCGCCGATGGTGAACACATCGCAGAGGGCGGCCAGTTCCTGGAGAGACAGGTCGCAAGCGGGGCTCATCAGTCCGTAACCCAGGCGTGCGCCGTCCACAAACAAGGGCAGCTTATACTCCTGGCACACCTCCCGAATGGCCTTGAGCTGGGCCTTGGAATAAATGGTTCCGTACTCCGTAGGGAAAGAAAGGTACACCAGTCCGGGGAAGACCATGTGCTCGAAGGCGCCGTCGGCATAGAAACGCTGAAGGTAGGCCCTCAATTCCCCGGCATCCATTTTTCCCTCGTGAGGGGGCAGGGTGAGCACCTTGTGGCCGGTGTACTCCACCGCGCCGGCTTCGTGCACGGCAATATGGCCGGTCTCCACCGCCACGGCGCCCTCCACATCGTGAAGGAGCGAGGCGATGATGGTGGAATTGGTCTGGGTGCCTCCCGTGAGGAGGTACACATCGGCCCCGGGGCAGGCGCAGGCCGCGCGGATTTTCTCCCGGGCCGATGCCGTAAAGACATCTTCCCCGTAACCGGGTTCCTGCTGGAAGTTGGTGGCGACGAGGCGGTCCAGAATAGCAGGATGGGCACCCTGGGTGTAGTCGCAAGTAAAGGATAGCATTTGTTAAAAGTTCGTTATCAGTTCTACCGGACAATGGTCGGAGCCGAAGATTTCGTTGTGGATTTCCGTAGAGACGACGGCGTCCCGAAGGGAGTCGGACACGACAAAGTAGTCTATGCGCCAGCCGGCATTGCGCTCCCGGGCGTTCATCCGGTAGCTCCACCAGGAGTATTTGACCTCCGAGGGGTGCTGGAAGCGCCAGGTATCCACGAATCCTGCGGCCAGCAGCCGGGAAAACTTTTCCCTTTCCTGGTCTGAGAAGCCGGCATTGAAGTGATTGGTGGAGGGGTTCTTGAGGTCTATCTCCTCGTGCGCCACATTGAGGTCTCCGCAATAGACCACCGGCTTGGGGAGGGCCGACAGATAGGCTCTGAGGTCTTCCTCCCAGCGCATCCGGTAGTCCAGGCGCCGAAGGCCGTCCTGGGAATTGGGAACGTAAGCACAGACGAGGAAAAAGCTTTCGTATTCCAGGGTGATGAGCCGGCCTTCGTGGTCATGCTCCTCCACCCCCATCCCGTAACGCACGGCAAGGGGCGTATGACGGGCATAGATCACGGTGCCGGAATAGCCTTTTTTCTCGGCATAGTTCCAATAGGACTGATAGCCGGGGAATTCCAGGTCCAGTTGTCCCGCCTGCAGTTTGGTTTCCTGCAGGCATACGAAATCGGCGTCCAGGTCCACGAAAATGTCGGCAAAACCCTTGCCTACTACGGCACGGAGGCCGTTGACGTTCCAGGAGATGAATTTGAGATTCTTCACTTCGTTCAGAATGACAGGTTTGTTCTGGGTGACCAGGTTAACTGAGGGTCCAGGTGGCACCGTCCTTGGTGTCTTTGACGGCGATGCCGAAAGAGGCGAGGGTGTCGCGGATGCGGTCGCTCTCGGCCCAGTTTTTCTCTTCGCGGGCCTTTCTGCGGGCTTCCAGCACCAGGTCCATTACACCTTCCAGGGCCTTTTCGGCCTTGCCGGAAGCGCCGGCTTCCTCGTCCCTGAGACCCAGCACGCCGCCCACCACCTCATCGAACAGCCGGGCCAGTGCCGCTCTGTCACCGGCCGATAATTTACCGCCGTTGATGAGTTTCACCGCCTCGAAAAGCTGGGCGACGGCGATGGGGGTGTTCAAGTCGTCGCAGAGGGCGTTCAGGGCGCCGTCGATGATGCCTTTAACCGCATCGGAAGGGCTACCCTCCCCTTCCGGGGCGCCCAGTTCCCGCCAGGCCTGCATCAGGCGCTTGTAGCCTTTTTCAGCGGCCTGCAGGGCTTCGTTGGAGAAGTCCAGGGTGCCGCGATAATGAGCCTGGAGGATGAAAAAGCGGACCGTCATCGGCGAATAAGGTTGCTCCAGCTTGGGATGATTCCCGCTGAAGAGCTCCGGCAGGGTAATGAAATTCCCCAGCGACTTGCCCATTTTCTGCCCGCCGATGGTAATCATATTGTTGTGAACCCAGTAATGGACGCCCTGCGTACCGCGGGAGGCCACATTCTGGGCAATCTCGCACTCGTGGTGCGGGAACATCAGGTCCATTCCGCCGCCATGGATATCAAACTCCTCTCCCAGGTACTTGGCGCCCATCACCGAGCACTCCAGGTGCCAGCCGGGGAAACCTTCTCCCCAGGGGGAAGGCCAGCGCATGATGTGCTCCGGTTCCGCCTTCTTCCAGAGGGCGAAGTCGTAGGGGGCGTGCTTGTCTCCCTGGCCGTCCAGCGAGCGGGTGCCTTCCAGCGTGGCTTCCAGCGTACGGCCGCTCAGGACACCGTAGTTGTGGTCCCGGTTGTACTTGCGCACGTCAAAATAGACGGAGCCGTTGCTTTCATAGGCGTAACCGGCCTCCAGAATTTTCCGGATGGCCTCAATCTGTTCGATGATGTGGCCGCTGGCGCGGGGCTCGATGGAGGGGGATTCGACGCCCAGAAGCCGCATGGCCTCGTGGTAACGTTCCGTGTAGTACTGCACCACTTCCATCGGCTCCAACTGCTCCAGGCGGGCTTTCTTGGCAATCTTGTCCTCCCCTTCGTCGGCATCGTGCTCCAGATGGCCCACGTCCGTAATGTTTCGGACATAGCGCACCTTATAGCCCAGATACTTCAGCAGGCGGAACAGCACATCGTAGGTAACCCCCGGACGGGCGTGGCCCAGATGCGCCTCTCCATACACCGTGGGGCCGCACACATACATTCCCACATGTCCTTCGTGGATGGGTTTGAAAAGCTCCTTGTTACGGGAAAGCGTATTGGTAAGATATAAAGGTCTCATAACAACTTTCATCTGCATCATACAAAGATACGTATTTTTTGGATATATCCTTTTTTAGGGAGGATGCATTTGTTTTTCTCTTGGTTTGCGCGTAAATTTGCAGTTATGAAAATCATTGACGGAAAACAAGTATCGACCTCTCTCAAAGAGGCCCTGCGGGAACAGGTAGCCACCTTCCCGGAAAAGTTCGGACGCGTTCCGCACCTGGTCGTGGTGCGGGTGGGAGAAGATCCCGCCAGCGTCGTGTATGTGCGCAACAAGGCCAAGGCCTGCGAGGCCTGCGGGATGCGCAACACCACCATCGTTCTCCCGGAGGAAACCTCCGAGCAGGCGCTGCTGAGCCAGATTCAAGAGCTCAATGCCGATGAGACCGTGGACGGTCTCCTGGTGCAGCTGCCCCTTCCCAAACACATCTCCGAGGCCAAAGTCATCGAGGCCATCGACCACAGCAAGGACGTGGACGGCTTCCACCCCCGCAACGTGGCCGGCCTCTGGCAGAAAACCCCGCACATGAATCCCTGCACACCCGCCGGCATTATGAAACTGCTGGAGGCCGAGGGCGTGGATCCCAAGGGCAAAAGGGCCGTCGTCATCGGCCGGAGCAACATCGTGGGACTGCCCGTCGCCAAGATGCTGCTGGACGCCAACGCCACCGTCACCCTCTGCCACACGCGCACGGTAAACCTCCCCGAGATTACCCGCCAGGCCGAGATTCTGGTGGTGGCCGCCGGACGCGCCAAGATGGTGACCGGAGACATGGTGAGCGAGGGAGTAGTGGTCATCGACGTGGGTATGGACCGGGACCCGGAAACGGGCAAGCTCTGCGGAGACGTGGACTTCGACTCCGTGGCGCCCAAGGCATCGGCCATTACCCCGGTCCCCGGCGGCGTGGGGCCGATGACCATCGCCTGCCTGATGGAAAACACCGTGGCCTGCTTTTTGAACAAGCAAGGAAACAAATAAAACCCGAAAGAGATGAAAGCAAACAGAATCCTTATCGGCTTTCTGGCCGCCGGACTGCTCGCGACCGGATGCACCAAACAGTACATCACGGATGAAAACATTTATTATCAGGGGCTGGGAATGACCCTGATTGACTTCCAGGTCAAAGCCGCCAACTGGAGCATCTGGGAAGTGCCCTTCGGCAATGAGGACGAAGGCTACTTCCAGGCCGAGCTGGATGTCCCCGAAATCACCAAAGATGTGGTGGAGCAAGGTGTCGTGATGGTTTATCGCCGCTACGAAGGCAATGTCTGGACTCCCCTTCCCGCCATGCGCACGGAAAAAACGGAGGAAGACATCTACTACACCACCTACGTGGACTACGAATGGAGCCAGGGCAAGGTGTACATTTTTGTCACCGCCTCGGACCTCTATGCCGGAGAGAATCAGAATCCCGGAGACATGAGCTTCCGCGTAGCCATCCAGCTATAACGGTACTGGCATAAAAAAGAAGGATATCGGAAAAACCGGTATCCTTCTTTTCTGTTCAGGAGCGATTACTCCAGGCTGACGAGCTTGTTGTAGTCGGTCTCGGATCTGGGAATCTTCCAAGTCCACTTGTTACCGTCTCCCACGTTGATGGTGACGGCAAAGGCCGACTGGAAGCTGCCGCCATCGGCGATGCTCTTGCGGACGATGGGCACGTTCCAGCGCTTGTAGTCGTACCAGTCGAAGCCTTCACCCCAAAGGTCGATGCGGCGATAGAGTTTCACCTCGGTGAGGAGGTCGGCGCCGGTCTTGGTGCAGCTGTAGGAAGGATTCAGGTTCTTGTTCAGCTCGTTGAGCAGGCTCTGAACCTTGGCATCCTGGCCGCCCAGATGGCAGAGGGCCTCGGCCTCGGAGAGAATCATTTCGGCCGAACGGTAGATATTGAAGCTACCGCCACCAGGATAGAAAACGCACTGGAACTTGGTCTGCATATACTGGTACACCAAGCTGGTTGAATAAAGCTTACCGGATTTCTTGGCGCGGTCAAAGAAAGCACCCTGCTCAGCCTTGCCATTCGTACGGCTGATGCAATATTCGGTCTTCCCGGACGTCTCGTTCTCATAAGTTTCCTCCCATTCCTCCTGGGTCGGTGCTAACCACATGTCACGACGGGCATCCGTAGCGGGAATCTGATCGTAGAGCTCCTTGCTGATGGCCAGCGGATAGGTACGCTGCATGGAGGAACTGGCATCGGAAGCCTGATAAGCGAAGAAGGAGTAGTAGTAAATGGTCTGGTCCTCGGCCTCATATACACCCCAAATCCACTCATTGTTGGTGGAACCAGGAGCCACATTAAAGCCTCCGTTCACATACTGATCCTTGCTCATCAGCGGGTGGCCTTCGCGGGCCTTGGGAGCGGTGGCGGCCACGGTGGCCCAGTCCTCGCGGGTAAGGGCGGCACGGGTCTTCACGGCGTAGGCCACGTTGATATCGGGCAAGTAGAAATCTGCGCTGGCCCGCTTGATACCACTGGACTGGAAGAGCTGGATGGCTTCGTCACAGTCGGTGTAGATCTGAGCATAGCATTCTGCCTGAGTGGAAAGAGGCATACTGTAACCTATTTCCTGGTCTTCATTGGCATCGGGGGTCAGACGGAGGATAACGCCATTGCTGGAACCGTTGTTGCTGTCCTGCCAGCGATAGGCATACAACTGCAACAGCATCGTGTAGGCGTGAGCGCGGAACACCAGAGCCTGGGCCTTGTAGAACTGCTTCTCGGTCTCGGGACCATCGGCATTTTCTATATTCTTGATTACCTGATTGGCATTGCCGATAATCTTGTAGTAGTAGAACCAGGGATACACAAGGTACGTAGAGTTCACGTTCTCGTGATAAGTGTGGTTCCACAAAGCGGCCCAACCGGTCTGGTTGCAGCGCTGGAGGTCGTTACCAAAGTTTCCGTACCAGGTTTTGATGGAACCCTCGCCGTTCAGACCCTGGGTGCTCAGGTACTGGGTAGTCATCATCTTGCTCATACCGTTGATGGCAAGCTTGACGTTTTCTGTCGATTCGAAAATGGTCACAGGAGACACGGAACTCTCCGGAGAGGTCTCCAGGTATTCTTTGGAGCAGGCAGCGCCCAGGGAGAGTGCTGCGATCAGAAGAGTGATTCTAAAAATATTTTTCATATCATTCATCTCTTTAGCGAATTAAAACTTCACGCTGACACCACCGGTAATCACGCGGGCAGTCACGAAGTCGTTGCTGCTGGTGGTACCGCTGAAGTTATACTGCGGGTTCAAGCCCCTGCGGGCCGAGAAGGTATGGAGGTTCTCGCAAGCCAGGGTGATGGTAAGGCCCTGAACCTGGAGCGGAGCCAGGAGCTTCTTGGGGAAGTCGTAAGAAAGGGCGATATTCTTCACCACCAGATAGTTGCCGGAGACGAGCCAACGAGTGGAAGTACCGGCGTTATTGGAGATGGTTACATCGGTTCCGTTCATCTTGTACGTATTGAAGGTGTACAGCATGGGGGTGCCGTTGGGATCGATACGGTTGGCGCTGTTCTCGCTGACACCGTTGGGAACGCCCGTCCAGCCGTTCAGGTTGTCCTTGTGGGCGCTGCTGGGGGTTGCACTCAGACCCATCAGACCAGCGTAAAGACCATCGTAAACCTTGGAGCCCAGGGAGTAGGTGAACAGGGTGCTCAGACGCAAGCCCTTCCAGCCCAGGTTGAAGCCGAAGCTGCCGTAAACGGTGGGCGTAGCGGTACCGGACCAGTCCTTCTTACCATAGGAACCGGGGTTCCATACATACGGTTTTCCGTTGATGATGGTGTAGTTGGTTCCGGCCATCAGGGTATGGGCGTTGCCTTCGGCATCCTCGGCCGTACCGTAGATCACCTTACCGTCGGCG
Source organism: uncultured Bacteroidales bacterium (assembly GCA_900319405.1). Lineage (GTDB taxonomy): Bacteria > Bacteroidota > Bacteroidia > Bacteroidales > UBA932 > Cryptobacteroides. The sequence continues at coordinate 4,364 of ONOH01000019.1, read as the reverse complement.
GTATTGTCGTCGGTAATGTAGAAACGCTCGTCGTCGAAATCATACAGGGACAGACCGGTCATCTGATCGACACCGGCATACTGGTAGAGCCAGAAAGCATAGCGGTCTCCGCCTTCCACAAAGCGCTTGGTACCATCGATGATACCCTCCTTGCGGTTCTGCTCGGGCAGGGTGATGATGCGGTTTTTGAGGAACGTGGCATTGGCGAAGATGTTGAAGTTCCAGTCGCGGGTGCGGATGACGTCGAAGTCAGTTTCGATTTCCACGCCGCGGTTGCTCATCGTACCAACATTCTGGGTAATGGAAGGGTTGCTGGACGAAGATGAGGTGGGACCGGCGGAGATGGGAAGGATCACGTTGAAGAGCAGGTCCTTGTTGCGGCGGTCGAAGTATTCCACATTCAGGGTCCAGCGGTTGAACAGGCGGGACTCGATACCGATACCCCAGGACTGGCCCGTTTCCCATTTCAGCAGGTCATTACCCAACTGAGACAGGTAATAGGCACCCTTATTGGCATTCTGGTTGGAAGTGTACAAAGCCTGATAACCGTATAAACCGGAACCGGAGTCGTTACCTACCTGGCCGAAGTCGGCACGGAGCTTGAGGCTGTTCACCCAGGTGACGCTCTGCATGAAGGGCTCCTTGGAAATCATCCAGTTGGCGCCAACGCTCCAGAAGTTACCCCAGCGGGCATCCTTGTGGAAACGGGAGGAACCGTCACGACGGAAGGAAGCCTCGAAGTTGTACTTGTCCATATAGTTGTAACGAACGCGGGACAGGTAACTTTCCGTGCGATAGTTGTTAGCATAGTTAGTCAGATCTGTCATGACCGTGAAGTTCTCAAAATTGTTCACGTTCGGAAAAACCTGGTTCGTCTTGTAGCCGTAAAGATAATCGTAGTGGTTGGCGTAGTTCTCGTGACCGAGGAGCACGTTTACACCGTGGTGGCCGAACTGGTGGGCCCAGCGCAGCTGCTGCTGGAAGGTGTAATTCTTATATATATACTCCACGCGATTTTCACGACCGTTGTTTCCTTTACCGTCACCGATGACAGCGGAGTTATAGGTCTGGTTCACGGAGTTCCGGAGGTTGATATTTCCGTTGATGGTGAAGGTGAAGTCTTTGAGGAAGTACACCTCTGCGGTGGCTATGGCGTTCATAGTGTTGCGCACGGTGCCGTCCTTGTTCAGTTCGTTCTCCCAGATGACATGACGATCCGCATACTGGTTACGGGTGGTAATCACCTTGCCATTAGCGTCGATGTAGGAACCGCCGTCATACTGCTTGTTGCCGCTGGCATCCAGGATGTATTCACCGGTATTGATGTCGTGCAGGTGCACCGGATAGATGGGGGCGATGTTACGGCAATACATCCAGGGGTTCACGTAGGAAGAAGAACCCGTAGAGGTATTGTTGGAGTTCTGGTGCGTGGCGTTCACATTGAGGCCAAACTTCAGGTAGCTGGTGGGACGCACATTCACGGAGGCGCGGCCCGACAGACGGTTGAAGGTGGCTGTCTTCATATAACCGTTCTCATCCAGGTAACCGACGGACATATAGTAGTCACTCTTGTTGGTAGCACCGCTGGCCGCCACGTTGTATTCCTGGCGGAAACCGGGCTTGATGGTCTGGGCGAACCAGTCGAGGTCGTCCTGGTAGCCCTTCTTGATGGTGGCGCCGGGAATGAGCTGTCCGTTCTGGAAGAGGGACTTGGCGTCCTGGTTGTAGATGTTCAGGTACAGACGCTCGGCGATGAGGTTCTCGGTGGCGTAGGTGGCAGCATCATTGGAGGCATCTCCATAGTAATACTGACGGTCGTTGTAGAGCGCACGCCAGGCAATATTCATAAACTGCTCCTGGTTGGCCAGTTCATACTCGGGAATACCACGGTCGTACACACCGGCAGTGGCACTGGCGGTCACGGAAATGCGGCCCTGGGCACCCTTCTTGGTGGTGATGAGGATAACACCGTTGGAAGCGCGGTTACCGTACAGGGCGGCGGAGGCGGCATCCTTGAGAACGGTCATCGACTCGATGTCGGCAGGGTTCAGGTCGGAAACGTTTCCGCCGAAAGGAACACCGTCAATCACGTACAGCGGGCTGGAGGAACCGTTCACGGTACCGTTACCACGGATCATGATGGAAGGGTCGGTACCGGGAGCGCCGTAGGTACCGTTCACCTGGACACCCGTCACAGTGCCTTCCAGGGCGCTGGTAACGGAAGAGGTGGGACGGTTGGCGATTTTCTCGGAGTCCACCGAAGCGACGGCACCCGTCAGGGAGGAGCGCTTGGCGGCACCGTAGGCGATGGTGACCACGGCCTCGTCCAGGGCTTCACTGTCGGCATACAGGACCACGTTCACGACGGGCTGGATGGCGACCTCCTGGGTTACCATACCGATAAAGGAGATGACCAGGGTATTGGCATTGGAAGGAATGCCGGTAAGGACAAAGTTTCCGTCCGGTTCGGTCATCGTACCCACTTGGGTTCCTTTCACGAGAATGGAGACACCAGGAAGGGCTTCCCCGTGCTCATCTGTGATTTTACCCCGGACTGTTGACACTTGCGCAAAGGCGGTACCGGTGGCAAGAACCACAAACAGCACTCCGCTCCACAAAAGTTTGGTTAGGAATTTTGCGTTCATAAAAGTTAGGGTTAATAATAGAAAAAAGTTTATTAGGTGTTGTTTCTAAAAATTTTTATGTGTAAAAGAATAGTTCCTTAAATTTACCCGTTTTATAGCAAGGTGCTAATATACAAATCTTTTTTATGGAAAACAAAATTTTTGAAGAAAAATATTAATCTTTTCACCCCCTATGAGAACGACTTCCCCGGCTACATTAAGGGAACGATAAAACGAATCGAGATGAATAATCCACGGCAAGAATCACCGAAGGAAGCGTTTCTGGCAAGCTACTGGAAACGGCTGAAGGAATGTCGGGGCCTGGGGAAAAAGGATTCCATGAAACAGTTGTTCGACTCGATGGTCACCGAATTTTCCCTCACCTATGGCCAAGCCCCCTTCCCCTCCTTCGATGCCTTCAGGATGTTCTTTTACCGCCATCCCTCCAAGTAAGAATACCTTAATATAAAATATGAAAGAACCCCGAAAGCCTTAAAGACTTTCGGGGTTCCTCTTTTTAGGGACTCCCCTTCCCGCCATGCGCACGGAAAAAACGGAGGAAGACATCTACTATACCACCTACGTGGACTACGAATGGAGCCAGGGCAAGGTGTACATTTTTGTCACCGCCTCGGACCTCAATGCCGGAGAGAATCCAGGAGACATCTCCTTCCGCGTAGGCATCTTCCAATAAAAAAACCAGCGTTGTGCTGGTTATTTTTGGTTGGGCACACCTGAGCGGCCCATAGCGCAACAAGTTGCCATTCTTTGGACTTGCCCCCTCTTCCCCGTCTCACCTGCAACGCACATTGCCACCTTGACACAGAATCGCCTTTCTACGCACCTCTGCCGTCCAAGGCGGCATTAATTACGTCCTTCCCCGCCAACATCCCTGCCGCCTTGACACGAAAACGCCATCCTACACACCTCTCGCGCCCAAGGCGGCAATGAACTCACTAACAGCGTTTAATCTTTATAGTAAATGGTGGTGATATTGCTATCGTAATACAAAGCCGCAATCGCTTGTCCACTCTTCAGCCACAACGCTGAAAGAGCGGGATTGCCCGTACAATATAAGTATTCCAAGGCAGAGTTAGCACTGACATCAAGGCTGGTTAACTGATTGTTGTAGCAGTAAAGATAATTCAACGCGATGTTTTTGCTGACATCAAGGCTGGTTAACTGATTGGAGTGGCAGAGAAGAATCGTCAAGGCGGTATTAAAGCTGACATCAAGGCTGGTTAACGGATTAGAGTAGCAGCGAAGCTCCGTTAACGCGGTGTTCGCACTGACATCAAGGCTGGTTAACTGATTATTGTAGCAGCGAAGCTCCGTTAACGCGGTGTTCGCACTGACATCAAGGGTCGCTAACTGATTATTGTAACAGTAAAGATAATTCAACGCGATGTTTTTGCTGACATAAAGGCTGGTTAACTGATTGTTGTGACAATTAAGACTCACCAACGCAGTGCAAGCGCTGACATTCAGGTTAGTTAACTGGTTGTTGCTGCAGTCAAGAAAATCCAACGCAGTATTAGCACTGACATCAAGGCTGACTAGCTGATTGGAGTTGCAGTAAAGCTGCGTCAGCGCAGTGTTTTTGCTAATGTCAAGGTTGGTTAACTGGTTGGAGGAGCATGAAAGATTCCACAACGCGGTGTTCGCGCTGACATTCAGGTTAGTTAACTGGTTGTTGCTGCAGTCAAGAAGATCCAACGCAGTATTAGCACTGACATCAAG
>ONOH01000029.1 GCA_900319405.1 uncultured Bacteroidales bacterium | reverse complement strand
CATCTTCTCCATATCCGGGACGTTGTCACGGGGGCCGTCATCGGGGATGAGGCCGGCACCCTGGTGAACGCCGATGATGGTGCCCATCGTATCGAACATGTCGATGAAAAGGAAGGTAAAAACAATCACCAGCATATCCAGGGTAAGGATATTGTTCCACTCAAACTGGAAAGCGATGGGCTTCACGCTGTCGGGAAGGGAGACCACGCCGCCAAACTTGGTAATGGCTTCCCCCGTAGCGGGATCCTTGATGACCAGGCCCAGGAGGGTGGTGGCCAGGATGCCCCAGAGAATGCCCCCGCGCACCTTGGCCATCACCAGGCCAGCGGTGAGGAAGAGGCCGATCATCGCCAGCAGGGCCGTGCCCTTGGTAATGCTGCCGAGGCTGACCAGCGTAGCGTCATTGTTGACGATGATACCGGCATTCTGCATCCCGATAAAGGCGATGAAAAGGCCGATACCGGCGCCGATGGCTTTTTTCAGCGTGCCGGGTATGGCGTTGAGCAGCCAGCTGCGAACCTTGGTAAGGGTAAGGACGATAAAGAGGAGACCTTCCAGCAATACGGCCGTGAGGGCAAACTGCCAGGAATAGCCCATTCCAAGGCAGACGGTGTACACGAAGAAGGCATTCAGCCCCATACCGGGAGCCAGGGCGAAAGGCTTTCTGGCATAGAGGGCCATAACCAGCGTACCGATGATGGCGGCTAAAGCCGTGGCCGTGAAGACACTGCCGGCGGGCATGCCCGGCAAGGCGCTGAAGATAGCAGGGTTTACGGCCAGGATGTAGGCCATCGTGAGGAAGGTGGTAATACCCGCCAGAATCTCCGTACGGATATTGTTCACCTTGGAGTCAAAACCGAAAAGTTTCTCGAATGCAGGCTTCATTTCCTGAAACATTAAATGTTATACCTAACTCCTTCTCGAAATACTTAGAAGACCCACTTGGCGCCTAAGCAGGGACGGGCCCAGAAGCCTTTGGCAGAACCAAAGTCGTAGCTGAGTTCCACCTCTCCGCCGATATTGAAGTTGTTCACCCCGAAATGCTGGCCGACATTGTACCAGATCTGGGGTTCGGAAAGGAACACGACATGGGAGAAACCGCCCAGGATGGGACCATTGTGGTCGGTAAAGAGGGTGTGGTCTTCCCACCAGAAATCGGCGAAACCGCTGAAACGGAGGCCTTTGAGTCCGAAGAGGTCCTGCATGCCCCAGACAAAGGTAAACTGCATGGGAACCTGGCTCTTGGTACCGGCAATCTTCTTGTACAGCACCTTGAAATTAAAGGTATTGCGGAAGTCGGACGAATGGAGGAAATAGTCCAGGCCGGCCAGGATGCTGTGATTGATGTGATAATTCTTATAAACTCCGCCGTTGTACTCCACGTGCAAGCTGAGGCCGCCCAGTTTGGTACCTTGCCAGAAGTTCAGGCAACGGGCTACTTCCATATATGTTCCGGTGGGCGCCTTGGTGCCGGCGGGAGTGTTGGCCTTGTGGTTGAAATCGTGATCCACGAAGAAGAAAGTGTTTCCCCAATTGTCATTGTAGAAACCCTCAATGGTGGTTGTTACATGTTTACGGTCCGAGCCGAAATCATAAAACACCTGGATGTTGGTCTGGGCCTTGGCTGCAAAGCCAAAAGCAAGGGTTGCAAAAGCAACGGCGAGAATGGTTTTTTTAAGCATAAAACGTAGTTTATGGAATGAATATATACATTAGGTTACTTTCTTAGGGAAGGATTCATTTCGAAGTCCACCGCCTTGTCTCCCTGGGGATTGGAGCCGAACTCATAATCCTTGCCGGGCAGGATGGCATTGAGAATTACGCCCACGAGGGCGGCGACAGCCAGGCCGCTGAGGCTGGTGAAGCCCAGGGAGATGGCGTCACCAGCGCCGTACTTGATGCCGATGGCCAGCACCAGGATGAGGGCGGCGATAAGAACATTGCGGCTCTTGGTGAAATCGACCTTGTTTTCCACGATGTTGCGTACACCCACGGCGGAAATCATACCGTACAGGATGAGCGACACGCCACCGATGGTGGAAGCGGGCATACAAGCAATCAGGGCACTGAATTTGGGGCAGAAACTGAGAATGATGGCAAAAACGGCGGCAATGCGGATGACGGCGGGATCGTAAACCTTGGTCAGGTTCAGGACACCGGTATTTTCACCGTAGGTGGTATTGGCCGGGGCGCCAAACAGGGAGGCCAGCATCGTGGCGAGACCGTCTCCCATCAGGGTGCGGTGCAGGCCCGGGTTCTCCAGGTAGTTCTTCCCTACCGTCGAAGAAATGGCGCACATATCTCCGATGTGCTCCATCATCGTAGCCAGTGAGATGGGAACGATGGCGATGACGGCACTCACGACAAGCCCCCAGTTGGGATTGGAGAACACGTAGAACGCCGTATTCTCCCACTGGAACGGAACGCCCACCCAGGCGGCATCCTTCACGGGAGTGAAATCACAGAGGCCGAAACAGGCGGCCACAATATAGGAACCCAGCACGCCAAGCAGGATGGGGATGATCCGGATCATTCCCCTGCCCCAGATGTTGCATACGACGATGATAGCAATGGCGAGAAGGGCGATCCACCAATTGCTGTTACAGTTCTGGATAGCGCTACCGGACAGGGTAAGGCCAATGGCAATGATGATGGGGCCTGTCACGATGGGAGGGAAAAAGCGCATCACCTTCTTGGCGCCGAAAGCGGCGATCAGACCGGCCAGGATGAAATAAATAATGCCTGCCGAGAAAACCCCGATGCAGGCATAAGGCAATGATTCCGTGGCGCTGAGTCCTTCCTGGGCTCCCATTGAAACGATGGCGGCATAACCGCCGAGGAACGCAAAGGACGAGCCGAGGAACGCCGGAACCCGCATCTTGGTGAGAAGGTGAAAAATAAGAGTGCCCAAACCTGCGAACAACAAGGTGGCACTCATCGAAAGACCCGTAATGACCGGGACCAGAACCGTGGCTCCGAACATGGCGAACATATGCTGTAGGCCGAGGGTAAGCATCTTGCCCTTTCCCAGGGAACGGGCGTCGTAGATGGCGGGAGATTGTTTTGTCATAAAATATAGAAGGTTTTTGAGTTGTTTCTAGCTCTACGGCCTTTTATGACCAGACAAAGATAGTTAATAAAAAAATTTAATACAAGCTGGCGGCAAGAAGTTATCAACAAAAGTTATCAACAATTCCGGTCCGGACGACAAAAGCGCCGACCGGACCGGAACAGAAGGGATGCAAAGGATGGTTACTGGGAACGTTTCTTGTTCCAGCCCAACCAGGACTCGGCCATCGAATCCACCTCGGCCTTCTCTTCCTTAGGAGCGGCCGGAGCGGGGGCAGGTTCCGCCACCGGAGCGGATTCAGCCACGGGCTCTTCCTGCTCTTGAGCGGCAACGGGAGCCTCCTGAATTTGCTCAGCTGCGGCAGGGGCAGCCTCGGACGGAAGAAGCGACTCGAAGGGAGCAGCTGCTTTCACGTATTTTTCTTCCTCCAGGATTTTGCTGGTTCCCACGAAACGGGCGCCCAGGTCCACCTGGAAACGACGGGTAAAGATGTCTCCTTCCACGACACTGCCGCTCTTGAGGGAGAGGGTGTCCTTCACGAAGAAAGAACCGCCATCCATCGTTCCGGAGAACTCGATTACATTGCCGATGACCGTACCTTTCACAACGCCGTTTTCTCCCACGACCAAACGGCCGGAGCAGTACAGTTTGCCTTCAAAGACACCGTCTATGCGGAGGTCGGAACGGGTGGCGAAATCTCCCTTGAAGCGGGTACCGGAAGCAATCCGGCTAGTTTCCTTGTTGAAAGTCTCCATATCTATTAGGCTTTACTGTTTGCAGATTTGACGTTTTCTATTTTCTTCTCGAATTCACCCTCGGCCAGGTAATGGCAGGTGCCGCCCAGACGGGCATCGAGTTCCACCTGAAGCCTTCCGTAGGAAATATCACCTTCCTTGATGGAACTTCCGGTACGGAGGGAAAGCGTGTCCTTCACCACGAAGGTTCCGTTTTCCATCGTGCCGGCGAAATCAATGTCACGGCAGATGAATTCTCCTTTGACCCGGGCCTTGTTTCCTACCGTCAGTTTTCCGGAAGATTCCAGACGACCGTCAAACTTCCCGTCGATGTGGATATCACCGGGAGAAGTGATTTCTCCATTGAACACGGTTCCTGCGGAAATCCTGTTCAGATCATTAGTATTCAAGTTGTCCATATCGTTATGATTTGTTAAAATTTCCTATGCTACGCCTTTTCCGTGGCAATTCTTGAATTTGAGGCCGCTGCCGCAGGGGCAGGGATCGTTCCGGCCAACCTGCTTGTCAACGCGGACGGGCATACGGCTGCGCTGCTCACCGTTGGTGGTCAGCTGTGAAGGGTCGTTGGTACGCATCTGCTGAAGGTTCCGGTTGGGCTGAGTGGCCGGACGGGCCTCGCGGGCGTCGTTGGCATCCCGGAGCGGGATGAAAGCACGCAGGAGGAAGGTGAGGATTTCTTCGTTGAGCTTTTCGAGCATCTCGGTGAAGAGGTTGTAACTTTCCAACTTGTACACCACCAGCGGATCTTTTTGCTCATACGTGGCATTGCGCACGCTCTGACGGAGATCGTCCATATCCCGCAGATGCTGCTTCCAGTAGTCGTCGATATAATAGAGGATGATACTGCGGCTGAGGGCCTTGGCAATTTCCCGGCTCTCGGTCTCGTAGGCTTTCTGGAGGTTTACCGAGAGGGAGAGCTGGCGCTTGCCGTTGGTAATGGGAATAGCGATGTTCTCGTACATACTCCCCTGCTTCTCGAAAACGGTCTTGATCACCGGATTCACCTTTTCTATCATCGTGTTCATACGACGGTCGTACACCTCTTTCATATGAGCGGCGAGCTTCTCGGCAATCTCCGCCGGCTTGGCGTGCGAGAAAAACTCCTGGTCAAAACCCAGGTCTATGGACAATTTGCCAATGATGTACTCCTCGAAGGCCTCGTAACTCATCCCTTCGCTCTGCTGGGCCAGCAGAGTGGCGGTATCCGTCATCATATTCTGGACGTCGATCTCGATGCGGTCTCCGGAAAGGGCGTTGCGGCGACGGGCATACACGGCTTCACGCTGGTAATTCATTACATCGTCGTATTCCAGGGTGTGCTTTCGCCAGCCGAAGTGGTTTTCTTCCACCTTCTTCTGGGCATTTTCGATGGCAGTGGAAAGCATTCCGGAAACCAGGGCCTCGTCATCCGCCATTCCCAGCTTGTCCACCACGCCGGCGATGCGCTCGGAACCGAACTTACGCATAAGGTCGTCCTCCAGGGAAATGTAGAAGCAGGAACTTCCCGGGTCTCCCTGACGGCCGGCACGGCCACGGAGCTGACGGTCCACGCGGCGGCTGTCGTGACGGGTGGTGCCGATGATGGCCAGGCCGCCTGCCTCCTTCACCTCCTTGCTCAACTTGATATCGGTACCACGGCCGGCCATATTGGTGGCGATGGTCACCTTGCCCTTCTGGCCTGCCTGGGCCACGATCTCGGCCTCGCGGGCGTGCTCCTTTGCATTCAGGACATTGGCCGATATGCCGCGAATCCGCATCATCCGGGCCAGCAGTTCGGAAGTTTCCACGTCGGTGGTGCCCACCAGCACCGGTCGTCCGGCACCGGAGAGTTCTACCACCTTGTCGATTACGGCGTTGAACTTGGCCTTCTTGGTCTTGTAGATGATGTCGTTCTGGTCGTCACGGATGACGGGACGGTTGGTGGGAATGACCACCACGTCCAGCTTGTAGATATCCCAGAACTCCCCTGCCTCCGTTTCTGCCGTACCTGTCATACCGGCCAGTTTGTGGTACATACGGAAGTAGTTCTGCAGGGTAATGGTGGCAAACGTCTGCGTGGCGGCTTCCACCTTCACGTTCTCCTTGGCTTCCACGGCCTGGTGCAAACCATCGCTCCAGCGGCGGCCTTCCATGATACGGCCGGTGGATTCGTCCACGATCTTCACCTTGTTGTCCACAATCACATAGTCCACGTCCTTGGTGAACATCGCGTAGGCTTTCAGGAGCTGGATAACGGTGTGTACGCGCTCGCTCTTGAGGGAGAAATCCTCCATCAGGGCATCTTTCCTTTCGGCCTTTTCGGCGGGGGTCAGGGAGCTGTTGCCGGTGATTTCCGCAATGGCGCTTCCCATATCCGGAAGTACGAAGAAATTGGAGTCGGAGACGCTCTGGGCCAGGGTGTCGTGGCCCTTATCCGTCATATCCACGGAATTGAGCACTTCATTGATGACAAAATACAGTTCGTCCGTGACGGTGGGCATCTCCCGTTCGTTGTCCTGCATATAGTAGGCCTCGGTCTTCTGCATCAGCTGCTTCATACCGGGTTCGCTCAGGAACTTGATGAGCGGCTGGTATTTGGGGAGGCCCTTGAAACAGCGGTACAGGAGCAGGCCGCCGTCTTTTTCGTTGCCGGCGGCGATGAGTTTTTTGGACTCGTTCAGCGTCTGGGTAATGAGCGAGCGCTGTTTGTTGTACAGATTTTCCACGTAGGGGCGGTACTCCATAAACTGCTCGTCTCCCGCAGCCTTTTCAATGGGACCGGAGATGATCAGGGGCGTACGGGCGTCGTCGATGAGGACGGAGTCCACCTCGTCCACGATGGCATAATGATGCTTCCGCTGGACAAGATCGGCCACGCGGGAGCACATATTGTCCCTCAGGTAGTCGAAGCCGAACTCGTTGTTGGTGCCGAAGGTGATGTCGCAGTCGTAGGCAGCCTTGCGGGAAGAGGAGTTGGGCTGGTGCTTGTCGATACAGTCCACACTGAGACCGTGGAACATATAGAGGGGGCCCATCCATTCGGAGTCTCGTTTGGACAGGTAATCGTTTACCGTAACCACGTGCACGCCCTTTCCGGCGAGGGCATTCAGGAATACCGGAAGCGTTGCCACGAGGGTTTTACCTTCACCGGTGGCCATTTCCGCAATCATGCCGCGTTGTTCCTTGTTGATTTTGACGCCGCCGTTGAGGACGATGCCGCCGATGAGCTGCACATCGTAATGGACCATGTCCCAGGTAATCTCGTTTCCTCCGGCCATCCAATGGTTTTTCCATACGGCCTTGTCTCCCTGGATTTCCACGAAATCACGGCTCTGGGCAGCCAGGAGTTTGTCGAAATCCGTCGCGGTCACCTCCACCGTTTCCTGTCCGGCAAAGCGGCGGGCGGTGGATTTGACGATGGCGAAAGCCTCGGGCAGAATCTCGTTTAGGGTGAGTTCGATGGCTTCGTCCTCCTCCTTCATCAGGCGATCGCTTTCGGAGGCGAGGGATTCCTTCTGGGCTACCGGGATGTCTTTTTCCAGCTCCAGTTTGATTTCCGCAATGCGGTCCTCAAAGGGCTTTTCCACGGCAAAAATCTTCTCGCGAAGAGCCCGGCTGCGGGCGCGAAGTTCGTCGTTGGTCAGGTTGTCGATATCGGGATACACTTTCAGGATCTGGTCCAGGACGGGGCGGATGGCCTTCATATCCCGGTCACTCTTGGATCCGAACAGTTTTTTGAGTATGTCTGCTATTGCCATAAATCTCTTTTAATATCAATCCTACAAATTTACAAACTTTACAGGGATTATACAAATTCCGTTTTGACCGCCCTGCTTTCCCTGTCAAAAATTTGTTTTTGGAAGGATAAGACAAAATCATTAACTTTGTTAAATGAAAGATACGCTTATCACTGCGCAGAGAAAGAAAAGGGAAATCCTGTATTTCGGCCTTTGTCTCACTGCTGCAGTCCTGGTCAACCTGGGGGCCATCCTCTACTTCGGCACACCCTGGTACGAGCTTTTCACCCAGGCGGGCTATACGCTGATGATTGCCATCGCCTTTTACGCCATTGCGGCTGTCGTCCGCCTTGTCATCCATTTGTTCAGGAAAGCGTGATGGAGTTTATCTACAGCACCAGGAATCCGGACTGTCCGCTTGCATACGCCCGTTTTGGCGGAATGCATACGGACTGTGAGCTGCTCCTTGCCCACTGTGCAGAGCAGGAAGCCCGCTCCTGGAGCGAAGCTGTAGAAGAAATGGTCCGTACGGCCGGACAGCGTTACAACCGCTTCGATCCGGAAAGCCTCCTGTCCCGTATCAACCGCGAAGCCTCCCTGAAGGAAGTTCCCTGTGACGAAGAGCTGTTTCTCATTCTCCAGCTCTGCCGGGCCTTTCAAAAGGCCACACGGGGGTGGTTCGACATATCGGCCAATCCGTCCTCCCGCTCCGCAGGAACGGGAAGCTGGGAACTGGACAGCGGCAAGCGCACCGTGCGTTTTTCCCGGGAAGATATGCGGCTGGATCTGGGCGGATTCCTCAAGGGTTATGTCCTGGAGCAGGTGCTCAAAACCCTGCCGCTCCCTTCCGGACAGGCACTTTTGAGTCTCGGCGGCAGTTCCTCCTATGCCAGGGGACATCATCCCCTGTCCGACAACTGGCCGGTATCCCTCCCGCACAGCTATTACCCGCTGCAAAACGCCTGCACCTTCCAACTTCTGGACCAGGCGCTTTCGGTTTCCGGGAAAGACCGGTGCGGAAACGGCCATATCATCAACCCTAAAAACGGGAATCGGGTCGAGAAGGAGGAAATGGTAACAGTCATCGGCCCTTCTCCCCTGGTCTGCGAAGTCCTTTCCACCGCCCTCTGGGTATGTGACGAGGCGCATCGCAGTCCCCTTCTCTCGGATTTCGAGGGATATCAGGCAAACAGTATAACCCCGCTTCCGGACGGAAGCGCCATCGTCAGAAAGATATGATACAAAACGACCAGATGAGCCGGAAGGATTTCTTCCACAGGCTGGGAAATCTCACGGCGGGGGCGGCCGCGCTGTCCCTTTTCCCCTGGCTGGAAAGTTGCTCGGCCCAGAACGAGAAGCTGAGCCAGGGCGAGAAGGCCCGGTTGGGAGTCATCGGCACCGGATCGCGCGGAATGTTCCACTTGGCGCTCCTTCTACAGGATCCGTCGGCCCGTATTGTCGCCCTCTGCGACGACTATGCCCCGCACCTGGAGGAGGCCGCCGCCCTGTTCCCCCGGGCCCGGAAATATTCCGACTACCGCCAGCTCCTCGACGACAAGGAGGTGGAAGGAGTCATCATCTGCACGCCCCTCTCCCTGCACGCCCAGATGACCATGGACGCCATTCACTCCGGCAAGCACGTTTTCTGCGAAAAGGCGATGGCCCACACGACGGAAAGCCTCGATCGGATGTACAACTGCTGGAAGGAGAGCGACCGCGTTCTGATGATTGGCCAGCAGCGGCATTTCGACCCCAAATACATCAAGGCGATGGAACTGGTCCACGGCGGTGCCATCGGCCAGGTGGTGGGCATCCGCAATTACTGGTACCGCAACAACGACTGGCGCCGCCCCGTTCCCTCTCCGGAGCTGGAACGGCGCATCAACTGGAGGCTCTACCATGAATACTCCAGGGGATTGATGACCGAGCTGGCCTGCCACCAGCTGGCCAACGGTTCCTGGGCCATGAACGGGCTGCAGCCGGAAGGGGTCTGCGGAACGGGAAGCATCCTGTACTGGAAGGACGGAAGGGAAGTTTTCGACAATGTATCCGTGGTGTACCAATACCCCAACGGGGTTCATATGACCTTCGATTCCATCATTTCCAACAAACACTTCGGAATGGGAGAGCAGATCCTGGGAACGGAAGGAACCATCGACCTGGTCCGGGGCATACTCTATTACGAAAAAAGCCCGGCCAAATCCGGCATCCGGCAGCTCCTGGAGAAAATCGAACAGGGCGTGCTGTCCAACGCCGCTTTCGCCGGCACGTCGTGGGCCATAGAAGACGCTTCCGCCGACGCCGGCATCCGCTTTGCCGAAAACGTGACCGTCAACGACGGGGCCAGCACGGTCGGGGCGGCCGGAGACGGTTCCGCGGAGCTGATGCACGCCTTCTGCCTGAGTGTCATCAGCGGAAAACAGCCCGTTAGAATTGTAGATGAGGCCTACTGGGCCACCCTTCTGGCACTTCGCGGAGACCAGGCCAGCCGGGAAAGAAAATACCTGACCATTTAACACTACACGATATGAGTAAGATTTCAAGACGTCATTTTATGAAGACGGCCGGTCTGGGAACAGCCGGGGTCATCCTGGGGATGCAGGGAGCATCGGCCCTGGAAGCCGGCGCCAAGGACAAGGGCAAAAAGGCCGATAAGGTCCGGCTGGCCTGCGTGGGCATCGCCAACCGGGGAGCCCAGATCATCCGGGATTTCGAGAAAACAGGGCTCTGCGAGATTGTGGCCCTGTGCGACGTGGACCTTGGGCAGAAAGAAGCGCAGGAGGTAATTGCGCGCTATCCCAAAGCCCGCAGGTTCACCGATTTCCGGGAACTCTTCGAGAAGCACCACCCGCATTTCGACGCCGTCTGCATCGCCATTCCGGACTTCGCCCACTTCCCTGTCAGCATGCTGGCCCTCTCGTACGGGAAACACGTGTATGTAGAAAAACCGATGGCCCGCACTTTCTACGAATGCGAACTGCTGATGGACATGGCCCGCCGCCATCCCGAGCTGGCCACCCAGGTGGGCAACCAGGGCCACTCAGAAGAAAATTATTTCCAGTTCAAAGCCTGGGTCGAGGCCGGCATTATCAAGGATGTCTATGCCATCGTGGCCCATCACAACGACTGGCGGCGCTGGCACCCTTACGACCCTTCCATCACCAAATATCCGGAGGCCCAGCCGCTGCCGGACGGGATGAACTGGGATGCCTGGCTCAATACCGCCGCCTACCACGAGTACAACGAGAAATACCACTACGGAAACTGGCGCGGCTGGTTCGACTTCGGAATGGGCGCCATCGGGGACTGGGCGGCCCACCTGATCGACACCTGCCACGAGTTTCTCCAGCTGGGACTCCCCTACGAGATCGAGCCCCTGAAGCTCACGGATCCCAACGATTTTTTCTTCCCCAAGGAAAGCACCCTTTCCTTCAAGTTCCCCAGTCGCGGCAACATGCCTCCGGTGGAACTCACCTGGTACGACGGACAGAAGAACTTTCCGCCGCTTCCGGCCGGTTACGGTCCTACCACCAACAACGCGGCCGATGTCCCCGTCACCAATATGGACGGAACCTTCACCCCCTCGGCCCTCAGTCCGGGAAAAATCATCTATTCCAGGGAACTGACCTTCCGCGGCGGCAGCCACGGCTCTCCCCTGAAGATTATTCCGGAAGAAAAAGCCCGGGAGATGGCCTCCAGGCTGCCTGTCGTACCCGACGACAGCACCCAGTCCAACCATTTCGAGAACTTCCTCCTCGCCTGTAAGGGAGAGGAGAAGACCCGCTCGCCCTTCGAAGTCTTCGGGCCCATGTGCCAATGTTTCGCCCTGGGTGTGGTGGCTATCCGTACCGGCCGCAAACTCAGTTTCGACCGCGGCAGCAAAACCATTGTCAACGACCCCTTCGCCAATGCGCTCCTCACAGGCATACCGCCGCGCCGGGGATGGGAAGAATTCTATAAACTGTAATCGCCTTATGAGAAAAATCACATGCTTTATGGCCGCCCTCCTTGTGGCCGCCTCCCAAATGGCCGGTGCGCAGGAATGGGAAAACCTGTTCAACGGAAAAAACCTGAAAGGCTGGAAACAGATGGCCGGAAACGCCAAATACAAAGTGGAGAACGGTATTATCGTGGGAACGGCTACCGACACCAAGTTCAATTCTTTCCTGGCCACTACAAAGAATTACGGAGACTTTATCCTGGAATTTGAATTCCTCACCGAAGACATCAATTCCGGGGTGCAGATCCGCAGCCACAAGGACCCCGCACGCAATGTGGTCTATGGTTACCAGTTCGAAATCGACCCTGCTCCCCGCGCCTGGAGCGGCGGCATCTACGACGAAGCCCGCCGCCTCTGGCTGTACCGGATGACGGAGAATGAGCCCGCCCGTTCCGCCTATCGTCCCGGCTGGAACAGCGCGCGCATCGAGGCAGTGGGCAACAGCATCCGCACCTGGGTGAACGGCATCCCCTGCTCCAATCTCCTGGACGATGCCGACAAAGACGGATTCATCGCCCTCCAGGTCCATTTGGTAAAAAAAGAGCAATTGGGCGCCCGCATTATGTGGAAAAACATCCGCATCCTCACAAAGGATGTAGAGAAATACCGCACTCCGATGGATGTTCCCGTGGTGAACAACCTCAACAACGTCCTTACGGAGAAGGAGATCGCCCAGGGCTGGAAACTGCTGTTCAACGGACGGGATTCCGAAGGCTGGCAGAGCGCCAGGCAGACGGGGACCTTCCCGGCCGAAGGCTGGACCATCGAAGACGGCATCCTCTCCGTAAACAAGGGTGACGGCGGGGAAAGCACCGGCGGCGGAGACATCATCACCACCCGCCGCTACGGCAATTTCATCCTAAAGGCCGAATTCAAGCTTACCCCCGGTGCCAACAGCGGCATCAAGTACTTTGTGGATCCGGAGACCAACAAGGGTGCCGGATCGGCCATCGGCTGCGAATTTCAGGTGCTGGACGACAAGCTCCATCCCGACGCCAAGCTGGGAGTGAAGGGAAACCGGACCCTGGGTTCCCTGTACGACCTCATTCCCGCACCCAAGGGAGAATGGGAAAGTTATACCATTGACGGCTGGCAGAGGGCGATGATCGTCGTCAACGGCAAGCACGTGGAACACTGGCTCAACGGCCACAAACTGCTGGAATACGAACGGGACAACCAGATGTGGAACGCCCTCGTCGCCTACAGCAAGTACAGGGGCTGGCCCAATTTCGGAAATGCCGCCGAGGGCTACATCCTCCTGCAGGACCACGGAGACCGGGTCTCCTACCGCAACATCAAAATCCTGGAACTGTAAACCTTCCCCTTCAGCCCCTCGGACCTTCTCCGGGGGGCTTATTGTACCCGCGGCGGAGAACACGCACCCGGGGAAGGTCCCGGAGCAGTTGCCGGAAATAGGAGAAGGGGCTCAGGCTCCTGTATTTTACCGCTTTTACAAAGGTAAAGAGAATCACATACAGAAAGCTCAGCGACAGAGGACAGTCCGGGTTGCACATCCTCACCAGCGATCCCGTGTAATAATTGCGCCGGACCCGGCTCTCCAGCGGCTCCTCCCGGGAGGCCCTGTCGTGCACGGCGCGGGCATCCGGCAGAACCCCCACTTTGAGTCCGTAGTAATGCAGGCGATTGCACCACTCGTCGTCCTGCCCCCAATGCGGGAAAAGCTCCTCTTCAAAAGGGCCGATTTGTTCGATGACACGAACCGGAACCAGCCAATGGGCGGCCATTACACGCTTTACGCGGCAGATTCTTCGGCCTTCGGCCTCAGAATGACAATCGACGCCTGTGTCATTCTGAGAAGTTTGCGTTTTGTCATTCTGAGCGGAGCGAAGAATCTTCTCGAACTGAACATCCGGCTCCTTGCAGCCATCCTGCATCTGCATAGGACTCAGGACTCCGTAACCGGGATGGGCCTCCGCAGCCGCCAGTAACTTTTCCAATGCCCCTTCTTCCAGCCAGGCGTCCTGGTTCAGAAGGTAAACATAGTCGTAGTTCTTCTTGACGGCCCACTCGAAGCCCAGATTGTTGGCCTTGGAAAAGCCCAGATTCTCCGCACTCCTTACCAGTTTTGCCCGGGGAAAGTGCGATGCCACGAAATCGGCCGATCCGTCGGTGGAATCATTGTCGAGAACGAAGAGGTCCGCATCGGCATACACGGAGCCCAGACATCGTTCCAGCCAGTGCATTCCGTTGTAAACAACTATTATGACAAGAACACGTTTCATGGCTTGAACCGGATAAAAATCTCCTTGGGTGTCTTTTTGGAAAACACAGTTTTCAGAACGTTGGAGGCCGTTTTTTTCATAACTACGTTACGCGAGGTCCGGGGCAGGAAAAGATACTTGACCACTCTCAGGGCCTCAAAGCAGCAGATAAAACACTTGAGCCAGAGAGGCTCTCCATAAAAAATCATGGAACCCCTCACGCGGGCAGGCTTGATGGCCTCTTCCATAGCCGATACAGATCTTCCGGCCAGGTGCGTAATGGGAACCTCTGCATCGGCCCAGACAGAATAGCCGGCAGCGTTCAACGCGTGGCCCAGCGCAATGTCCTCCGGCGTAAAGAAAAATCGCTCATCGAACCATCCAATCTTCTTAAACACCTCTGTTTTAATAAGAAAACAAGCACCATTAAGAGTAAAGGTTTGAAAAAGTCCCGCATCCTTGTTCCATCGGGAAGGACGGGTTTCATCTACCCGGTGCAGATAATGTCTGGCATAGCGCCACGAGCTCCACGGTCCCCTGCCACAAGTTTGCAGACGGCCATCGGCCAACTCAATGCGGGGAGAAACAGCGGCCGCGTTATCCGGCAGTCTTTGCATATCCTCCACAAGGCGGTCCAGAACCGGAACCTTCTGAAGGGTATCATCGTTCACGACAAAGCAATACTTCCCTTCTGCCTGTTTAAGTGCCAGGTTGTTGTTCTCCGAGAAGCCCCGCACTTCGGAACTCTCTACAATATGTACGTAAGGATATCTGGAGGCCAGTTCCTCCCGGTCTGCAGGGTCCATCAGATAGGCCACCACCCAGACCTCATGCGAGACCTGGTTCCTGGCTTCGATGCTGTCCAGACAGGGATAGAGCATCGGCTGAGGAGGCCCCATGCATACAATTACTATACTTACTTGAGGCGTCATGACAAAGCTTTTTTCACAAGATGGGCCTGATGATGGAGCCATTTCCACACTTGGCGGAAAGGTTCCGTCCACATGCGAAAGCCAAGGGCGCGGCGCACCGCCTTGGGAAATGGCTGGCTGGCACGGGCGCGCAGGAAGGCTTCCCGCTCTTTGGGGCTGGACGATGGTTCCAGAATTCCGGGGCGGTATGCCAGTCGGTCTTCCAGCGGATGCTCCTGCAGAACTGCACCGCATTCGCGCAGGAGGGCTTCGGCCTCAAGCGTATGGGGCCAGGCGAAAGAGGCGTTCCGGGGCTCTACGCCCATGAAATCTCCCAGCGTAATGTCTCCGGTTCGCTCCAACCGCGCAAAGCGACAATGATAACAGGCATCCCTCAACGTCACCCCTTCCAGATACCCCCTCAGATAGGCCGATTGAGCCGCCTTCCGGCAGTACACCCTTTTCCCTTCCCTCCAGACAGCCATCCGGAACAACGGTCCATCGCGGAAAGACACGTTTACTTCTCCCGCGCTTCCTCCGGTCAGATAGTCCAGTTCTGCCGACAGTTCCTCTGCGGCGCAGGTGCCGTGGCAGATGAGGTCGACACAGATGAGCTGGCCGGGAAAACGGCTTCGGAGGGCTTCCAGAGAGGCGATTTGGCAGGGAATGCCAACAAAAAGCACCTTCCGGCCGGCTTCCAGGTAAGCTTCCAGCGCCTGCCAGGTCTCCCTGGGGAAATCGGCCTGGACATATAGAGAGCCACGGAAAGGTTCCGGAGTATCTTCTGTATAGCTTATGACTGCCCGCCTGAGCGAAGGGTTCCAGCGGGCTCCGAAATACACGCCGCCCTGCGAGAGCACAAGCCTCGCCAGCAGCGTGGCCACGCCGCCGGAGGCACTCCCCTTCCGGTCTTCGACCGACGGATTCCAGGCAGAGTAACAGCTGGTCATAGTACAGTCCTCCTTAACACTTCCCATGCGTTTTCCCGCAAGGCCGATACCCGGCTCCGGGTGAGCGCCCAGTCCACCGGAGAAGCCGGCAGGAAACCATCCCAGAAGCGGTTATCCAGGCCTAGTAGCGACGCCAGATGATACAGACGCCCATTCTGGGAAGCATACTCCCCGTCACGGAAACGCCTGAGCAGCAGCATGTTGCGCTCCAGGATGGCACTCATACAAAGGCCGTGAAAAGAGTCTGTCACCACCAGGGATGCCCCTTCCACGAGCGAAACGAACTCCCGGATGCCGGTGTTTCCCTGGACCTCGCCCAGGGTCGGATGCGGGTTCTCCCCAGCCGGAACAGCCAAGATTCTATGAACTCCCGTACCCTGCAATGCCTTCCCGAGAGCCTCGGTATCAGTCCCAAAAGAAAGCAGGTAGCACAGGATATAAGGTTCTTCAGGCCGCGATACCGGAGCGGCCAGCTTCCGCCAGTGAGTAGCTGGCATCAGGAACACCGGATCGGCACTAAGGGCAATGTCTTTCCGGCCGGTCAAGGCCGATACAGCCTCCACCCCGCTCTGTTCCCTCATGGAAATGGGGCCGAAATCCACCAGATACGACCGCATCTTCTCCTGGAATTCCGGAGGAATCTGCTCGACGCCAAGGCTGGTGGCGAATGCCGCACGGGGCACGTCCTCGGCAAAGGCCAGGAATTCAAAAGGACGGAAATGGTCCAACGGATTCCAGAGTTGGTCACTACCCGCCAGGAAAAGTTGTGTATCCCTTTGCAAACGCTTCAACTGGCCCTTGGTAACTATATGAACAGAAGGACATTCCGCCTTGCAGAATTCCTTGATCCGGCGGGTCTTTTCCGGCCAGGGATCCGGGGTATACTTCCAGAATCGCCGAATGCCCAGCAAGCGGTTCAAGTTCTCCCGTACCTGGCGGAAACCGTCCGGCAACTCAAAACGGTGCAGCAGCGAAGGAGCCAGTCCCAGCAGTTGCAATGCCTTGACAGTAGCATAAGCCTGCAGTGTAGTGCCGTAATTGGGGGTAGCAAACCAGGTCACCACTCCCACCTTTTTCCCATAGATGCGCCGGCTGTCCCGGATTCCCCGGAAAATGCTCTTGAACTTGCTCAGACGCTGTTTCTCTCCCAACAATATCCGAATGGGACGGGAGCCGAGCCAACGTTGGTAGAACATCTGTTTCACAGGTTCCGCCACCTTCCCGTATTGCCGGAAAAGCAACAGATGGTTACGGTAAATTGCGTACAGCCGGTCAGGGGAATAATCGTACACATGGAAAAGACCCTCCTTGTGCCTCTGGCCGAATTGCTGATGAAGGCATCCCGCCCCCACCCGGTATGCAGGAATGCCCATTGCAGCCGCCCGCAGCACATAATCCACATCCAGCGCGTCCACCGCGAAATCCTCCCTCCAGGGGCCCAAAAGTCTCAAAAGAGGGGCTGATACCAGCATGCCGGAAGTGATGAGTAAAAGAGACGCCTCAAAACTTTTCCCAACAGGTTCCTTATTTACATACGGTCCCAGCAACGCCGGTTCCGGAGCCTCCAGGGCCATCGAAAGATATGCAGAAAAATCTTCCCAGACCGAATCCTGGTCCATAGTGAGAAGATAATCGTATTCTTCCAAAAGAGCTCTCTCGCGTGCATAATTCAGCGCCGTGCTGATGCCCCGGTTGCTCCCGTCCCCGCATAGTTCCACCTTGGGATGTGCAAACGATATGGGGGAATTCTGCCACAAAAGCACTTTATCCACCTGCGGGGCATAGGACTCTATGCTTTGCTTGAGCAAGGCTTCCTGGGGTCGATACCCAACCACTATGGCAAGGACACGGGGCATCAGGAGCGTTGCAGTTTACTTTTGAAAAAGGTCTTCTCGCCCGGCGTAAGGCCATACCACCAGATAAAGCCCCCCATAATCAGGACCGACAGGGCCGCCATCACGAAGAAACGCCACCAGGCCTCAGGGATGACGAGGGACAGGGAGGCGATGATTATCAGCGTGAACAAGCCGGGAACGGCGGCCGGAAGGACAGCCCTCTTCCAGTACTCCCTGACGGGAAGGCCAGTATCCTGATGGGCGATATGCAGCATCACCACCGATTTAAGCAGATAGCAGCCGATGAAAGCCAGATACCCCGTATAAGCCGGAGCTCCCAGCCTGTAGGCAAAATAGGTTATGACGAAGGCCATGACCGCAGTAAGGCTGGCCCATATGTAATAGCGGCGGATGCGACCGTTGGCTTGTTCCAGCACGTTGAGCGTGCCCGGCGTGAAATCGATCACGAAGCACAGGAGAGTCAGGGATGTAAAGAGTTTCGCTTCCGACGGAATTTCCCCAAGCCAGAGTTGAAGGATGGAGCCGGCGTCCGTCATAAAAGGCAGAAATAGTGTCCAGAGAATCCAGAAATAGTACTTGGAGCCCTTGTACACCAGTTCGTAGGCATAGTCTTTATTCCCGCTTACATAGGCCTTGGTAAGGGCAGGGTTCAGCGCCAGAGCAATGTTGGTGGCAAACTGGCGCACAATCTGCTCCACTTTGTCAGCAATACCGCGGGCTGCGTTCACCTGGATGCCGAAAACATTCATGAGTTGGTTGATACCCTGTGTATTGAGCATATTGGCTCCCGATCCCACGAAGTTCCATCCGGCAAAGGCTCCCATTTCACGCAGCAGGCGTTTATCAGTCCGGAGGGGCAGGCGTGTCTCGGGGAATTTCACGAGAGCGTAAAGGGCGTAGGCGCCGCGGGCAATAAACGCTACGGCCACCAGAAGCCAGGCATAGGTGACGAGTTTGTCGGCCGGAGAAAGCCACACGCCCAGGGCTACCAGGAATTTGAGAGTCCCTTCCAGAATGGAAATCCAGGCATAAGCGCCCATGTGTTCATGAGCGTTGATGACAGCCGTGTAAGGAATGCTGAGCAGAGTCAGCACCAGAATAATCAGAGAGGTATGAAGCACCACCTCTGCTGCGTCCATACGTCCCACGGGAATGTTCTTCTGGTGGAGGTACCACACGCCGACGGTCTCCGTTAAAAGAACCAGCAGTACGCAGAAACCAGCCATCACCAGCAAACTGGTGCCAACGGTAAGTTTCAACTTTTGAAGGTCTCCCTCTCCCAGCCCAACCGTAATGAAACGGCTGATGGCCGATGAAACGGTGTTCATCACCAGCATGGCCATAGTGACCACGCCACCCGCCAAACTATATACGCCGTAATCATCAATGCCGAGTGACCGCAGGATTACCCGGTACGTAACCAGGCCGATAAGCATCATAACCCCCATACGGAAGTACAGAAGGATTGTATTCCGCGCAATCCTCCGGCTATTTTCAGATATGCCGCTCCCGTTTTTCAGACAGCACAAGTGGTTTTATTTTTCAAAGGTACGCATTTTTTCTCAATTTTTATTATCTTTATAGCGATTATTGACAACCAACACAAACTGAATATGAACAACCCCAAAATCGGCATCAGACCCACCATTGACGGACGTATGAACGGCGTCCGCGAATCCCTGGAAGACCAGACCATGGGGATGGCAAAAGCCGTCGCCAGCCTCATCAGCAGCAAACTCCGTTATGTGGACGGCACTCCCGTAGAGTGCGTCATAGCGGACAGCACCATCGGCCGGGTGGCGGAAACCGCCGCCTGCGCTGAAAAATTCGCCCGCGAAGGCGTGGCGGTCACCATCACCGTCACCCCCTGCTGGTGCTACGGCAGCGAGACCATGGACATGGACCCCCACACCATCAAGGCGGTCTGGGGCTTCAACGGGACCGAGCGACCCGGAGCCGTTTACCTGGCCGCCGTCCTGGCTGCCCACGCCCAGAAGGGGCTCCCCGCCTTCGGCATTTACGGCCACGACGTGCAGGATGCCGACAACCAGACCATTCCTGCCGATGTGGAGGATAAACTCCTCCGCTTCGCCCGCACGGCCATCGCCGCCGCCTCGATGCGCGGAAAATCCTATTTGTCCATCGGCGCCGTCTGTATGGGCATCGCCGGCTCCATCGTGAATCCGGATTTCTTCGAGGATTACCTGGGAATGCGCTGCGAAGGCATTGACGAGGTGGAGATCATCCGCAGGATGGACCGGGGCATCTACGACCCCGAAGAATTCAAAAAAGCACTGGCCTGGGCCAAGAAGAACTGCAAGGAATACGAGGACGTGTGCAACCGTCCGGACCTCAAAAAGACCCGGGAAGAAAAGGACAAGGACTGGGAATTCGCCGTGAAGATGGCCATCATCATCCGGGACCTCCTGCAAGGAAACCCCAAACTTAAAGAATTGGGATTCGGAGAGGAAGCCCTGGGCCACAACGCCATCCTGGGCGGCTTCCAGGGCCAGCGCCAGTGGACCGACTTTTATCCCAACGGAGACTTCGCCGAAGCCATCCTCAACTCCTCCTTCGACTGGAACGGCATCCGCAAGCCCGTCATCCTGGCCACCGAAAACGATTCCCTCAACGGCATCGCTATGCTGATGGGTCACCTGGTCACCCAGGGACCGGCCATTTTTGCCGATGTGCGCACCTATTGGAGCCCCGAGGCCGTAGAGCGCGTGACCGGCGAGAAACTGCAAGGCAAGGCTGCCGGCGGAATCATCCACCTGATCAACTCCGGCGCCGCCTCCCTGGACGGCAGCGGCCGCTGCCTTGTTGACGGGAAGCCCGGGATGAAACCCTTCTGGGAAATCTCCGAGAAAGAGGCCCAGGACTGCCTGGATGCCACGGTATGGGTGCCTGCCAACCGCGAGTACTTCCGCGGCGGCGGTTTTTCCTCCAAGTTCCTCACACACGGAGGAATGCCCTGCACGATGATCCGGATGAACATTGTCAAGAACTTGGGACCGGTCCTGCAGCTGGCCGAAGGCTGGACGGTGGACGTAAGCGAGAAGCAGTTCAAAATCCTGGACGATCGCACGGACAAAGGCTGGCCCACCACCTGGTTCGCCCCGCGCCTGGACGAGACGAAAGCCCCGTTCAAGGATGTGTACAGCGTCATGAACTGCTGGGGAGCCAACCACGGCGCCATTGTCTATGGACACGTGGGAGCAGACCTTATCACCCTTTGCTCGATGCTCCGCATCCCCGTCTGCATGCACAACGTTCCCGAGGAGCAAATCTTCCGTCCCTCCACCTGGAGGGCCTTCGGAATGGACCCCGAAGGATCCGATTACCGCGCTTGCCAGGCCTACGGCCCGTTGTTCAAAAAATGAACAACGGCCCGATGGGCTTCTAACTCACTGGGGGACTAATCCCCCAGACCCCCTGAGTCACTTCGTTCCATCGTTGACAGTCAAATGAAAGAGAAGAATAGTATTCTGAAATACAACGGGGTTAACTATTTGATTCCGTTTATATTGATTACGGCTTGTTTTGCACTGTGGGGATTTGCGAACGACATCACCAACCCTATGGTGAAGGCGTTCTCCAAGATCTTCCGGATGAGCGTGACGGAAGGGGCTCTCACGCAGGTGGCATTCTACGGCGGCTACTTCGCCATGGCACTGCCTGCGGCCCTTTTCATCCGCAAATTCAACTACAAGACAGGCATCCTGATGGGGCTGGGACTGTACGCCGCCGGAGCGTTCCTCTTTATCGGGGCGCGCTCCATCGGCGCCTACTGGCCTTTCCTATGCGCCTACTTCATCCTCACCTGCGGGCTCAGTTTCCTGGAAACCAGCGCCAACCCCTACATTCTGGCTATGGGGGCTCCGGAAACGGCCACGCGAAGGTTGAATTTCGCTCAGTCTTTCAATCCCATCGGCTCGCTTTGCGGTATGTTTGTGGCGATGAACTTCATCCAGGCCCGCCTCAATCCGCTCAGCAGCGCAGAGCGCGCCGCCCTGCCGGACACCGAGTTCGAAGCCATCAAACAGAGCGACCTCGGAATTCTCATCGCCCCGTACGTTATCATCGGCCTGGTGATTGTGGTCATGTTCCTTCTCATCCTGCTGGTAAAAATGCCGCGCGTGAAAGAGGAGAACAAAGGCAGCATCCGCGAGACGCTCAGCGACCTTCTGGGCAGAAAACGCTACCGTGAAGGCGTCCTTACGCAGTTCTTCTATGTAGGTGTGCAAATTATGTGCTGGACCTTCATCATCCAGTACGGTACGCGCATCTTTATGGAACGCGGAATGAGCGAGATTGAAGCCGAGGTCCTTTCCCAGCGCTACAACATCGCCGCAATGATTATCTTCTGCTGCAGCCGCTTTGTTTGCACCTGGCTGATGAAATACCTCCAGCCCGGCAAGATGCTCCATCTGTTTGCCCTGGCCGGCATCGCCTGCACGCTGGGCGTGATTTTCATTCAGGGAATCGCCGGCCTGTGGTGCCTTGTGGCCGTGAGTGCCTGTATGTCCCTGATGTTCCCCACCATCTACGGCATTGCCCTGGACGGTCTGGGAGAAGATGCCAAATTCGGCGCCGCCGGCCTCATTATGGCCATCCTGGGCGGCTCCGTACTGCCGCCGCTTCAGGCTATGATCATAGACCGCGGAACACTCCTGGGAATGCCCGCGGTCAACGTATCGTTTGTGCTGCCGATGATCTGCTTCGTGGTAATCGCCCTTTACGGCTACCGCGTTTTCAAGCGGATAATCTGATTATTCCGGTTTGTAGGAATCTTTCAACGCCGTGGTCTTGTTGAATACAAGGTGCTGCGGCGTTGAATCTTTGTCCATCACGTAATAGCCGGTGCGCTCGAACTGGACGGCGATTCCGGAAGCGTCTTCCACAAGGGCCGGTTCTGCGTAACCCTTGCCGATCACCAGGCTTTCCGGATTCAGGAAGTCCTTGTAGTCCATGTCTTCGGGGACCTGGGACATATCGGCCAGGGTGAAGAGGCGGTCGTAATTGCGGAGCTCCAGTTCCCTGGCGTGGGCGATACTTACCCAGTGGATGGTACCCTTGACGGGACGATACTCGGTGGAAGGGTCATAGGTGCACTTGAGTTCCACAACCTCTCCCCTTTCGTCCTTGATTACCTCGTTGCACTTGACAATGTAGGTGTATTTGAGTCGCACTTCTCCATCCGGTTTCAGGCGGAAGAACTTCTTGGGAGCGTCTTCCATGAAATCGGCCCTTTCGATCAGGAGTTCTCCGGTGAAGGGAACGCGGCGCTTGGCGCCTTCCGGGTCTGCGGGATTCAGGGGGCAGTCGAACCACTCCACCTTTCCCTCGGGCCAGTTGGTAATGGTGAGTTTGATGGGGTCCTGCACCACCATATAACGATTGCT
Organism: uncultured Bacteroidales bacterium; assembly: GCA_900319405.1. Lineage (GTDB taxonomy): Bacteria > Bacteroidota > Bacteroidia > Bacteroidales > UBA932 > Cryptobacteroides. The sequence continues at coordinate 728 of ONOH01000029.1, read as the reverse complement.
GCGCTCGTTCAGATCCTGGCGGACGCACCACTCCAGAAGCTGGATGTCCATCAGTTGATCCCGTTTGGAAACGCCGATTTTGTCGCAGAACATCCGCAGGGCGTTGGCGGTGTAGCCGCGGCGGCGAACGCCGCAGAGGGTGGGCATCCGGGGGTCGTCCCAGCCGCTGACGAGCCCCTTCTGTACCAGTTCCAGGAGCTTGCGCTTGGACATCAAGGTGTACGTGAGGTTAAGGCGCGCAAACTCGTACTGATGAGACGGATAGATTCCAAGCGTCTGAATAAACCAATCGTAGAGGGGACGGTGCACGTCGAACTCCAGCGTACAAATGGAATGGGTAATTTTCTCGATGGAATCACACTGCCCGTGGGTGTAGTCGTACATCGGGTAAATGCACCATTTGTCGCCGGTCCGGTGATGGTGGGCAAACTTGATGCGGTACAGGAGAGGATCCCGGAACATCATATTGGGATGGGCCATGTCGATCTTGGCGCGGAGCACCTTCTCTCCTTCCGCATATTTGCCGTCCCTCATTTCCCGGAACAGCCTGAGGTTCTCTTCGGGAGTGCGGTCTCTCCAGGGACTGGGAGTGCCGGGCTTGTCCACGGTGCCGCGATTCAGGCGGATTTCCTCCTGGGTCTGGTCGTCCACATAGGCCAGGCCACGCTGGATAAGCTCCTCGGCCCACTCGTACAACTGGTCGAAATAATCCGAGGCATACAGTTCCT
>ONOH01000015.1 GCA_900319405.1 uncultured Bacteroidales bacterium | reverse complement strand
GCGGGCATTTTCCGTAACGTCGTCTCCCATCACTCCGTCTCCGCGGGTGAGGGCGCGGAAAAGTTTTCCGCCGCGGTATGTGAGACAGATGGCCGTTCCGTCAAACTTGAGTTCGCAAGAATATGTAAAGCGGGTGTCCAGTGTCTTGACGGCCCGGCCGGCAAATTCCTCAACCTCTTCGATGGAATAGGTATTGGCCAGCGAAAGCATAGGATACTTGTGGGGATATTTGGCAAAGCCGCTGCCTTCCCGGGAACTGTCTTCCAGGTCCGAGCCCACCCGCCGGGTAGGGGAATCCTCAGTGGCGTATTCCGGATACTCCGCTTCCAGCGCCTCCAGCTCGTGCATCAGGGCGTCATATTCATAGTCGCTCATCGTGGGAGCGTTTTCCACGTAGTACTTCCGGTTGTTCTCCCAAAGAACCGCCTTCAACTGTTCTATTCTGTGTTTGGCTTCGGTGTAATCCATAAAGCTTGCGCGTGTACGCATAGGCGCACATAAAACACAAAGATAACCAAAAAAAGGGAAAATAACACTATAAAGCGTATCCCGCCTCGTTTTTTTCGCGGTTTTCCTCTACTACCTCTTCATATCCTTTGAGCGCGGCAAAAGGGGCGAACTGGGCCGCACGGTCCAGCCGGGACATCCGGGGATGTCTTTTGGAAGTGGGGTGTTCCAGATGGATGATGTCGTCGTACGGGGTGTTCATTCGTGGTGTCCTCCTATCTGGTGGTTGCGCTCACGGGAGGTGGCACCCTCCTCGAAATTCATTCCTTTCAGGATGGCGTTTTTCCCGAATTTCCGCCGGATTTCCAGGATAGCTTCCTGTTGTTTCCGCTCACGGGAGGTGTCGGGATTCTCGTCGAACAAACTCAGCTGGCGGGCCGTCTCGCTTTGCTCGTCCTTCACTTGAGATGCAACAACGTAAATTCTTCTTACAAAAAGACTTCTATCAACAATTCTATCATAGAGCTCCATCGCTGATTTCAGCAGGATGGAGGTAGCAGAAGTGGGGATGGGAAGGTTCACGGAGCCGTGTGCCGGCTTCGGGGTGGGGCGGCCGTACCAGTCCTTCACCATCGGCCCAGCTCCTTTTCCGGCTTCGTAGCCTACGTGGAGCACCAACTGGGCGGTGACCAGGCGCTTTTCCACCAGGTCCAGGGACAACGAATCCGTCATTTCCCGTACGATGAGGCGGGCTTTCTCGAAAGGGTAGGGTTCCATCAGCACCTGCCCGCTGGAAAGGCTGCTTGCCGAAGGTTTGTAGCGCTTGATATCGGCCATTGTGCAGGGCTCCCAGCCCCAGGCATGATCGATGAGCAGTTCTGCGTTTACCCCGAAGAGTTTGTACAGGACTTCTTCGTTGCGCATCGACATCCTCGCCACATCTCCAAGGGAGTACATCCCAGCCGATGCCAGCCGCGCCTCGGTGCCGTGGCCGATGCGCCAGAAGTCGGTCAGGGGCCTGTGGGTCCAGTATTTTTCCCGGTAACTCATTTCCGTGAGTTCGGCAATGCGCACCCCGTCCCTGTCGGCCTTCCGGTGCTTGGCCTCGATGTCCATCGCCACTTTCGCCAGATACAGGTTGGGGCCGATTCCCGCGGTGGCCGTGACGCCGGTCTCTTCCAGCACATCCCGGATCAGGCGTCGTGCCAGGCTGTGCGCGTCCATCCCGTACATCCGGATGTATTCCGTAGCATCGATGAACACCTCGTCAATGGAATAGACGTGAATGTCTTCCGGGGCGATAAGCCGAAGATAGACACCATAGATTTTCCCGCTCACCTCCATGTACCTGGCCATCTGCGGGGGCGCGGTGATAAAATCCAGTTCAAGGCGGGGATTCTCCCGTTTCAGACGCGCGATCTGCTGTTTTACCTCGAACAGGCGGGGCCGCCCCGGAATCCCGTACGCTTTCAGGGCGGGGGAGACAGCCAGACAGATGGTCTTGTCGGTACGGGAGGCATCGGCCACCACAAGGCGCGTCGAGAGCGGGTCCAGGCCCCTCTCCACGCACTCCACCGAAGCATAGAACGACTTCAGGTCAATGGCTATGTATGTCCGCTGGTTCACTATTGCAAATTTAGCAAACTTCAAGAATTATTTCTATCTTTGTATGATTAATGGTTAGTTGTTTTACTATTCAATAAGTTTTATGAAAGATTCCATCATCATCCTTTGTGGCGGTGGCCCGGCTCCGGGTATGAACACCGTGGTTATGTCTGTCGCCAAAACTTTCCTGAACAACGGATTCCGCGTAATCGGCCTTCACGGCGGTTACAGCGGCCTGTTCAACCCTTCTCCCCGCATCGAAGACATCGATTTCTTCAAGGCCGACGCCTATTTCAACCGCGGCGGTTCCTATCTGCAGATGAGCCGTTTCAAGCCCACCGACAAGGATTTCGAAGAGAACTTCAACCTGGGCCTGTTCCAGGAGAACAACATCAAACTGCTGGTCACCGTAGGAGGTGACGACACCGCTTCCACCGCCAACCGTATCGCCAAGTTCCTGGAAGCCAAGCAGTATCCCATCAAGAATATCCACGTGCCCAAGACCATTGACAACGACCTCCCGCTGCCGATGAACACCCCCACCTTCGGTTTCAACAGCGCCAAGGACGAGGGCGCCCACCTGGCCCGCACCGTCTACGAGGATGCCCGCACCAGCGGCAACTGGCTCATCATCAGCGCCATGGGCCGCAGCGCCGGTCACCTGGCCCTGGGTATCGGCGAAGCCACCCATTGCCCCATGACCATCATCCCCGAGATGTTCAACAAGACGGAGATTACCTTGGACAAGATTGTGAAGCTGGCGCTTTCCGCCATTCTCAAGCGCAAACTCCTGGGTATCGGCTATGGCACCGTGGTGGTGGCAGAAGGCGTGTTCCACGATCTGGATCCCCAGGAAATCAAGAATGCCGGCGTTTCGATGACTTATGACGAGCACGGCCACCCGGAGCTCGGGAAGATTTCCAAGGCTGTCCTTTTCAATGATATTCTGGAAAAGGAGTTCAAGAAGGTGGGCCTCAAGGTGAAAACCCGTCCGGTGGAAATCGGCTACGATGTCCGCTGCCAGGACCCCATCGCCTACGACCTTACCTATTGCTCCGAGCTGGCCATGGGTGCCTACGAGCTTTTCGCCAAGGGTGAAACCGGCTGCATGGTGTATGTAGATGCCTTCGGCAATGCCAATCCTCTGTATTTAAAGGATTTGCAGGGAGCCGACGGCAAGATTCCCCCGCGCCGTGTGGATATCGAGGGAGGTACCGCCCAGAACTACTTCAACCACATTTGCCACTTTATCACTCCGGCCGACTACGAGGCCGCTCGCAAGCATGTGGCCAATCCCGAGGCATACGACTTCAAGAAGATCTTGAATTGGTAAAGCCGTAGAGCATCATTTTCATGAAACAAATTATTTACCAGGTTCTTCCACGTCTTTGGGGAAATGGTAAATTATCTTCCCTGGATGCCGGGTTCCTCGCTTATATCAAGGGACTCGGTGTCCATTCTGTCTGGTACACCGGCATCATCCGCCACGCCAGCCGGTTCACGGGTGACAAGGTGGTGAAAGGGGATGCCGGCAGCCCCTATGCCATAACGGATTACTACGATGTAAACCCCTATCTGGCCCAAGATCCCGCTGGACGGATGGAAGAGTTCTACAGTCTGGTGGAACGCACGCATGCCGCCGGGATCAAGGTCATCATCGACTTTGTTCCCAACCACGTCGCCCGCGAATACAAAGGAACGCTGGGGGCGGGGGACAACACCGCTGTACACTGGGCCCCGGAGAACGATTTTTTCTACTATCCCGGAGAGCCCCTGCGGCTGCCCTTGGATTGCGAAGGGTATTCGGAGATGCCTGCCAGGGCCTCCGGGAACTGTTTCACATCGGCCCCGGGAATGAACGACTGGTGGGAAACGGTCAAGATCAACTACTGCGATTTCCACACCGCCACCTGGGACAAGATGCTGGACATTGTCCGTTTCTGGGCTGCCCGGGGCGTGGACGGTTTCCGCTGCGACATGGTGGAACTGGTGCCGCCGCGGTTCATGCAGTGGCTTATCTGCAGCGCGAAGGCAGAATTCCCTCAGCTTCAGTTCATCGCCGAGGTGTACGAAAAAGAAAAGTACCGATTCTATGTAGAGGAGGCAGGTTTTGATCTGCTGTACGACAAATCGGGCCTGTACGACACCCTGCGGGCGGTGACCTGCTCCGGGGCGTCGGCCCGGGAAATATCCTGGAACTGGCAGTTTCTGGGGGATTTGCAGCCGCGGATGCTCAACTTCCTGGAAAACCACGACGAGCAGCGCGTCGCTTCGGATTTTTTCTGCGGAAGCGCTGCGGGAGGCTATGCGGCCCTGGGCGTTTCGCTCCTTCTGAACACCGCACCCTTCATGCTTTATTTCGGGCAGGAAATGGGGGAGAGAGGAATGCAGGCCGAGGGTTTCAGCGGCCTGGACGGCCGTACCTCCATCTTTGACTGGTGCAGGGTTCCGGCACTGTCGAAACCGGACAAGGCTGTTCAGGAACGCTACAGGACGGCGCTTGCCCTGGCCGGGACTGCTCCCTTTTCCGAGGGGAAAACCTTCGACCTGGGCTATTGCCAGGACGGAAAGGGCTTTGATCCCGACCGCCACTTTGCCTGGCTCCGCAGCGACGGTTTCAGCACCTGGCTCGTGGTGGCCAACTTCGGCCCGGAAGCCGAAATCACGCTCCGCATTCCTCCGGAGGCACTTGCGTACCTTGGCATCCGCCTATCACGTACGGAGTATTTTGTAAAAGTAAGCGAAAGGGACTTCCAAACCCTTGAAATTCAATAAACTATGAAAAAACTCATTTCACTGGCCATGGCATCGGCCCTTTTCCTGGCCTTCTCTCCGGAGGAGCCGGTTATCCGTCACAAAGACGGAATGGTGATGGTGAACACCACCACGCTTTGCGCCAAGTATGAAGGCTACAACGGCCCCACGCCGCTTGTCATCTATCTGAAGGACAAGAAGGTGGTCAAGGTGGAGGCCCTGCCGAACAGGGAGACGCCGCAGTACTTTCTCCTGCTGGAGGATGAGAAGCTCTTTTCCCGCTGGAACGGTCTCACGGCTTCCGAAGCGGCCGAACTGGAAGTGGACACCGTGAGCGGAGCCACCTGGTCCTCGGACGCCGTCATCCACAACGTCCGAAAGGGCCTCATCTACTACCTGGAGAACGGGAAATAGGACTTGTCCGGCGCTCCGGAAACGCCGGTGACTTCGCCGACGGAGGAAACGCTGAGGGTCTTGTACCTATGCCCGGATTCGTCATACAGATATACCCAGCTGCCGCTGGTCTCCACGCTGGAAATCTTATGCGCACCGGCGAGAAGCCCCAGCGCAACGGTCAATATGCTCAGAATTTTACCCATAATGCTGCAAAAATAGCGTTTTTTTTGGCTTATCCGCAAAAACATGACAGTGGGTTCTTTCTCCGGTAATCGGGCAGAAGAAAAAATTCTGTGTCAGGGAAGGGGATAGTCCCGTTTTTTTTGTACTTTTGCAAGTACAACTAAAACCATTCGTTACCCAGTGAATAACAGATCATTTTCAAGCAGGCTCAGCTGGAGGATCATCGGCATCGTATCCGTTGTCTTCCTTGCCACGTTTGTTGTTGTCGGCCTTGTCTCCGAATATGTCATTACCCATGAGAATGCCGGTGTGTCTCCGCTGGTGCTGGCCCTGTGTCTGCTGCTGGTGGGCATCCTGGGGCTTATCATCCTGTATTTCGTGTGCCGGAAGGAGATCCGCCGGATGACGCGTCCCATCACGGAGCTGTCGGTATCGGCCCTGAATATGGCCAAAGGCAATTTCAAGGCCAATCTGCCGGTAATCTCCAGCAAGGACGAGATGCTGCGCCTCAGGGACAGTTTCGTCTATATGCAGAACAGCATCTCGGACTATATCGGGCAGCTCAAGAGCACCAGGAGTGACAATGAGCGGATGGAGTCGGAACTGAATGTGGCGCGCACCATCCAGATGGGGATGCTGAACACCAACTTTCCGCCGCAGCTCCACGCCATGCTGAAGCCCGCCAAGGAGGTGGGCGGAGACCTCTACGACTTCCTGCGCAAGGGAGACGTGCTGCAGTTCGCCGTCGGCGATGTCAGCGGAAAGGGCGTTCCGGCCTCGCTGGTGATGTCCATCACCCGGGCGATGCTCCACTTTGTGGCCACCCTGGACCTGCCGCTGAACGATTCGGTCAGCCGTATCAACAACAGCGTGGCCGATACCAACAGCAACGATATGTTCGTTACCCTTTTCGTCGCGCGCATCAATCTGAAGACACGCCGGATGGTCTATTGCAATGCCGGTCACAACCCTCCCGTCGTCATTTCGCCCGACGGAACGCCCCGTTTCCTCCCGGTCAGGAGCAACCTGGCGGCGGGCCTGATGGAACAGTTCCCCTATGAGGCCGAATCCATTGACCTGGAGCCGGGAACGCGCATCGTGGCCTACACCGACGGCGTGACGGAAGCGGAGAATGACAAGCTGGAACTGTACGGGGAAGAGAGGCTGATGGAGGAAATGGGCCGCTTCGGGTCCGATATGGACGAACAGGCCATTGTGGAACACATCTACCGCTCGGTGAAATCCTTCACGGGAGGCCATCCGCAAAGCGACGACATCACGATAATGAGCTTAATGGTATGAGATACATCTATATTGTAAACGGACGGGCCGACAAAGCCGCCCAATACGGGGAGTTCTACGAGCAGTTGAAGCAGATTCCTCACCTGTACGAGGTATACACCACCCTGGGAGAGGGGGATGCGACGCGCTACGTGCGCCTCTATTGCGACCTTCATCCGGAGGAAGAGGTCTGCTTCGTGGCCTGCGGCGGCAACGGTATCATCAACGGGGTGGCCTCGGGTCTGGTCGGTTACGCCCAGTCCGGTGAACAGGCTGCCAGGGAATGCGCCAACAAGAGCATGGCCATCCTTTATTTCGCCGGTGCCACGGAAGACTTCATCATCAACTTTCCGGACCGGAACTTCCGCAGCGTCAGGGATATGCTGGACGGTGCCATAAGCCCGACGGACATTATCCAGGTAAACGACAGTTACTGTCTGAATGTCTGCAACGTCGGTTTCAACTCCAAGGTTGCATCCCGTGCCAACGAGCTCGTCGCCAAAGGAAAGTCGGCCCACGAGGCCTACACGCGCGGCGTAATCAACGCCTTCATTACCAGTCGTTTCAACCGCATCCGGATTACGGTGGACGGCGAGCGTATCGCCCGCGGTCCCATGGTGCTTTGCACCGTCGCCAATGGCTGCCGCGTGGGGGGAGAATTCATCTGCGCGCCGGATGCGAAGGTGAACGACGGCCTGATGGATGTGTGCTATTTCCGCGCCATGAGCCTTCTGCGCCTTTTGATGCTGTTTCCCCTGTACCGCACCGGTCAGCATATCGGCAGCCGCGCGGGAAGGAACAAGGTGCTTTATCGGCAGGCCCGGGAGGTGGTCATCAGCAGCAAGGACCTCATCGACATCTACCTCGACGGAGAGCAGCTTCCGGGATCCCATTTCCATCTCAAGATCCTGCCGGGAGCGCTGCCTCTGCGGCTGCCCAAGGTCCAATAGCTAGGCGCGTCTTCGGAATTCCGCCACGGTGACGGCCGTGGCGACGGCGGCGTTAAGGGATTCGGAACCCGGGTCGTCGGACGGGTAGGGGGGAATGAAGAGGCGGTCGCTTACACAGGCGGCCACTGCGGGGGAGATGCCCGCCGCCTCGTTGCCGATGACAATTACGCTTGGTACCTCCAGACCGCAATCCAGGTCCTTTCCATACAGGTTTTCGCCGTCCAGGAAGGTGCCATAGACTTTGCCTCCGGCAGCGATGGTACGGCTGCAGAAAGCCGGAATCTCCGTATAATGGAACTTCACGCGAAAGATGGCACCCATCGTGGCCTGGACCACTTTGGGATTGAACAGTTCCACCGTGTCGGGAGAAGCGTAAACCGCGTCGATGCCGAACCAGTCTGCAATGCGGAGGATGGTGCCCAGGTTGCCGGGGTCCCGGATGCCGTCCAGGGCCAGAAAAAGCCCCCTGGCGGGCAAGCAATCCTGCATGAGGTCCGAAGGCCGCCTCACCAGCGCAAGGGCCGGAGAAGGGGAGGAAAGGGCCGAGATGCGGGCCATCACCGCTTCTCCAATATCTTCCCGCCGGTACAGCCTTTCCACCTCGAAGCGGGAGGCGAGTGCTTCCGCCACCATTTTTTCCCCTTCCACCACAAACAGGCCGTGCAGGTCCCGGAACTTCTTCTGGGACAAAGACTTCACAAACTTGATTTCAGCGGAGGAAATGGTCATTCAGCGTGATCTGTCATTCTGAGCGCAGCGAAGAATCTACTTATACCCCAAAACCTTCAGCATGCTCTCCGCGCTCTGCTCCTCGGAGAAGACCGTGGTGATGAGATTTCCTTCCTTGTCCCGGTCTATCAGGATATGCCGGGGAGAGGGCATCAGGCAGTGCTTGATGCCGCCGAAGCCGGAGAGGGCCTCCTGATACGCTCCTGTATGGAAAAAGCCGATGTACAGGTTTTCCCGGCGGCTGCGGATGGTGGGAAGGAAAATGGCGTTGGCATGGTAATCGGCATTATAAAAGTCCTGGCTGTCGCAGGTGAGGCCGCCCAGGAACACGCGCTGGTACTCGTCGTTCCACTTGTTGATGGGAAGGAGGATGAAGCGCTGGTTCAGGCCCCAGGTGTCGGGCAGGCAGGTCATGAAGCTGTTGTCAATCATATACCACTTCTCACGGTCGTTCTGCTGCTTGATGTCCAGGATCTTGAATATGGTGGCACCGCTTTCTCCCACGGTAAAGGAGCCGAACTCCGTAAAAATGTCCGGTTCTTCCACGCCCATGGCGTTGCAGTTCACCTTGATCTGGTTGATGATCTCCTCCACCATATACTCGTAGTCGAAGTCCATGGCCAGGGAGGTCTTGTTGGGCAGGCCGCCGCCGATGTTGAGGCTGTCCAGTTCCGGGCAGATGGCCTTGAGTTCGCAATACACCTTCACGCACTTGGAAAGTTCGTTCCAGTAGTACGCCGTGTCACGGATACCCGTATTGATGAAGAAATGCAGCATCTTCAGGTGGAAGTTGGGGTACTTGGCCACCGTGTCGCGATAGAACTTGAGAATGTCCGAATAGCGGATGCCCAATCGGGAGGTATAGAAGTCGAAATTGGGCTCTTCTTCCGAGGCGATCCGGATGCCCATCATCGTGTCTTCCTCGATAAGGTCTGCCAGATCTTCGAATTCGTTCTTGTTGTCCAGCACGGGGATGATGTTCTTCCACCCTTCCTTGCGGAGCTTGGCGATGTTCTGGATGTACTGGGGTCGCTTGAAGCCGTTGCAGATGATATAAAGCTCTTCCTTGTCGACGGAACCGTCCCGTCCCAGCGCCTCTACGAGGTCCAGGTCGTAGGCCGATGAGGTTTCCAGATGGATATCGTTCTTGAGGGCTTCGTGGACCACGAAAGCAAATTGCGAACTTTTGGTGCAGTAGCTGTAGTGATACTCACCCTGGTAATCGGCCTTGGCCATAGCAACTTTGAAAAGGCGCTTGGCCCGCTGGATTTGAGAGGAAATCTTGGGCAGATAACTGATTTTGAGCGGAGTCCCGTATTTTTCGATGATCTCCATCAAATCTATGTCGTTGAACATCAGATTGCCGTCCACAACCATGAACTCGTCCTGCGGAAAATCGAAGGTTTGGTCGATAAGGTCGATGTATTTGTTTTTCATCCCTGTTAAACGTAGTTTAAAAATTCTCGCAAATATAAGTAAAAAGTATTACTTTTGTAAGAATGAAAATAAGGAAAGTCATATTTCTTGCCTTTTGTCTCCTAGCGGCGGCTGCCTGCAGCGTTACGCGCTCGCTGAAAGACGGGGAATATCTTCTCCGGAAAAACAGGGTTCAGGTAGATGACTCCTCTTTCAACGCCTCGGAATTAACCTCCTACATCAGCCAGAAACCCAATTCTTTCCTGCTGGGAATCAATCCTTTGCTGTCGGTGTACAACTGGGGAGGGGACGGGTCCACCAAGTTCCGGCGTTTTTTGCAGAATATCGGCGTAAAGCCCGTCGTTTACGAACCCGGGCAGGTGGATAAAAGCATCCATAACATCGAAAACCACCTCCAATATATCGGTTATTATGGCTCGCAGGTGGAAAGCCAGGTAAGTGTAAAGGGACGGAAAGTTTATGTAACCTATTATGTGGCCCTGGGTAAACGATACAAAATCAGCACCATCGATTACGAGATTCCCCAATACGGAACTTTTGCGGAGGATTTCAGGGAAGACCTTCCCAACACCAGCCTCGCCAGGGGGCAGTACCTGTCCGAATCGGCCCTGGAAAAGGAGGCGGAGCGGTCTGCGCAGGCGTTCCGCAACAAGGGCTACTACGGCTTCAACAAGAGTTACTATGCCTTCGAGGCCGACACGCTCGCTTCCAGCGACAGCGCAAGGCTCAAGGTCTTCATCCGGGACTATGCCCTGGGAGACAGTCCTTCCACGGCTGCTGAACACAGGAAATTCACCCTGGGGAAAGTGAGCATCTCGCATCCGGAAAGACTGGGCATCCGTCCCTCCGTGCTGGAAAACCTCAATACGCTCCGTCCCGGACAATTGTACGACGAGCGGGAAATCAATACGGCTTATACCCGTTTCGCCAGCCTGGGAATGCTCTCCGGAGTCAATGTGAACATGGTCCCGGCCTCGGAAAACGAGGTGGATTGCAACATCACCCTCCGGAATTCCCGCCTCCAGTCCGTCAAGGCGGACCTGGAAGCCTCGGTGAACTCCACCGGGCTTTTCGGGATATCTCCCCAGATCAACTACTACCACAAGAACATCTTCCACGGTGGGGAGAGGCTCAATATCGGCCTGAAGGGCAACTTCCAGTTCAAACCCAAGGACCATATCCGCTCCACGGATCTGAGCCTGACCACGTCCATCCGTTTTCCCCAGATGGTCGGTTTTCCCAACAGGCTGTTCAAGGGGCCCCACATACCCACCACTGACGTAACCCTGGCCTTCGTTTACCAGAACCGGCCGGAGTTCCGTCGCACCAACATCGCCACATCCTTCACCTATAACGGACGTGTAGGAAACTTACTTTTTTATCAGATAAGCCCGTTCCGGGCCAATATCTCCCGCCTGTTCGACGTGGATCCGGAATTCTGGTTCCGCCTGATGCAGTCCAACCCCTTCCTGATTAGCGTTTATTCCGACCATTTCGATATGGGTGTGAGCGGGATGCTATACTATACCACCAATTCTTCCACCATTCCCCGCACGCCCTTTCATTACATCCGGCTGGGGGTGGATGTTTCGGGAAATCTGCTCAGTCTCTTCAACGGGGCCCTTCCCAAAAACGAATATGGAGAACACACCATCTGGAATACGCCGTACAACCAATACGTGAGGGCAGAACTCCATCTGGGAAAGGTTTTCCGCTTCGGCCCCTCGGACAGGCACGCCCTGGCCCTGCACGCAATGGCCGGAGCGGGATATGCCTACGGGAACTCCACCAGCATTCCCGTAGAGAAGCAGTTTTACGCCGGAGGATCGATGTCCATGCGCGGCTGGCAGGCCAGGACCCTGGGTCCCGGAACATCCGAATACCTGGATATCTTTGCCATTCCCAGCCAGATTGGCGCCATGAAACTGGAAGCAAATGTGGAATACCGCTTCCCAATTACCTGGAAGTTGGAAGGCGCCCTGTTCGTGGATGCCGGAAACGTCTGGGAGGTCAAGGATGAGTATGATTTGGAAGACGGAAGCCTGTTCAGCCTGAAAGACCTGCCGCAGGCCATCGGCCTGGACTGGGGCCTGGGAATCCGTGTCAACCTGGATTTCCTGCTCATCCGCCTGGACGGGGGTATCCGCCTGCACGACCCCAACCGTCGGAATGTAAGTCGCTGGGTTCCCGTAAACGAATGGTTCAAAGGGAATTACGCCATTCACTTCGGCGTCGGTTATCCTTTTTAAGGGGGCGCCGCCACCTTAAATACGCCCGCAGCCTTTTCGCCTTTCCAACTTTTGCCGCTGCAAAAGCCACGGCCCGGCCGGGCGCCTGATGGAGCCCAGGTGCTTTGGTTCAGCCTTTCCTGTAATATTTAGGCCAGCAGGCTTCCAAGTAGGCCCGGAGGGTGTTTTCGTGTTTGTTGGCCTGGGGTTGATAGAAGACGGTGCCGCTGAGGGTTTCGGGCAGGAATTCCATGTCGACAAAGTTTCCCGGATAGTCGTGGGCATACTTGTAGCCGTCACTGTAGCCTAATTCTTCCATCAAACGGGTGGGAGCGTTGCGGATGGGGAGGGGGACCGGCAGGTTGCCCGTTTCCTTCACCTTTTCCAGTGCATGGTCGATGGCCATATAAGAAGCATTGCTCTTGGGGGAGGAGGCCAGATAGACCGTGGTCTGTGCCAGCGGAATGCGTCCTTCCGGCATCCCGATTTTGGAAACCACCTCAAAGCAGGCATTGGCCAGCAGAAGGGCGTTGGGATTGGCCAGGCCCACGTCTTCCGAGGCGCTTATGCAAAGGCGGCGGGCGATGAACAGCGGGTCTTCTCCGCCGTCGATCATCCGGGCCAGGTAATAGATGGCGGCGTTGGGATCCGACCCCCGGATGCTCTTGATAAAGGCCGATATAATGTCGTAATGCATTTCCCCGTCCTTGTCATAGATGGCCATGTTTTCCTGGATGGAGGCCGTCACGGTGGCGTTGTCGATGACGACAGGGGAGTGAGCGGCCTGTGCATCCACCACCAACTCCAGCACATTGAGGAGCTTGCGTGCGTCCCCGCCGCTGTAGCGCATCAGGGCCTCGCTTTCCTTCACCTCAATCTTTTTCTCACGAAGGAGCACGTCTTCCTCCAGCGCACGGTCCAGGAGCTGCTGCAGATCTGCTTTTTCCAGCGATTTGAGGACAAAGACCTGGCAGCGGGACAGTAGGGGAGTGATCACCTCGAAAGAAGGGTTCTCCGTCGTGGCGCCGATCAGGACGATGGTGCCATTCTCCACGGCTCCCAGCAAGGCATCCTGCTGGGCTTTGTTGAAACGGTGGATCTCGTCTATGAAAAGGATGGGAGCGCCTTTTTGATTGAAAAGGGAAGAGCCGCGGGCCTTTTCAAAAACCTCCCGTACATCCTTGACTCCGGCGATAACGGCCGACAGGGTGAAGAAATCCCGGTCCAGTGTCTGGGCAATAATGTGGGCAAGAGTGGTCTTTCCCACGCCCGGAGGGCCCCAGAGGATGAAGGAACTCAGGTTTCCGCTCTCAATCATCTTCCTCAGGATACAGCCTTCTCCCACCAGGTGCCGCTGGCCCACATACTGGTCCAGCGTCCGGGGGCGCATCCGCTCCGGGAGCGGTGGAAGGAGGGAGGAAGAAGCGCTCATCTCTAAAGGGATTTACTATAGACCCGGCGGCGGCGCTTGAACTCTTTTTCGTACATATTCCAGATGTTCTGCACCTTGGTGTTGGACTCCATCTCGGCATTGGATTCCCCGTATTTGAAACCGCCTTCTATCAGCTTGGGAATCAGATCATTGAAGAGAATGGCATGTACGCCCCGGTTCCGGTATTCCGGATCTACCGCGATAAGCATCAGTTCAAGGGCTTCCTCGTGCTTGATAAACAAGGACTTCAGCAGATGCCACCAGCCCAGCGGGAACAGGTATCCCTTTCCCTTCCGTATGGCCTGGGCCAGGGAAGGCATGGAGATGGCAAGGGCAATCAGCCGTCCCCCCGGGTCTTCCACCAGCGTGACGTACTTGAGGTTCAGAAGTCCAAGGAACGTCCCTACATACTGGTCTATCACTTCCGGGGGAAGCACCGTATAGTCGAACAGTTCGCAGTAGGTTCTGTTCACCAGATCGAAGATCTTCTGTCCGTAATTCTCTTTCCGGACTTCTTTTTTGCTGATTCTGCGGACACGCAGGTCATAGCGCTCCGAAACCAGTTGGGCAGCGCGGATTACCTTCTCGGGCGTTTGCTCCGGAACGAAAATACGGTATTCCAGCCAGTCGTTCACTTTGCTCATTCCCAGGTTTTCGAAGTGCTCTGCGTAATAGGGATAGTTGTACTTGAGCATCAGGGAAGAGATGTCGTCGAAGCCTTCCACCACGCAGCCTTCGTTGTCAAAATCCGTAAATCCCAGCGGTCCTACGAGGGTGTCCATTCCGTTTTCCCGGCCGAAATCGGCCACGGCATCCATCAGGGCCCCGGACACTTCCTTGTCGTCGATAAAATCCATCCAGCCAAAGCGGACTTCCCTGTGGTTCCAGTCCCGGTTGGCAATCTCATTGATGATGGCGATGGCCCGGCCAACGATTTTCCCGTCTTTGTAAGCCAGAAACTTTCTGGATCTGGAGTATTTGCCCATGGCGTTTTTCTCCGGATCCAGGGTGGACATTTCATCCAGGTACAGATTGGGAACGTAATAGGGGCAATCCTTATAGAGAGAAAGCGGGAACTTCACAAATTGGCGAAGTTCCCTTTTGCTTTCCACTGTCTTGATGGAAACAGACATTCCTATTCGGACTCGTAAAGGTCAAACTCGGCGCTTCCACGATAGAAAACGCCGTTCCCATACGTAGTAGCAACGCTGATTTTCAGGTTGCACTTTCCTTTTTCCGTGAAAATGATGTGGCCTTCGGCATCGATGTTCAGAAGGTCGTTTCCTTCAACGAGTTTATACTCAAAACGCTCACCGTCGATTTTGAAGGTTCCATAGAAAGGTTTGGCGTTTTTGAAAGTGATGACGAAAGTATTGGCGCCGGAGAGAATAATCTCATCCACATCCATTCCCTTGAACTGATTGACATTCAGCAATGCGTTGTGATCTACGGCATATTGGGCCATCTCCTCCAGGTTGCAGCCGGTGAATTTTTTCTCGATGGCAATGCTGCCGCCTTTGAGGGTGAGAATCACATCTTCCACTTTCCAGTTGCGGGCAGCGTTGAAAAGAGGGTCGTCGGAGGTGGTGGTAGGGGTGACCGTAGCGTTGACACTTACAGGTTCTCCGGAATGAGGCGTAATATCCACCGCGTTTCCGTTGAGTTTGAAGTTGCCGATGCCGGGAATCTCATACACGCCGTTGTGGAAGTTGAAACGACCCACGTGTACCTGCTCCGCAGGAGTCGTAGCCTTGGTGGGGGGGGTATTGTAGCGGAGCAGGTAGCGGGAAGCCTCCATAAACTCCAGTTTGGTGACGGCCGCGTCCGTACCCTGGATGGAAAGGGTGGGATTCTGGTCCTTGAAATGGATAACGGTGGCGGCATGCTTGGTGGAAGGCTCCTCCATCTTCACTTCATCCGTCTTGGTTTTGTCGTTCTGATTGCAGGAGAAGGGGAGAAGCAAGGCTCCGGCAAAAAGGAGATAAAAAAGTTTTTTCATAATATAAATTTTTTGTAATCAGCAAGTTATAGTATATTGAAGAATACGTTCAACTTTAGGATAGGCAGAATCGGAAGTCCGGCGAGAATATCGATGATACCCTTGTCCCGGTTGTCCAGCGAGCGGCTGGTGATAATGGAGGGCTCTCCGTCATCGTTGCGAAGGTAATTGTATGTGCGCATGCTGACACCTCCGGTATAGAGCACGCCCATGTCGAAAGTGACATTGACCCTTTTCTGGAGATAGACGGCGTGGCCGAAACCGATGCCCAGGTAAGGCATCACCGGATTGATATGACCGTCCACGATGATGAAACCCTCCGGGTCGGTAGAAACGGTGATGTCGTGATAGGAAAAAGACAAGGTCGCATATTCGTCCGGACGGATAACGTGCCTGAAATCGGCCTTTCCGTACAACCAGTGAGACGATCCCACAAAAAGGCCGGCCACAAAATGGAAAGGTCTGCGGGAAGATGGATACACATCCACCAACAGTTTGCCGATGCCGTCCTTCCAGATTCCACCGCGCAGCGGAAGGTGCGTCACATCCAGCGTACGGGTTTTGGCCACTTGTACGGTGCCGAAATCGACGGTTTTGGAGATGTACGGAGGAATAAACAGGGAATAACCGGCGCGAAGCTGAACATTGCGCGTCAGCGGTGCGGCGACTTCCAGCCCCAGTCCGTCGATGCCCAGTGAAACTCCGGCCGACAAATGGTTGAAAAACTGTTTGTCCTGCGCAGAAGCATTCACGGCTGCCCAAGCGAGCAGGATGCTTAAAGCTGAAAAAAACTTATTCATACGACAGGGCATAATATTCCTATTATGCAAAAGTACAAAAAATCGGAATAATTCCAAAACTTTAACTTGTTACACAATTTATATTATGTTAAGTTGCGAATATCTGAAGTTTCCCCTACCTTTGCAGGGCAAAGAAAACTGACAATCATGTCCAAGAAGAAAATAGATCTCCTTCTGGAGAATATCACAATTGAATCGGTCGCTGCCGAGGGAAAAGCGCTCGCACACGTGGACGGTATGGTCGTATTCGTAGATTTTGCCGTGCCCGGAGACGTTGTCGATATCCAGGTGTACAGGAAAAAGAAAAATTATATGGAAGGTTTTATCAAACGGATTGTAAAACCTTCCGAAAACAGGCTTGAACCTTTCTGCGAGCATTTCGGCGTTTGCGGTGGCTGCCGATGGCAACCGCTGCCTTACGAAATGCAGCTTGAGGCCAAACGCCAGCAGGTCCTGGACCAACTGGTGCGTATCGGCCACCTGGAGGTCCCGGAAATCAGGCCTACACTTCCCTCCGAAAAGATTCGCTACTATCGTAACAAACTGGAATTCAGTGCTTCCAGTAAGCGGTGGATCTTGCGTGAAGAGGATCCGGAAAGCATTGCCGAAAACGATAAAACGGGCCTGGGCTTCCACGTGGGCAAGTTTTTCGACAAGGTTCTGGACATCAAAGAGTGCCATCTGCAACCGGAGCCGTCCAATTCTATTAGATTGTTTATCAAGCAGTTCTGCGTAGAAAACGGCTTGAAATTCTACGATATCCGGGAAAACCACGGCTTTTTCCGGAATATGTTTGTCCGTACTACGGAAAAAGGAGAAGTGATGCTCATCCTGTGCTTCGCCCGTGAAGAAGAAGCGCACAAAAGGGCCCTTTTGGACGCTGTGGCGGCCCGCTTCCCGCAAATTTCCAGTCTCTATTACGTCATCAACGAAAAACTGAACGATTCCATAGGGGACCTCTCCCCTGTCCTGTACAAGGGAAATGAAGCCATATACGAGGAGATGGAAGGACTGCGTTTCAAAATCGGCCCCAAATCCTTTTACCAGACCAATTCGTTGCAGGCTTACAGGCTTTACAGTGTGGCGCGCGAGCTGGCGGCCCTTCGCGGAGACGAAGTGGTTTACGACCTCTATACCGGAACAGGTACCATCGCCCAGTTCGTGAGTGCAAAGGCTGCCAAAGTCATTGGCATTGAGTATGTTCCGGAAGCCATTGAGGACGCGGTGCAGAACGCCAGGGCAAACGGCATCACCAACTGCTCTTTCTTCGCCGGAGATATGAAGGATGTCCTGAATGACGCCTTTGTTGCCCGGCACGGAAAGCCCGATGTAATCATTTTGGACCCTCCCCGCGCCGGTATCCACCCGGACGTGGCGCAGGTCATTCTCCGTGCCGCACCGGAAAGAATGGTCTACGTCAGCTGCAATCCGGCCTCACAGGCTAGAGATCTGGCCATTCTGTGCAGGGATTACTGGATTACGGCGGTGCAGCCGGTGGATATGTTCCCTCACACGATGCACGTGGAAAATGTAGTTGCCCTCGAGAGAAAGTCCTAATTCACCAGAACCTCGGCAGCCAGGTATTCTTCCCGGCCGTCGGGGTACATCAGGCACGCCTCAAGGGTGTGCTCCCCTGTTGTCAGGGTTACGAAGCTGCTGGGAATCGTTTCCCCGTCCCAGGTCCAGGAGCGGCTTAGGATCCGTACTCCTTCGGGCAGTTTCAAATCAAAGTCCAGCCGCTCTCCGGCCTTGTACGGACCTTCCCGCAACAGGAGGGTTGCATAGCCCATTTCGGGGAGTGAAGTGGCAGGAACCTCTTCCAGGAAACTGTCCAGCATGATATCCATATAAAAGCCGGCCTTTTCCAGATAGAGAGGCTTCCAGGGCTGAGATTCAAAACCAAAGGGCCCGAAATAGCTGTTCCCTTCTTTTCCGGGATAGACGGCTGCCAATGGGGTGTTTTCTCCCAATTCCCGGAAACCGTATCCGACAAAGGCATCCACCCCTTCGGGAATCCTGATATCAAATTCCGTCAGGGAAACGGACACGGGAAGATACTCTCCCCACTGAGCTTCTTTTACGGCGTGGTTAAGCACTCTCTCCCCTCCGATATCCACTGTCACATACATATCCCCGACGCTGCCCGGATGACTGACAAACGGGAAACAGACCACTTTTTCCAGGCGCCCGCCCACATAGGGAGCCAGGTCTTCGGGAGTATAACGAACCGCACCGATAAGGGGTTCCTCCAAAGGGAAATAACCCGCGCTCAGGGAGGGGTCGTATTTGGACAGACGCACGCTGAGGGGGGCTTCATGGGGGTACAGTTTCAAATAGCGGCAAACCTGGCCGCCACCCACCAGTTTCAGGCTTTCCGTCACTTTCCGGAAACCGGCTTTCTCTACAAGAAGCGTGAGGATTCCGCCCGCTTCTTCCCGGACAGGGAGAAGGAACAGGCCGTCCATTCCGGTGACATCTTCGGCCACCACTTCCCCTCCTTTGAGCAGCTTTACGGAAACTCCGGTCATCGGCCCTCCTGCTTCATCCCGGACAAGGCCGCTCACCAATCCCCCTTCCCGTTCCAGAACGCGGAAACGGACTTTTTCCCCCTGAGGGTCCACGCAAGTTATCTGAATGCCGGTACGGGCGTCTTCCCAATCCCTCGGTTCGAAACAACGGACCTCTCCTGCCCCGGGGAAAAGCATTGTGGCGGGATTCACGGAAGGAGCATAATTGTAATTCCGGGGATCCATAGGAGGAACGACATAGCAGCAGGGGTGCTCTCCCCTTGCGTTCAGATTGTTATAATCCCTCCATTCATCCCAGAGCTTATACGCAGGGATACCGCCCACTTCCCGCTTCGAGCGATCCACGTGATAGACCAGAAGTCCGGCGGGCAGCGGAGCATCCCATCCCTTTCCCTGCCGGTATTCGTAGAGGAAATATTCCCCTTCCGTCGCCGTTTTGCTGATGCCGGCCATCCCCTCCCGGGGTGTTGAGAGTTCCATCCATCCCTCTTGCAGGGGAATCAAATCCTCCTCGTCCATCCATCCCAGCAGAATTCGCTCCAGGGCGGTGAAATACGGGGGCGTCTGCCCTCCGTCGTTATAGAGGCCGGTACACATCGGCGAGAATTGGTACATCCCCCCCGCCATTCCGTCCTCTCCGGCATTGGTATCGTAAAAATCCGGAAGCCCCAGGGCGTGTCCCATTTCGTGTACGGTGGAACCGATGCCGATGGGCTGGCTTCCCACATTTCCCCTCAATTCCGCCGTGCAGAAGTAATACCCCAGCTTCACGCCGTCGAATACGGTCTCCGCTACCTCCGGGAAGCGGCTGGACTGTGCGTCCTGGTGATGAGACCAGAGGGCATCCGCCGGTCCTCCGGCTGCCTGGTCGTACCCGGCGTAATAGAATAGGACCAGATCCATTATGCCGTCTCCATCGGCATCGTAGCGGGAAAAGGACAGCTCCTCATCCAGTGCGATGCAGGCATCCAAAAGGGCTTTTTCGGGGGCTTCGTCGGCTATTCTGCTGCCGCTTTCAATGATGTCCTTCCCGTACGCTTCCATTGGGGCATCCAGCAGGACCGGGCCGTAAACGTCGAACACCGGTGAGAAAAGTCCCTGCGAATTCTCGGTGAAATAGTCTTTCACCGGCCCGTTGAGCATAGCCGAAAAAAGCTCCTTCGGCGCTTCTGCCGTGAATCGGACGTTGCGGAACTCAATGAGAACGGCAAGGATATGGGGATTTCCCCGGGGTTCCACTTGCCGGGAAGACGTCCGGGCAGGCAGAACTCCGCTGACAAAAGCCAGTAAACCTATGAGCAGCAGTCGTTTCACTCTTTAATTACAAAATAGGTGTTTTCATCTTTTTTGAGCCAGACAAGTGGTGTGCGAACGCGGATTACCTGCACCTCGAAACGCTCCAGGATGCGGGTGTATCCCTCTTCCGACACACGATACAAGACCGGGAACCGCATTCCGGCTTCCATCTGCCGGAAAAGTCCGCTCAGGCTTACGACGCGCGCCGCGGAGGGCTCGTAGAGCCGGAAGGACAAAAACTGGGTGCCGTACAGGAGACGGCTGTATTGAAAGCGCTCCCGGTCAAAGACGATGTCCCCTCCCGGAACGCCATAAGCGCCGATGGTGTGTGTACGGAAAATGGGATCTTCCACCGACTGGGTGATGGTTACCCTTCGGGTCAAAGAAGCACTGGAAAACAGAAAAACAGCCGTCCGGGGAGCGTTTCCCGTGTTCTCAGTCAGGGTGAAAGAGATGTTCCACGTGTTTTTTTTCTCCGATTCCACCATTTCAAAACTGAGCCAGTCCACCTCGGAGCCTTCTTTGGAGCAGGTCCACTTGTTTTTGCTGAAAACCTCGAATCGAAGGGTCTGTATGTCGGCCGAAGGGTGAAGTTCGGAATCTCCTACACGTCCGTTGACTACAAAGTCAATGTCTTCATTTCGCGACTCTTGCCTACGCTCACATGCCGCCAGGCACAGCCACCCCAGCAGGCAGGACAAAACGAAGGCAAGTGGAAGATCTCTCATTTTTGGGTTTCGATGTATTTAACAAATATAGATATAATCTTTAAAAAATGCTAACTTTGTCGTCCATTTCAATCGAACGCTATGCTTGTTCAGGTCATATTGCTGATTGTCGGCTTGGCCCTGGTCGTTTTCGGGGCCGATTATCTGGTGGAAGGCGCTTCTTCCATCGCCCGTAGATTCGGCCTCGGCGAATTTGTCATCGGCCTTACCATCGTGGGAATGGGAACCTCCGCCCCGGAAATGGTGGTCAGTTTCATCGGAGCCGTGCAGGGAAATGCAGACATTTCCATCGGGAATGTCATTGGCTCCAATATCTTCAATACACTGTTGATCCTAGGCCTGACCGCCGTACTGCTGCCCATCGCCATCACCCCTTCCAACCGGAAAAAAGATATCCCCGTCAATATCCTGATTACCATTCTTCTTATCGCACTGGGACTCGAAAGAACCCTTTTCGGAATCGGTACTGACGGCCTGAGCCTCTGGGATGGCGCTATTCTTGTCGCCTTGTTCATCCTGTATATAGTCCTTTCTTTCCGTCAAAAAGACCAGGAGCCGGTCCCGGAAGAGGGAACTTCCAAGCCGATTAAACCGTGGCTGGCGGTCTTGATGATTCTCGGCGGTCTGGGCGGTCTGGTTTTCGGCGGCAACCTTTTCGTCGATTCTGCCACTTACATTGCCCGTTCACTGGGCATCAGCGATAAATTCATCGCCATTACCATCCTTGCCGGAGGTACTTCTCTGCCGGAGTTGGCCACCTGTGTAGCCGCCGCTGTCAAAAAGAAAGGACAGTTGGCCCTGGGAAACATCATCGGCTCCAATATCTTCAATATCCTCCTTATTCTGGGAGGTTCGGCCCTTATCCACCCCCTGTCCTTCGAAGGTATCAACCTGATGATAGACCTGGGAATCCTCCTGACCAGTTCCCTTGCCCTTCTATTTGCCTGCTGGATAGGCAAAAGAAACCAAATAGACCGCCTGGATGGAAGCCTGTTCCTGCTCCTTTGGGCGGCCTATATGGCGTATTTGATTGTCAATCTGTAGTTACAGTTGCTCTTTGGCCAGAACCGGATTGCCGTAAATGTGGAGGAAGATATCCATCAGTTCCCTCCTGTTCAGATTGGGTTCGACCCGCATAAACTGACGGGCCATATAGGCCTTGAAGGCTTCCATGTCTTCGGCCGTATAATGTCCTGCATACTTGTCTGTCTGATTGACCAGGTCGTAGGCAATATAATTGGTTTTCCATAGTTTATAACCTTTGATAACCCTGCGGTCCACGGCGTGGCGGATAGATTGGTAGCGGTCGTTCTTGTCACAGAATGACGCCTCGCGGATTTCCTCTTCCGTGAGCGGGTCCCCAATGGTCAGGTGAACATGTCCTTTGGGCTGGCGGATGCCGGTCATAATGCTTTCCAGGTCTTCTGTCTCCCCTTTCACATACTTCTGCGTACGGGAGATGAGAACCTCCCTTGCCTTCATGATGTCGCAAGGCTCGTATTCGTAGGAGATGCTCATCGGAACGATATTGAGTTCCTTGAAATTCTCTACAAAGTCTTTGGTCCCGCTCATATCCAGCATTTTCAGGAGCCCCTGTTCGGTGATGTCCATACCGTCTTTGGTGCGTCCCTGCCGCTGCGCAATCCAAACGGCAGAAGTGCCGGAAGTAACCGTTTCGCGGATGTAGCGGGAAAGAAGCTGCGAGGACAGGTACAGTTCCCGGGCCGATATGCCGCGGATGACTTTGATCATTCGGTTGGAGCGAATCAGAAGTTCTACCGACTTGAATTTGAGAAGATTGTCTCCTACGCAAATCTGGGTTTCGGGAAGGTGATGCTTCTGCAGCAAAAGCTGGAACAGCGCCGGATCCAGGATGATATCCCGGTGGTTGGACATAGCGATATATTTCCCTTCCAGGGCTTGCAGTTTCTCGATTCCTTCAGAGGTGAAATCAGTCATACTGGAGTCAATCACCCATTGAATGGCCTTGGCCATAACCATGGTCTGGAACTGATCCACCGTATGGATGTTGCGCAGTACTTCTCCCAGAAAAGTTTCGGGCTTGTCCGGGAAGATGAACTTGGAAACCCATTTGGTATTGGGATGATTGGACAGCCGCGTTAGAGCAGCATCGGCCTCTTCGTCGGTGAAGGGAGCAATATCACTGAATTCTGTAAGATCCATCATATCGTTGTTCTTATTTGGCTGTTAATAACTGCAAAATGTATTCCATAGCGTCTATTCCCTTTCTAAAAGGGAACTGTCTCCGTAACTGAGGAAGCGGAAATCGTGCAAAAGGGCATAATCATATATGCATCTCCAGTCTCCATTCACAAAGGCCGATACCAGAAGTATGAGCGTGCTCTCCGGCTGGTGGAAATTGGTCACCAGATGGTTTACGATGCGGAATCGGAAGCCGGGAACGATGATGATGCGGGTTCCGGCTACCAGGTTCTCTAGCCGGTTCTGGTCCAGATAACGAGCAATCGCGTCCAAGGCTTCTTCCGTACTGTAGGAATAGTCTCGGGTATAGGGCGCCCACTGTTCCACATCGGCCGGTTTTCCGTTCTCCAGGCAGTTTACGCCGATATAATAAAGGGATTCCAGCGTGCGTACGGAAGTGGTGCCTACGGCAATGACCGGACCTTCCCCGCCCTTCAGGCGTTCCAAAAGCTTTTTGGACACGACAAAGGGTTCCCGGTGCATAGGGTGCTCGCTGACAAGGGAGCTCTTGACGGGAAGGAATGTGCCGGCGCCGACATGAAGGCAAATGCTTTCCGTTTCGATTCCCCGGGCCTTGATGCCGTCGAGGACCGCCTGTGTAAAATGCAATCCGGCAGTAGGAGCGGCGACGGAACCCCTGATATGAGCATAAAGGGTCTGATAGCGCTCAGAGTCAATGGCTTCCGATTCCCGGTTCAGATAGGGCGGAATAGGTACAGTACCGGCACATTCCAATACGCGGGAGAAGGGAGAGGCGTCCTTCCAGGTAAAACGCACCAGGCCCGTCTGGCCGTCTCTTTGAATCAGATGCGCTTCCAGACCAAGGCGTTCGATGTCCTTGTCTTCAGTGGGATTGTACAGTTGCAAGACATCCTGTTTCCATTTTTTTGCATTGCCGATAACACACTTCCAGGTGGATTCCACGGTTGATGCAAATGCCAGGTTGTATTCAACGGGATTCACGGGTTCCAGGCAGAATATTTCTATGTGCGCTCCACTTGCCCGCTGGAAATGAAGGCGGGCCGGAACAACTTTGGTATCATTGAAGACCATAAGGGCGTTTTCCGGCAGGAGAGAAGGCAGTTCCCGGAAGATATGCTCTTCCACCATACCATTCCGGTACAGCAGCAGTTTGGACGCATCCCTCTCCGGAAGGGGATATTTCGCTATTCTATCGTCCTCCAGAGCGTATTTATAGTCTTCGATATGGATTTCTGGTATCATAGGATTTCAAAATTTCAAGCAAAGGTACACTATTTATCGGAAATACTCAATTCTCGCCGAAATACAAGTTTATCCACCATCATCGTTTTACAGATTTGAATCCGGAACACCTTGCGTTTGGTTACTTTTGTAAACGAAAAGACCAGGAGGCCCTAACAACCCGCATCGCCTGCTAAAATCATATAAGTATTATTTATGGCGCGCTTTGTTCGTAACATAGATGGCTTATAATCAAATGATTGCTTATTTTAGCTAAAGTATTACGATATGTTTATCTTGCGAGGGTGGAGCGTATAACTTTCTAAAGCCTTCCGGGACCCTTGTTTATTATTGCTAAATTTTATATTATACATTGATAATCAGCTATCTATATATTTTTTATAAAGTTATACTTTACTTCAATTTATCCGCTATTTTATCTTATGACTCCCCTGTCCCCCATAATTGAGATTTGTATTTTCAAAACAAGCTGACTATATTTGTAACCATAATCGTCAGAAAAATGAATCGTCGACTTTTGCAGTTTTTGCAGGCAGAAAACCTTACGCAGACCCAATTTGCCGATACGCTCTCCGTTGCTCGTGCAAGTGTTTCCCATATCTTGTCCGGAAGAAACAAGCCCGGTTACGACTTCCTGGAAAGCCTTTTACTCCATTATCCTTCCCTGAACCTGGACTGGCTCCTGACCGGAAGAGGACGTATGTATCGTGAAAACAAGCCGGAAGATGGCTCTGAGAGCGATCAGTTGGCACTTTTTCCTCTTCCCAGCCCTGCTGAACCCCGTCGGATAGACCGTATTCTTGTCTTTTACGATGACAATACTTACCAGGAATTCCGAACGAAAGAATAATTTTCTTATTTTTGCATTACAAAGCTTTTTTTGTAATGTTTTTCTTTTGCAGAAACAAGAATTCGCTCAATGTAGAGCTCGCAGGAATCAAATTCGCGAATCCTGTGGGGATCACTGGAAGTCTTGTCACGGCTAAAAACCTCTTTAAAAGGTGCTACAAGGCCGGTTTTGTGGTGGTTTCCCCTCCCCGTGAGGCTGTATTGGAATGGATATCCAATTTGCAGGAGTTCCGCAAAACGGCCCGGCTGGCCGTAAACCTGAACTTCGACATTGTCCACACTTTTTCCCTGATCTATGATTTTGCAGATTTCATCATTATAGACCCGGATACCGATGCCGGAATCTCCTCCCCGGACCTTTCCGACATCACCCTCCTCCTGGATGAAATTGTCAATCTCAGGCTCTGTTACGAGCATTACACTCCTATTTTCCTGCGTTTGTCACGTGGAGATACCCCCGACGAGATCGCTCCTCTCCTTTCCTGTGCCAGGCTTTCTGGACTGGACGGCATTGTGGCACCTTCACCCCTGAAGGTACGTCAGACCGTAAAAGAATGCCAGGGAAGGATGCCGGTCATCGGCATTGCCCGTACGGCAGAAGAAGGAATGGAGGAATTACAGGCCGGAGCCACTCTCATAGAAACGGATTTCCGGCCGCTGGGGCTCATCAAGATGCTAAAACGTATTGAGAATCAAATCCGAGTTTAAGTATGGTAGAAGCCCTTGTATGTACTATCGGCGATGAAATCCTTATCGGCCAGGTCATTGATATTAATTCGTCCCGGCTTGCCCTCGCCCTCGAGGAGGCCGGTATTCACGTAAAACGGATGGTTTCCATAGGAGACACGCGTGAAGAAATTGCTTCTGTCATTTCTGATGCCCTTTCCAGGCACGCTGTGGTCATTACAACAGGCGGTCTGGGTCCCACGAAGGACGACATCACCAAGGCAGTCCTGGGCCAAATCAGCGGCAGCAAAGGCTACGTGGTTCATCCCGGACAGTTGGAGATGGTGCACAGAATTCTGGAGAGTCGGGGCCTCGACATCCTTGCTTCCAATCTGGCACAGGCACAAGTCCCGGATACCGCGGAAGTCATCGTAAACAAGCTTGGAACAGCTCCTATTATGGTTTTCAGGAATGTCCGGGGCGGTGGAACGCTCTATGCCCTGCCCGGAGTTCCTCACGAAGCGGCCGGGGCCATTCCCGAAGTGGTGGAAGACATCCGGAAGCACCAGCCGCTGGGCAGCATCCTTCATCGCAATATAATGGTATATGGGATTGCGGAATCGGCCCTTTCAGAACAAATCGCGCCCTGGGAAGACGCTCTTCCTGCCGATATGCACCTGGCCTATCTTCCCAATCCCCTGACCGGTATCCGGTTGCGACTTTCCGTTTACGGAGGAGAAGCAGAGCATCAGCAGAAGAGAATGGAGACCCAAATAGACCGGCTCAAGGAACTGTTAGGGCCGCTGGTGTATTCCGAAAAGGATTCCAACCTGGAGACTGCCATAGGAGAAATGCTCAAAAAGGCTGGTAAGACCCTCTCTGCGGCCGAATCTTGTACCGGAGGAGAGATTGCCCATCTCATTACATCCGTTCCCGGCTCCTCGGCTTATTTTCTGGGGTCAGTGACTTCTTATGCCATTTCCGTAAAAGAAACTGTCCTGGGGGTTCCTGCAAAAACCATTGAAAGCTTTGGGGTGGTAAGCGCCGAAGTGGCCGCCGCTATGGCGGAAGGATGCCGCCGAATAACCGGTAGTGACTATGCGGTCTCCACAACCGGACTCGCCGGCCCTGCCGGTGATGAGCGGAATCCGGTGGGTACTGTATGGATTGGGGTGGCCGGACCGACGGGAACACGTACGGTCAGCTACTGTTACAAAAATGACCGAAAACGCAATATTGAGCGCTTTTCAGCCTCTGCTCTCAATTTTTTGAGGCTGATCCTTCAAAATGAGTTAAAATATTGATACACAGAATAAAAAACATAAGTGTTAATTAGAATAACATTTATGTTACTTTTCGCTAAAATAGCACTAACCATTTAATTCTGAACACTTTATAACTCGGTCAAAAACAGCCATCAAATTGCCTCCGGAAACGAGTTCTATCTCTTTCTCACGATATCCGCGCAGTCTCATTTCCTTCCAAAGACAGGCCATTTTTGAGGCATCTTCGAGGCCACGGGGCGTCACCGGAATACCGTCAAAATCGGATCCGATTCCTACGTGTTCCAGTCCGGCCAAGTGAACGGCGTGGTCAATATGGTCCACGATTTCCTTCACACCGGGTCTCCAGATTTCGTTCAACCTGTCCTGCATCCGCTCCCAGGCTTCCGCTTTCTTCCGATTGGCGGGATCCAGGATAAAGGCGGCCTCTACCCTCTCCGCTTCGTCCATCAGTGCCGCATCCTCTGCCGAAGCAGCAAACCTGTCCGAAAGGAAGGCTGGATAGAAATTGATGCCGACATATCCGTCTTTTTCCCCAAGTGCCTGCAGCATCTCGTCCGTCAAATTGCGCCGATGCCCGCAGAGGGAGCGGCAACAGGAGTGGGTAGCTACAACGGGAGCTTTAGAAAGCGCTATGCAGTCCCAAAAGGTCTTGTCCGAGGCATGGGAGAGGTCAATCATCATTCCCAGAGCGTTCATTTCGGCCACGACCTGTTTCCCAAACGGGCTTAAACCGCCCCATTTACGTCCTTCTGCAGCGCTGTCAGCCACCGCATTGTCTCCATTATGGGTAAGGGTCACGTAACTCACGCCCAGGCGGTAGAAAGTACGCAGCAGGGAAAGAGATTCCTGAATGGGCGAAGCGTTCTCCATCCCCATAAAGACGGAGATGAGTCCTTCGGACTTGTTACGGGCGGCTTCGGAAGGAGAAAATGCCAGGGCGGCATAGTCGGGATTCTCATCCACGGCATCGTAAACGGCTGAAATCATCTGCAAGGCATATCTCGTAGCCGCATCCGGAGCCATCTGTGCCGGGGTGTAAAGGGCAAAGAAAGAGCCGTCGATTCCCCCGCGCCTGAGCTTGGGGAAATCGACGTGCGCATAAGGATTGTCGATGCCGATATTTCTCAGTCGCATCAGCTGCGAGGGAGTATCTACGTGGGAATCGTACATCTTACAATTTGGACGAAGAACCGTAAGGAGCCAGGGTGGATTTGATGACTTTTCCTATCTTGATGGCGGGAGTGCCTGTATAGTAAAGGGCGCTGCCGCCTACCAGGGAGGCCTCCAGGGATTCGGAGATGCTGATGTTGATGCGGGAAGAACCGCTCATACTGGCCTCGCACTTCTCCACGTTGAAAGCGTTGGCTTCCACCTGGGCGTTTCTTTCACCGCGGATTTGCAGGCTTTCGGCCTGTCCGGATAGGTTCAGTTTGGAGGAACCGCCAACATTGAGCGTTATTACGTCGGTCTTCTGGGAAAGGCTCACGCCGGCCGATCCGGAGGTAGTAACGGTAGAAGACTTCGTATCGGCCGCCAGCGTTACATCGGAAGAACCTGCGGCATTCAGCGCCAGCTCGCCAGCTTTTCCGCTCAATTTGAGACCGGCATTTCCTTCGGTGTTGATTTCCAGTCGGTTCTCCGTCTCCAGATTCAGGGAAGCCTGGGCGTTTTTCTTCAAATTCAGGGATGCACTGTTCGCGCGCACCGACAGGCTTTTGACCTGGGCCTTGTCGGCCAGATTGAGTTCGAAACTGCTTCCGTTGAAATCCTCGGCCGACGACAACGCGGCATTGTTGGAAAGGCTTATGCCCCCCACCTCCGGCATCTGCACTACGGCACGGAAGACGGGATCGGAGGCGCCACGGCCTTTGAACAGTTTCTTGATGTCCTTGGGGACCGATTTCTCGTCATAGGTAATGAAGAGTGTCTTGGAGCGGACATAGACCTGAATGTACGGAATCAGTTCCTTCTCAGAGGTGATCTTTACTCCGTGTCTTCCCTTGACCAGGGACACTTCAAAATCGTCCGAGACTGAGAGGGAGGTGAATTCTCCTACCGGGAGGTTTTTTTCTTCCGTGCCGGCCGTCGTCTGGGCACGGGCCGGAAGGGCAAGAAGGCAAACAACGCCGAGCGTAAACCATAAGACCTTGTTAACGAATGCTTTCATATTTCTGTAATAATTTAGTTTTCAAGCTGTTCCATCAGGGAGGTCCATTCTTCCGTATGGGCGTCCAGTGCCCGTTTGAATTCCAAATACTCCCTGGTAAGTTCCATCACGTCATCTTTTTCTCCGGGCTGGGCGAGCATCTTCTCTATCTCCCCCATCCGATTCTCTACCCGGGCGATTTCCTTTTCCAGGAAAGAGATGCAGTTCTGCAGCTTCCGCTGCTCCTTATTCAGGCTCTTCTGCTGCTGATAGTTCTTCGCTTGCCGGGACTTTTCTTCGCTGGCAAGTTTTTCTTCCGTCCCGGGGAAACGCCTTTCCAGTTCCTGCAGGGTCTCCAGTTTCCGTTTCCGGAGGAAATCCTGCACGCTGCCCAGATGTTCCATTACCCGGCCTTCCCGGAATTCATACAGTTTGTCCACCAGTCCGTCCAGGAAGTCCCGGTCGTGCGAAACAACAATTAGTGTGCCGTCAAAAGACTTAAGGGCCTGTTTCAATATATCCTTGGAGCGGATGTCCATATGGTTTGTGGGTTCGTCCAGTGCCAGCACATTATAGGGAGAAAGCATCAGTTTGGCCATTCCCAGCCGGGCCCGCTCCCCGCCGCTGAGGACGGAAACCTTCTTGTCGATATCCTCTCCCTTGAATAGAAAAGCCCCCAGAAGGTCCCTGAGCCGGGTTCGGATATCTCCTACGGCTATACTGTCCAGCGTGCCGAATACGGTCTGCGAAGGGTCCAGGATATCCTCCTGGTTCTGGGCAAAGTAGCCGATGCGGACGTTGTGTCCCACCCGAGCCTCCCCTTCTATGGGGTCCAATTCCCTCATAATCACGCGCATAAGCGTGGTTTTCCCCTCTCCGTTCCGGCCTATCAGCGCCACCTTCTCCCCTCGTTTGATTTCTATCTGCGCATCCCGGAAGACCACTTTCTGCGGATAACCCACCATCAGGTCGGTGCCCTTGAATACGACATCTCCGGAGCGCTGTGCCGGAGGAAAACGGAGCGAAATGGCGGAATGATCGGTTTCGTCTATCTCTATGCGGTCCAGTTTCTCCAGAGCTTTGATCCGGGATTGAACCTGATTGCTCTTGGTGGGCTTGTAGCGGAAACGGTTGATGAAATCCTCCGTTTTCTCAATCATCCGCTGCTGGTTCTGGAAGGCAGCCGTCTGCTGGGCAAGTCGTTCTGCCCGAAGGACGACATACTGGCTGTAGGGCACTTTGTAATCGTTCACGTGCCCCAGGAGAATCTCTACCGTTCTCGAAGTGACATTGTCCAGGAACGTGCGGTCGTGCGATACCAGCAGGACAGCGCCCCGGAAAGCTTTCAGGTAATCTTCAAACCATTCTATAGACTCGATGTCCAAATGGTTGGTGGGCTCGTCCAGCAGGAGCACATCCGGCTGTGAAAGAAGGATTTTGGCCAGTTCTATGCGCATATTCCAGCCCTGGCTGAATGTTTCGGTGAGCCGGTCCAGTTCATCCTCCTTGAATCCCAGGCCAAAGAGCACCTTCTGTGCCTGCGCACGAGGTGACAAGCCGCCTTCCAGGGCAAGCGAATCGTTGATTTCGTTCATCCGCTCGATGAGATCCGCATATTCACGGGACTCATAATCCGTTCTTTCGGCCAGTTGCACGGTGATACGCGCGAGTTCCTCCTCCATCTCGTGGATATAATGAAAGACCGAGAGGGCCTCTTCCATCACCGAATGACCGCGGTGGTGCTCCATAATCTGGGGCAGGTAGCCAATCTTCAAATCCGCAGGTTTGTCGATGCTGCCGCCGGAAGGAGACTGCTCTCCGGTGATCAACTTCATCAGCGTGGATTTCCCCGCACCGTTCTTCCCCACCAGGCCGATTCTGTCATTCTCGCCGATGTGGAAATTGATGCAGTCCAGGAGGTTCCAGCTGCCGAAGGAGACGGTGACGTTGTTGATGGAAATCATACCTGCTCCTTCTTGCAGATCAGGATGGAAAACTCGTAGAGCCCGTACAGCGGAATGGCCAGCACGAACATCGAGAAAGGATCACTGGGCGTGATCAGGGCAGCCAGCAGAAGAACCGCCACGATGGCGTGTTTCCTGTATCCCCGGAGGTGTTTCCGCGTCACTACACCCATTGTGGAGAGCACCAGGATGACGGTGGGAAACTCGAACAAAAGGCCGATGAGAAAAACCATCGATACGAAAAGGGACATATAGGAGCCAAGGGTGATGGTGTTGGCGATGGCGTCGCTCACGCTGTAGTTCATAAAGAACATCAGGCACACCGGAAGCACCACGAAATACCCTACGGCGACCCCCAGGTAGAACAGGCCGGACGACAGGAGAAATCCGCCGCGGACCGCGCCCTTTTCGTGCTCATAGAGGGCCGGTGCGATGAATTTCCAGATTTCGTACACAATGTACGGGAAAGCCAGCACCAGGCCGCACAGGATGGAAACCTTCAGATGGACAAAAAACTGGGCCGATATGTCCACATTGATCAAGGACATTCCGAAGGGCAGCCCCAGGGAACTGTACAGGATGAAATCCTGCTGCGTGGGCCAGAGGACCACTTTGAACAGTTCTTTCGGAATGCAGAGGAAAACGACGGACAAAAGGCCCACGGCAAGCACCGAGCGGAACAAGGTTCCCCTCAGCGCCTCCAAGTGGTCCCAGAAGGACATTTCGTTGTCCTTCTGCGCCACGCTACTTTTCTTCTTTTTTAAGATCCGTTTCCACGGACTTGATTTCTTCTTCCACCTCGTTCATTCCCTTCTTGAAACTCTTGACACCTTTGCCGAGTCCCTGCATCAGTTCGGGAATCTTCTTTCCTCCGAAAAGGAGAAGGATAATGGCCACGAGAGCGATAATCTCCCAGGTGCCAATCATGATAATGAGCGGATAAGTAGTCATAATATCAGTTGTTTATGTGTTTTTCAAATAAGGCGGCCACCGGTTCCGGACAGCGGACGGGGCGGAAAGTGGAACTGTTCAGGAAACCCAGCGTAACCGTTCCTTCGGCACACAGGACACCTTCCTGGTTGTATACAGCCTGCTTGATGACCATCTTGGCCAACGGAACGCTGTTCACCTCGGCCGTAGCGGTAAGGATATCCCCCATCCTCGCGGGATGCCTGAAATGGCACTCCACAGACACGATGGGGACCTGGACGCCCAGTTCCTTTTCGCAGCGCTCGATGGGAAAGCCCAGCCGGACCATCATCTCGTCCCGGGCAATCTCGAAATAACGGATGTAATTCGAGTGATGCACCACGGCCATCTGGTCGGTTTCATAATAGCGGACCGGGAAGGTGGACTTGAAAACGGCCATAGGCTTAGCTGTTTTTGAGCTGTTTGATTTTGGCTTCAAGGCTCTCTATTCTGGAAAGCGAATCGGCCTCTTTCTTGCGCTCGTTTTCGATGACGGCGGCGGGGGCATTGGCCACGAAACGCTCATTGGAGAGCTTTGCACGCACCCCCTGCAGGAATTTCTGCTGATGTTCCAGTTCCTTTTCGGCCTTGGCCAGTTCCTCGGCCGTGTTCACCATTCCTTCCAGTTTGACAAAGAGTTCCGTGGTACGAATGAGGAACCCGACTCCCTGTGCCTCCGCAAAATCCTTCGTGAGTTCCACCGTGACGCCGGCCATCTTCTCGATGAGCGGAACACAGGGGAATTCCGTCGCCTTGACAAGAAGGGGCAGGGGCTCTTTGGGGCCGATATTGCGCTGGCTGCGCACACCGCGGACGCCGTTGACAGCTTCCATTGCAAGGGCGAAGTGCTCCAGCACCGCAGCATCATATGTAGCGGCCTTGGGCGTAGCGGCATACATAATGGTCTCCCCTTCCTTTCGGGGAGCGATATCCTGCCAGAGTTCTTCCGTGATGAAAGGCATCACCGGATGAATCAGCTTGAGAAGGGCTTCGAAATAAGCGAGCGTCATTTCATAGGTATCCTTGTCGATGGGCTGGCCGTAAGCGGGCTTGATAGCCTCCAGGTACCAGGAGCAGTAATCATCCCAGAATAGCTTGTAAATGGACATCAAGGCATCCGAGATGCGGAATTTGCTGTAATGGTCTTCGACGAGGGCCACCGTTTCGGAGAGCTTTGCGCTGAACCAGCGGATGGCCGATGCGGCCACAGGGCTCTGCGGCAGGCTTTCATCCACGCTGAATCCTTTGACCAGACGATAGCTGTTCCAGATTTTGTTGCAGAAGGCTGCGCCCTGCTTGATCTGGGCCTCATCGTAGAAGATGTCGTTTCCGGCGCTGGAACACAGAAGCATACCGATACGCACGGCATCAGCCCCGTAGGTGCTGATGAGATCCAGCGGGTTGGGACTGTTGCCCAGGGTCTTGGACATCTTACGGCCGATTTTATCCCGTACGATGCCGGTAAAATACACATTGGAGAAGGGTTCCTTGCCCATGAACTCCTCGCCGGCCATAATCATGCGGGCCACCCAGCAGAAGATGATGTCCGGACCGGTCACCAGGTCGTTGGTGGGATAATAGTAGGCAAGGTCCTTGTTGGGCTTGTGGTCCGGATGGCCGGGCTTCTGGGGGTCGAACACGGAAATGGGCCAGAGCCAGGAGCTGAACCAGGTGTCCAGCACGTCCTCATCCTGATGGATATCTTCCATCTTGATAGAAGGATTGATAGCTTGGGCAGCCTTCAGTGCCGCTTCAGCCGAAGCCTCTACCACGTAGGTGCCGTCCGGGAGGTAATAGGCTGGAATCCTCTGGCCCCACCACAGCTGACGGGAGATGCACCAGTCGCGGGCGTTCTCCATCCAGTGACGGTAGGTATTCACATATTTCTCCGGAATGAACTGCGTGCGGCCGCTCTCCACGGTTTCCAGGGCCATCTTGGCCAGAGTGTCCATCTTGAGGAACCACTGGGCGCTGAGTTTGGGCTCGATGACAGCGTCGGTACGCTCGGAATAACCCACCGGAGAGATGTATTCTTCGGTCTTGACCAGGTTGCCGGCTTCTTCCAGCATCTTTACAATCTTCTTGCGGGCCACGAAGCGGTCTTCTCCGATGAGAATCTCCGCCTTTTCGTTCAGTTTGCCATGGTCGTCTATGATTTCCAGCACGGGCAGGTTGTGGCGCAGGCCAATCTCGTAATCGTGCACATCGTGAGCCGGCGTAACCTTGAGGCAGCCGGTCCCGAAGTCCATTTCCACGTAATCGTCCTCAATCACGGGAATTTCGCGGTTGATGAGCGGAATAAGCACCTTCTTGCCCTTGAGCCAGAAGTGACGCTCGTCCTTGGGATTCACGCAGATGGCGGCGTCGGCCATGATGGTTTCCGGACGGGTGGTGGCGATGGTCAGGTATTTGTCGGTAGGCTTGCCCTTTCCATCAGAGATGAAGTACCTGAGGTGGTAGAAATGGCTCTTTGTGTCCTTGTGGATAACCTCGTCATCACTCACGGCAGTGAGCGCTTCCGGATCCCAGTTCACCATTCGCACACCTTTGTATATCCATCCTTTCTTGTAAAAATACACGAAGGTGTTGATAACGGCCTCGCTCAACGCGGGTTCCATCGTGAAGCGGGTGCGGTCCCAATCGCAGGAGCAGCCCAGTTTTTTGAGTTGCTGCAGGATAATGCCGCCGTGCTCTTCTTTCCACTGCCAGGCGTGCTTGAGGAATTCCTCGCGGCCGATATCCTCCTTGGAAATGCCCATTGCCTTGAGCTTGGCCACCACCTTGCTTTCCGTGGCAATGGAAGCGTGGTCCGTTCCGGGTACCCAGCAGGCGTTTTTGCCGTCCATACGGGCTTTGCGGATAAGGACATCGTTCAGGGTATTGTTAAGGACGTGTCCCATGTGCAGGATCCCGGTCACGTTGGGCGGCGGAATCACGATGGTGTACGGCTCTTTTTCATTGGGTTCGCTGTGGAAAAACCGGTGGTCCAGCCAGTATTGATACCATTTATCCTCTACCTGGGCGGCACTATATTTGGCGGCTAATTCTTTCATAACTTCTTCTTTAATCCTACAAATGTA
The DNA here is from genome assembly GCA_900319405.1 of uncultured Bacteroidales bacterium. GTDB lineage: Bacteria > Bacteroidota > Bacteroidia > Bacteroidales > UBA932 > Cryptobacteroides. Next base: position 8,667 of record ONOH01000015.1, on the reverse strand, counting down.
CTATTTTTTCCGGAAATGGGCAATTACCTGGGGGCCACAAACACCGAATCCGCCCTGTCCGTGTACAAAACCCCGTCCAGGTGGTCTATCTCGTGCTGGAAAATGACGGCCGTAAAACCTTCCACCTCCTCCGTGCGCTCCTCGCTGCTACCCGGGGCCACATAGCGGATTTGCACCTTGGTATGCCGCGGAACCAGCCCGCGTTTTCCGGGAATGGAGAGACAGCCTTCCGGGCCCACGGCTACTTCCCCGCCCAGGCTGTCAATGTGCGCATTCAGGTAGCATTCAAAGGGTTCATCGGCCTTGTCGAAGCGCTGCACACACACAATGCGCTTGTTCAGGCCCACCTGCGGCGCGGCAATGCCCACCCCATCCTGGGTGGGATGCTGCACGGTATAAAGCATTTTATCAAGGAGGACCTTAAGTTCCTCACTCTCCAGTTCCTTAGCGGTTAAATCCACGCTGGGAGTACGCAGAATGACGCTGTCTGCCGCCACATCCATGGTGGTCACATACATCAGGGAATCCGATTCCATGATCAGGGCCCTTTCCGCCGGTGTAAATACCCGCTGCGCGCAGCCAAGCACTATCGCTGCCGGCAAAGTGAATAGTACAATCTTACGCATAATAACTTCTTTAACACCTTAGATTTGCAGCATAGTTTCCTGCACCAAGGTTAGCAACCACAAAAATACTAAATTTATGCCGATAAATAAAGTTTAACTAAGGACAATGGAGCCGGGCGTGTTGTTGCCGCTATAGTTGCTCAGGTTGAGCAGGGCTCCTTCCGGTTACAGCATGACGGGAAGCGCCTCAGGAGCGTTATAAATGATACGTTTTTTTTCATTGTTGTTTGGATTGAGTAGTAAATATGGCATTATTTTTTGTAACTTTGTACAATCAAACGCATTATTCTATGGATAACAATACTCCCAAAAGCCAAAACCAGATTCAACTGGAACTTAAGCCTGAAATTGCAAAAGGTTCTTACTCCAATCTGGCCATCATATCCCACTCCCGTAGCGAGTTTATCATTGACTTTGCCACTACCCTGCCCGGGCTGGCCAAGCCGGAGATCGGCAACCGCATCATTATGACGCCGGAGCACGCCAAACGCCTGATGAACGCCCTGTTCGACAACATTTCCAAGTACGAGGCCCAGTTTGGCGTAATCGACCTCGGCGGAAAGGGCCCTCAGCAGGGCGGTACGTTCAACCTGGCCGATTTCGGCCCCTTGGGAGGAGGAAGCAAATCGTGAAGCTGAAAAGCATCAGGGCGTTTGCTTTTGACATTGACGGTGTCGCCACCGACGGTGGCGTTTTCTGTAGCAGTGACGGAGACCTTCTCCGCACGTACGATGCCAAAGACGGCTTCGCCATCCGGATGGCGGTCATGCATGGCTATCCGGTGGCCGTCATCACCGGCGGCAGTTCCGATAGCATCCGTAAACGCATGGTTACCAGCGGTGTAAAGCCGGAGGATGTCTTTCTGCACTGCCGGGACAAGCGGGAACAGTTCGGCCTCTTTTGCGAGCGCTATGCACTGTCCCCTTCCGAGGTGATGTACTTCGGAGACGACGTTCCGGACATGGATGTCCTGAAAGCCTGCGGCTGCGCCGTATGTCCTTCGGATGCCGTGGATGAGGTAAAGGAGGTGGCCGATTGGATATCTTCCCGGCCGGGCGGCAAGGGTTGCCTGCGAGAGTGTATTGAAGCCACATTGCGCGAACAGGGAAAGTGGATTTTCGACCCCGCTTTGTACAAGAAAAGATTTTAGTTTATGGACCTTCGGGGAAAGCATGTCATCCTGGGAAGCAACTCCCCCAGAAGACGGGAATTATTAAAAGGATTAGACATTGATTTTGAAGTCGATACGCGCAATAACTTCGAGGAACACTTCGGAGAAGACGTTCCCTATGACCAAGTTCCCCGACTCATGTCTGTCGGTAAATCCCACGGCTTTCACCGCCCCCTTGCAGGTGATGAGATTCTGATTACGGCCGACACAATGGTTATCCTTCCTCCTCTGGAAGGACGTCCTGGCGAAATCCTGGGAAAGCCCAGGGATCGGGAAGACGCTGCAAGGATGCTCCGGGACCTTTCCGGAAGGGAACACCACGTAACAACGGCCGTCACGCTGCGCGATTGCCACAAGGAAGAAAGCTTCGACGTTACCACACGGGTATGGTTCAAGCCTCTCACGGAAGAGGAAATCGCCTATTACATAGATACGTACAAGCCTTTTGACAAGGCGGGCGCATACGCCATCCAGGAGTGGATCGGCCATATTGGCATTACCCGCATCGAGGGTTCCTACTTCAACGTAGTGGGGTTCCCCGTCCAGCGCGTTTACGCAGCCCTCCTCTCATTCTGAGCGAAGCGAAGAATCTCTAATGCGCAATCTTGCGCCGTCCGGAAAACCAGCGCTGAGGCAGTTCCATCGCCAGGATAATGCCCAGAACATTGGCAATAGCCACCTTGACGGCCATAAAACCGTAATGGGACGAAAGGTCCAGTTCCCCTGCCGTCAGATAGTAGGAGAACCAGAACAGACCGGCACCGGGCACCAGCGGAAAAATGCCGCAGATGATGAAAATCTGGGCCGGACAGCGCGTGGGAACAGCGGAAAAGCGGGACAGCAGGCAAACCATAACGGCGGCAAAAAGGGTGGAAATGGGAGCCGAAAACTGCCCGATACGCAGGGCCAGCAGATATACCATCCATCCCATAATGCCCACAAAACCGGAAACCAGATACTGTTCCCTGTCCACAGTATATAATACGGCAAAGCCCCAGGTGCCGCCGAAAGCACCCAGCGCCTGCCAGAAATAAGCTGAAGTCTCCGGACTAAGGCTAACGCCCGGCAAATCGATAAGTCCGTTAAAAATCCATCCGTCCAGCATAAAGGCCACAGAAACCCCCAGGGCGATGCAGAAAAAGCCCAGCAGAGCATCAGTAAGGCGGGTCAAGCCGGCCAGGTGATCAGAATTTGCCAGGTCCCTTACGCCATTGGTAAAGGCGACTCCGGGCACCAGCGGCATAATGGCTCCCACGATGATATTGCTGAGGCTCTCTCCCAGTCCCAGACGCCAGAAAGTGATACTGAGGAGCATCACCACCAGGGCGTTGCAGATGGAGCCCACAATCTTGGAGAGATAACGGTTGCTCACATAGAGGATGAAAACGTACAACAACAACCCCGCCAGCGTGGCCGCCAGGCAGTCGGACCAGGCGCCGCCGAAGATGATGGCAAAGCCGCCGGAGGAAATTCCGGAAGCCAGCATCTGGAGCCAGCCGGGTTTCTTCGGAAGATTCTTGATTTCCCTCAGGCGTTCCCGGGCCTGCTGCACGGTATAATTTCCCTGGGAAATCTCGTAACTGAGCCGGTTCACGGCAGTTACCTTGTTCAGCTGGGACCCGCGTATGGGAATAAAATCCACATTGGCATAGGTAGAGGCCTGGCCGCCGGCCTTTTGCACCTTCCCGGCTTTCCCGGAGGTGAAGATGCCGTTGGAGAGGATGAAAAAATTCTTGGAATCCACCCCGTAATGGGTACATATCCTGGCCATTATATCTTCTACGCGGGCTATCTCGGCACCGTTTTCCAGAAGGATATGTCCGGCTTCCGAAGCCAGTTCCAGCACCTGGGTGAAGTCTTCTCTGTTTTCCATAGCGCAAAAATACGCAAAAAATAAGTATTTTTGTGCCGATGAACGACTTTTCACAAAGGATTCTGGCCTGGTATGCCGAAAACGGCCGGGACCTTCCCTGGCGGTGCACAACAGATCCGTACGCGGTCTGGCTCAGCGAAATCATCCTGCAGCAGACACGGATAGCACAGGGAACGGCCTACTGGCAGCGCTTTATGGAGCGCTTCCCCACCGTCCGCTCCCTGGCCGACGCGTCCGAGGACGAGGTCCTGCGCCTATGGGAGGGCCTGGGCTATTATTCCCGCGCCCGCAACCTGCATGCTGCGGCCCGGCAGATCATCGCCCTGGGCGCCTTTCCGGACACGCTGGAAGGAATCCGTTCATTGAAGGGGGTTGGAGATTATACGGCCGCCGCCATCGGCTCCATCTGTTTTGGAATCCCCGCAGCCGTGGTGGACGGCAACGTGTACCGCGTCCTGGCCCGTTATTTCGGGATTGCGACGCCGGTGGGGACTTCGGAGGCCAAAAAAGAATTCACGCTCCTGGCCCAAAGGCTCTTGCCGGAAAAGGAGGCATCGGCCTTCAACCAGGGAATGATGGATTTCGGGGCCCTTCAGTGTACCCCGAAGAATCCTGACTGCCTCAGTTGTCCACTGCAGTCATCCTGCAAAGCCTTCCAGACGGGAAGAACTGTTCTTCTCCCAGTCAAAAAACCCTCCGTAAAACCCCAGGAAAGGCATCTGGACTATATCTATGTACGCTTTGACGGTGAGACGGCCATCCGCCGCCGCGGAGCGGGAGATATCTGGCAGGGCCTCTACGAACCCCTCGTTTCCTGCCATTCTGAGCGCAGCGAAGCCTCTCCTGTCCTCCTGAAGGCCGCCGTCAGGCATCAGCTTACGCATCGCACGCTCCTGGCCGATTTCTATCTTTGGGAGCCTTCCAGACGTCCTGCCCTGCCGGAAGGCTACACCTGGATAAAAGAAACGGAGCTTGACCTCTATGGCAAGCCCCGTCTGTTCGAAATGCTTCTGGAAGCCGTCAATCTTTAGGTGCTTCCTTGATGTAGATATCCTGCTGCGGGAAGGGAATCTCGATTCCATTGGCATTGAAGGCATTGTATATGGCTTCACGGGCGCGGGCCTGGAAAGCGCCGAAACTGTCCACCGTGATACTCATCCTCACCTGCAGGTTCACCGAACTGTCTCCGAAATCCAGCAGCCGCACCATCACTCCCTGGCGCTTGTCCACGACATCTCTGCCGTATTTGTCCTTGACCATCAGCGGGGCCAGGGCGTCCAGGATAACCCGGCGGGCCTTTTCAATATCCGTTCCGTACTTGACTCCCACATCCAGGGTGATAATCTGATAGACATTGTTGCGGGTAAGGTTCTTGAAATTCTTGCTGAACAGGGCCGAGTTGGTGAAGAACAGGATGGAACCGTCGAAGGCTTCCAGTTTGGTGGTCTGGTAACTCAGACCCACTACGGTGCCCCGGATGCCGTCGCATTCCACCGTATCCCCTACACGGACACGGCCCCCCATCAACTGAATACCATAGAAGAAATTGTTCAGGATATCCTTCATGGCAAAGCCGATACCGGTGGCCAGCCCCGTGGAAACCAGCGCCAGACCGGAAGCAGGAATCCTGAGCATAAGGAATACGATGAGGATGTAGATCCCCCAAAGCAGCAGGGTGAAGACATTGTCGGCCAGGTTGAAATTGATGTCCGTTTCCTTGAACACCACATTTTCCCCCAGCTTTCGGATGGCCGCCTGCGTTTTCCAGCTACGATAGAATGCCTTGGTCGCATAGACAAGGTAGCGGAACAGGTAAAACAGGCCCGCGATCAGAATAATCATGAACAGGGACAGGTGGAAGCCGTCTTTGCTTTCGTTGGAAATCTGGATGAACGGGCTGTAGAAAATACCCTCGGCCACCTTAGTGAAATTGAACACCTTGCAGGCCATGAAGATGGCTGCCGGGAAGGACCAGATAATCAGGAGCGGAATCACGCTTGTCTTCAGCAAGTCATACAGCCACGTGACTTCAATATAGGCGCCTTTTGTCAAAGAGAGCGGCATCATGGGATTCTTCATGCGATATTCGCTCTTGCGCTGCTTGATGTAGCGGTTGTGGTATCGGCCCAGCAGTTCGTCGAAAGCCAGAATGCTTTCCAGGAACGAAAGGAGGAACATCCAGGCTATCAGGAGCATCAGGGAGCCCATCACTACGCCGGCCCAGGAAATGAGGGTGGCTACCGTCATGACCGCCGCACTGGCCCAGAGCAGGATCCGGTCCCTGCGGTCCACTCCGGAGAACATCTTCACGTTGACCCAGAATTGCCATACGGTAAAGATCAGCAGCATAGCCGGGAAAACAAGACGGATCACGCTGTTGGGAATGAAGATGATACGGAGATAAATGATCAGAAAGGCCAGGATCAGCGTCGGGAGATAGGCTTTCAGGGTGCATCGGTTCTGCCTTCTGTCCAGACGGATGAGCATCGAGGTGAAGATGGCGGCGATCTGCCAGGCAAATTCTCCCATCATCTTGGAGGAACGGACGATGAAGGTGTTGCTGTTGCTGACGGAATTGATGAACAGGAACACGCCGAACAGGAATACGCCCAAAAGGGCTATTGCCATCCCTTTGCGGTCCATGAACCATTCCGAGCGGCCCAGCCTTCCCTTTGTCAGCCCCCTGTTCACGATGAGGGTGGCCACGACGGTTGCCACCAGCAGGATCAGCAGCAGCATAAAGGAATAGACGAAAACAACAGGTCCCCTCCAGGAACTGACCACATTCCTGCTGCGGCCCAGGTGGAGACTGTATCGGCTCCGGACGTCTTCCCGGGCCTTTGCGATGCGTTGGGGCAGTCGTTTCAGGGTTTTGAAATAATTGCCCTGTCCCTGCACGAAGAGGCGCTGCTGCACCGTGGCATATTTTTCCTGTGCATAGTCGTAGGCACTGCGGAGAAGTTCATCCGTCTGCTCATAATACTCGTTGTCCTTCTGGATCTGCTGCAGCTGAAGCCAGAAGTAGGCCACAATCTGTTCGGCCACATACAGGCAGCTGTCCCGCACCTGGACGGTGGCCTCGTCCATTTCGATGTTGAATTCATCTTTCGCAAAGTTGGGCGTATGGACCAGGGTGTCGGACAGGGACAGGGAGGCCGAATCCAGGGCGACGGCTATCTGATCGTCCTGTTTGATTTCTTCCGCCGTGCGCTCCGGCGGAATTTTCCGTAATGTAAGCACCAGGCGGTTGTACCGCTCCATTTCCGTCTTGAGGGCGGCCGTCACCTCGGCATAGGGCGTGCTCTCGCTCTTGAACTGTTCATATTGGCTGGTGACTTCACTGAGGGCGAACGTCAGGTCGAAGGTGTTCTCCGAAGCCTGTGAATACAGCATGACCGAGAGTTCGTTGCATTCGTCAACAAGCTCTACCAGCCGCTGGTGCTGGTCCTGAATCCGTTTCTCTGCGCTGCCGCTGAAACGGAGGAGTCCGGCATAAGTCTCCTTGAGTTCCATCAGGAGAACGGACAAAGTCTGGTTCAGGTTGTCCTCTTTGAATACCGCCCGGACGGGAAGGGCGAGGAGCAGGATAGAGAAAAACAATATGATCCGTTTCTTTTTCATGACCGAAAGCTTATATTGTACAAATATAGGAAATAATCTTGCCCTATCCAAAGGAGGTTTTATTGGCTATATACGGAAAAATGCGTAAATTCGCAGGATTATTGAACGTTTTGTATGACGCTGCTTGTTTTTTACCTTCTCCTGACCATAGGAATTTCCTTCCTGTGCTCGCTTTTGGAGTCGGTTCTGATGTCAACACCCATTTCCTATATCGGAATGAAAGAGGACGAGGGAGACAAGAACGCTGCCCTGTTTGCCAAAATGAAACAGGATCCGGACCGTCCCCTGTCCGCCATTCTGTCGCTCAATACCATTGCCAACACCCTGGGCGCCGCTGCGGTGGGCCATCAGGCAACGCTCCTCAGCGGAGACCACTGGTTCGGAATCATCAGTGCACTGATGACCATCCTCATCCTGGTCTTTGCGGAAATTGTCCCCAAAAGCATCGGCACTTCCCACTGGAAAAGTTTCCTCTGGCTTGCCAAAATAATGCAGTTTTTGGTTTTCCTGCTCTTCCCTGTCGTCTGGGTCATCGAAAAACTGCACGACAGCATCTCGGGTGAGGAACCGGACCTCGCCATTTCCCGCGAGGAAGTATCGGCCATGGCCAATATCGGAGAAGAGGAAGGCGTGCTGGACAACAGCGAGAACAAGGTAATCCAGAACATCATCAAACTGGACGACATCAAGGCCTACGAGATTATGACTCCGCGCGTGGTGGCCAACATCGCCTCGGAAGGAATGACCCTCAAGCAGTTCTACCGCCAGGAAGAGCTTTCCCATAATTCCCGCATCCCCGTTTATGCGGAGTCTCCGGAATTCATCACCGGCTACATCATGCGCAACGACGTGCTGGAAAATCTGGCCGAGGACAAATTCGACATGCGTCTGCGCGCCATCAAGCGAAAGATTGCCGCCTTCCACGAGGAGACCACGGTTTCGGACATCTGGGAAAGCCTTCTCAAGACCCGTGACCAGATTGCCTGCATCATTGACGATTATGGTTGTTTCCAAGGCATCGTGACGCTCGAGGACATCATGGAAACCATCCTGGGGATGGAAATCATAGATGAGAACGACACCGTCACCGACATGCAGCAGTATGCCAGGGAACGCTGGCTCAAGCGCAAGAACCAGTACAAGCAGATTGTGCTGCCGGATGAGGATGATGACTAAGATTCTGTTCAATCCTTTCACGGGACGCTTTGTCCTTTTCAGAAGAAGACCCCGGAGAAAAGCCGCCGTCACGCCGGAGGTGGAGGCGTTGCGAGAGCGGGCCAAGGCGACCCTTCCCGTACGGCTGGAGGAACTGGCATCGGCCCACGGCTTCCATTACAACAAGGTCTTTGTCAAGAACAATGTGAGCAACTGGGGGA
>ONOH01000051.1 GCA_900319405.1 uncultured Bacteroidales bacterium | reverse complement strand
TGCTGGCCGAGCCGGCCGTCCATGTGCTCAATGCACAGGTGAATGAGATTACCGGCGGAGAGGTGTCCCGTTCCCAGATGATGACGGCCCTTTCCCTGGGCGTAGGCCTTTCCATCGGCCTCTCCGTTATCCGTGTGTATTTTGGCTTTTCGGTCCTTTATTACCTGGTTCCCGGCTATCTGCTCTCCCTGGGCCTGTCCTTCTTTGTGCCCAAACTCTATACGGCCATCGCTTTCGACTCCGGCGGCGTGGCCAGCGGTCCGCTCACGTCCAGTTTCATCCTTCCCCTGGTGGTGGGTGCCTGTGTTTCGATGCAGGGCGAATCGGCCGTGTTGGACTTTGCCTTCGGCGTGGTGGCGATGGTGGCAATGACTCCGCTCATTACCATCCAGAGCCTTGGCTTCAAGTCTGTGATGACCGTGCGGCATCGTGACAACGCCGCTATGAGACGCATCCTGGCTGCGGCCGATGATCAAATCATCTATTTTGAGTAAGCCCCCTATGGAAGAGAAAAAGAATATAGCCCCCGTCAAGCTGGAAATGCTTCTTGCGATTGTTCACAATAACAAGGTTGCCTATTATTCCAGTGTCATTCAGTCCCATCAGGCCAATCTTCAGTTCTCGGTCCCGGCCAAGGGAACAACCCATCTCCTCCTGAACTATCTGGGACTGGAGGAGCGTCCCAAATCCCTGCTGATGAGCATCGTCCGCTCCGATCAGGCCGGAAGCCTCATCGGCGTACTGGACGAAACATTCAAAAAAGGCGGAGACTACAAGGGCGTGGCTTTCACGGTACGGCTTACCAGCATCATCGGCACCCTGGCCTATGGTTTTTTAAGTAACGACAAGCGAGTCAAGGAGGAAGCATAATATGTCCAAGCATTCATTCGAACTCATCGTCTGTATTGTCAATGCAGGTTTTTCACAGAATGTGATGGAGGCGGCCCGTGCCGCCGGCGCCCGTGGCGGAACCATCGTACGCGGCCGCGGATCCGCCAACCCGGAGGCAGAGGAGTTTTTCAACATCACCATCCAGCCCGACAAGGAAATCGTCCTCATTCTGGTCTCGGCCGGCATCAAGGATACGGTCCTGAAAGCCGTTTACAAGAATTCCGGACTCCCTACGGAAGGACAGGGAATCGCTTTCTCCCTGCCGGTAGAGCGCACGACGCTGATCAAAGAAGAGCAGGGACAGGCTACCGAAGGGGAATAGCCGGCAGATCCCAGCCGGTCAGCGTGGCAATATAGGGCGCCATACAGGCTGCCACCTTTCTCATTCCCGGATAATTCGGATGACCGGCTGCGCCCAGGTCTGTATCCAGGTTGTGTGCGCCTTTGCTGATGGCCATCCAGTATATCCCCTCCAGGCCGCAACCGAGGGCCGCCTCCCTTACGTAATCTCCCAGAAGGATATCGATATTGGAAGCCACGCACAGAATGGGGACATCCTTCCCGTGAAGGGTGCGAATTTGTTCCAAAAGGGTCTTGTAGGCCTTGGTCCAGGAGCCCAGGGAAGGCTGTTTTCCTCTGGAGAAATCGTTGGTTCCCAGATAGATGACCACGATATCGGGCTTGTACTCCGGCTCGTATTCCGGACTGGGTTTCGTATCAAAAGTACGCCTGTAGCGGACGGTCATTGTCTGCTCCGCATCCCCGTCGTTATAGTTTCTGACAATCCCTCGCCCGGAGTGCGCGATGCGGACTACATCGGCATCGAAAAAACGGCCCAGGATACCGGAATAGCTCAGGTTGCAGTTCTCCTCATCCGGGATGAAGGGACTGGATGCGCCCGGGGCTTCCGTGCCGAAACCGCAGGTATAGGAGTCTCCGACAAATTCAATGACGCGGTCTTTCCACGGCCTGGCCTGAAGAAGGGTTCCGTCCGTATGGAATGCCTTGAAAACGAGACATCCCTGGTCCCCCTCCGTACGCTTCTGGACATATACGGTATGCTCTCCGGCCTTTTTGAAGCGGGCCAGTTCCAGACGACCTTCCGCCTCCAGTTTTACAATGGCATCGGCCTTCTCATCCGGCTCCCGGTCCACCCACACGTTTACCCAGGTGACGGCAGAGTTGGCATATTCCATCTCCAGGAACCGGCCCTGAAAACGGACGATGGCCATTGCACCGCTCCAGTCGGCCTGAACGGCGGTACCGTCCCTGAATGTACGGCCAATGTAAGTGACAAGCGGAGAATTCGCATTCTGGGCCGGCAGCTGCCAACCAGCAAGAAGTAAGGCAAGGAAAAGGATGATTCGTTTCATAACAGTACAAAGCTACACATTTTCTCCTTCTTCTCCAAGGCATACTCTCCTTTCCAGCAAATGATTGGATATCAATCATTTACCGAAAATCCTCTGCGCAAAAAGTGCAGAGGATTATCCGTAAGTTGTTGATTATCAACAGCGTGCGCGTTAAATGAAGAGGTACTTGCAAATGAACAGCGCAGCCAGAATCCACATCGTGATGCTGATATCCTTGAAGCGTCCGGCGACGGCGTGGCAGGCGACATAGGTAATCACGCCGATGAGAATACCGTCAGAGATACTGTAGGCCAACGGCATCATAATGATGGTGAGGAAGGCGGGAATGGCCTTGCAGTAATCTTCCCAGTGGATGCGCTTGATGGAAGGCATCATCATCACGCCCACGATGATGAGGGCGGGAGCCGTGGCGGCGCTGGGGATGGAGAGGAACAGCGGGCTCAGGAACAGGGCCAGGGCAAAGCAAATGGCCGTCGAGAAAGCCGTGAGGCCGGTACGGCCGCCTTCCCCTACTCCGGAAGCGCTCTCCACGTAAGTGGTTGTGGTAGAAGTGCCCAGGCAGGCGCCGAAAACGGTGCCGATGGAATCGGCCAGGAACATCTTCTCCATATCCGGGA
>ONOH01000031.1:56923-60940 GCA_900319405.1 uncultured Bacteroidales bacterium | reverse complement strand
TGCTCTCCGTAGAACAAGTAGAAGGAGCTGACATAGAAGCCGCGCACCATTTCCTTCATCTCTCTCGCTGTGAAAGGCTCCTGCTTGCCGCCCCTGTCGACGGCGCAGTGAATGACCACATGCCCCCTGGCGCCTCTGACGCCGGCAGGATTGTGGTACTCGATCAAAGTCTCCCGGTCATACAGGCCGAGCTCGGGGCCCGCGCCGGAAAACCTTCTGAAGAAGGGAAAGACGATCTCCTGCCGCACCAGCGCCCTGATAAATCGCTGCGCCGCTTCTGCCTCCTCCTGCGAGAAACCGTCCGTTCTCTCCGAGAGCTCCTTGAGAAAGGCCAGCTTGCACACCGGTTCTATGCTCATGCCCTCTCTGTCTGCTTCCGCGATCAGCGCCATGATCTTTCCGTCCATGGCATGCCATTCCGCCAGCGCGTAGTGGCAGTACTGCGCGATGCCTGCCGCGGATAGTGTTCTGTGGGCGGCACCTCTGCGATACTGCCGCAAAAGCAGTGCCTCCTGTTGCGCCCCCATTTCGCCGCTGAACAGCATCTGGGAGGCGGCTACGGCATTGACGTAGGCTTCCTGTCCGTGGCACATAAGGGTAACCTCGCGTGCCAGGACTTTCTGCAGTTCACGCTGTCCGGGGTCTTCACGATGGCGGTCGATGAGGTTTTCGACGGTCTCGCGGTCCAGCAGGGTGAAGATCTTGATGTAGCGCTCGGCGTCATCATCGGCCACATTAAGCCAGAACTGGTAAAACTCGTACGGGGAGGTGCGGTTGGCGTCCAGCCAGATGTTGCCCTTTTCGGTTTTGCCGAATTTGGTACCGTCGGCCTTGCGGATGAGGGGGCAGGTGAGGGCGAAAGCCTCGCCGCCGTCCATCCGGCGGATGAGTTCGCTGCCGGTGGTGATGTTGCCCCACTGGTCGCTGCCGCCCAGCTGCAGAATGCAGCCCTTGTTCTTCCACAGCCAGTAGAAATCGTAGCCCTGCATGAGCTGGTAGCTGAATTCGGTGAAGGACATTCCCTCCGAGGAGTCCCTGGAGAGGCGTTTTTTCACAGAATCCTTGGCCATCATATAATTGACGGTGATGTGCTTGCCGATGTCCCGGATGAAGTTGATGAAGGTATAGTCCTTCATCCAGTCGTAATTGTTCACCAGTTCGGCCTTGTTGGGGGCTTCCGACTCGAAATCCAGGAAGCGGGCCAGCTGGGCCTTGATGCTGGCCACGTTGTGGTTGAGGGTTTCCTCGTCGAGAAGGTTCCGCTCGGCACTCTTCATCGAGGGGTCTCCGATCATGCCGGTGGCCCCGCCCACCAGGGCGTAAGGCTTGTGTCCGCAGCTCTGGAAATGCTTGAGGATCATAACGCTCACGAGATGGCCGATGTGGAGGGAATCGGCCGTGGGGTCAATACCCACATACGCGGCCTTGGGCCCTTCCATCAGTTTTTCTTCCGTTCCGGGCATAATGTCCTGGATCATTCCGCGCCAGCTGAGTTCTTCTACAAAATTTCTCATATAGGTTTTTTCTTTATTTTCACAGAATCGCACAAAGGTACGAAAAAAATGTGTATTTTTGCCTGTGTACGCAAGTTCGAATCGATTAACGCACGAATAGGTATGAAACGTTTTTTTCTTCTGGCCGCCCTGGCTGTACTGGCCATTTCCGCTTGCTCGCGGTATGACACTGTGAAGGGAGACCCTTTGCAGGCAAAGATTTACACCCTGGACAACGGGCTGAAGGTCTATATGACCGTAAACAAGGATGAGCCCCGTATCCAGACCTACATCGCCGTGCACGCCGGCGGAAAGGACGATCCGGCCGACAACACCGGCCTGGCCCACTATCTGGAGCATATGATGTTCAAGGGTACCGAGCAGTTCGGCACCCAGGACTATGAGACCGAAAAGCCGCTGCTGGCAAGGATTGACTCCTTGTATGAGGTGTATGGCAGCCTGACGGATCCGGCGCAGCGGGAAGCCGTGTACAAGGAGATTGACGCCGTGAGCCTGGAGGCTTCCAAGATTGCCATCGCCAACGAATACGACAAGCTGATGTCCATCATCGGCTCCGAGGGCTCCAACGCCTTCACCTCCAACGATGTCACCTGCTACGTGGAGGAAATTCCTTCCAACCAGGTGGAGAACTGGGCCAAGATCCAGGCCGACCGTTTTATGAACTGCGTTTTCCGTGGTTTCCATACGGAACTGGAGGCTGTGTATGAGGAAAAGAATATGGGCCTGACCGATGACAGTGAAAAGGCGATAGACGCCCTGGACAGCATGCTCTTTGTCCACCATCCTTATGGGACGCAGACGGTCATCGGCACGCAGGATCATCTCAAGAATCCGTCCTTGAAGGCCATCCGTTACCAGAAAGACACATACTACGTCCCCAATAACGTGGCCATCTGCCTGTCTGGAAGTTTTGATCCGGACCAGATGGTAAAGACCATCGAAAAGTACTTCGGTCAGTGGAAGCCTAATCCCAATCTCCCCAAGCGCAGCATCGCCGCCGAGGACCCCATCACCACCCCCAAGGTGAAGGATGTCCATGGCTTCGATGCCGAATTCGTGATGTTCGGCTGGCGCACCCCCGGCGAGAGCAATCCAGAAAGCGAAATCTCCGAGATCGTGAGCGGCATCCTGTATAACGGAGAAGCCGGCCTGGCCGATATGAACCTGATTCGCAACCAGCAGATCCTGGGCGGCGGATTCTTCAATTACAACCGTACCGACTGGGGACTCCTTCTGGCCGAGGGTAACCCCAAGGAGGGCCAGACCCTGGAGGAGGTGCGTGACCTGATGCTGGCCCAGGTGGCCATGCTCCGCGACGGAGACTTCTCCGAAGAGCTCCTGGAGGCTGTGAAGGCCAATTACAAACTGCGCCGGATGCGTTCCTTGACTTCCAACCGGGCCCGTGTGGGACTGTTCCTGGACAGCTTCATTAACGGAACCTCCTGGGAATGGGAAGTGGGCCGGGCAGACCGTATCGCCGCTGTCACCAAGGAGGATGTCGTGGCCTGGGCCAACAAATACCTCCCGGAGAACGGATATGCCCTGGTTTTCAAGCATCTGGGAGAGGACAGGAGCATCAAGAAGATAGATGCTCCCAAGATTACGCCCATCGCCACCAACCGCGACAAGCAAAGCGCTTTCCTGGCGGCCATCGCTGCGTCGGAACCCGCTCCCATCGCCCCGGTGTTCGTGGATTATGAAAAGGATATGGCCGTCTCCGAGTTCGAAGGCCTGGAACTCCTTTACAAGAAGAACGAGCAGAACGACATCGCCACCCTCACTTTCCGCTACGACCGCGGCTCCGACAACGATCCTGTCCTGGGGATGGCTTCCGACTATTTCTCCTACCTGGGCTCGGACAAATTCAGCGCCGATGAATATGCCCTGCATCTGTACGCTCTGGCCTGCAGCGCCTGGATCCGTGTGGGCGGCAACACCACCAATCTGGCCGTGAGCGGCCTGGGAGAGAACCTGGAAAAGGCTCTGGAGACATTTGAGTATCAGCTTGGAAATGTTCTCCCTGACGAGGACATTCTTTCCGAAATGAAGGCCGACGTGCTTCGCAGCCGAGCCGATTCCAAAAAAAACCAGCGCGCCTGCAACAGCGCCTTGCAGAACTATCTTATGTACGGCCCCGAACACATCAAGGCCGGAACCCTGACCAATCCCCAGGTTCAGGCCCTCACCTCCGAGGCCCTGCTATCTTCCCTGAAAGACCTTCAGGCTAAGAAGCACAAGATTCTGTACTATGGCCCCGCTTCGCTGGACCAGGTGAAGGAAATGCTGGCCAGGGTGCACCGGACCACCGGACTGGAACCCTTGCAGAAGACCTATGCCCTCAAGCGGCTGACTCCTTCCAGTCAGGTGTTCGTCACCCATTACGACGCCCGCCAGTTTAACTATGTGCAATACTCCGACCGCGGGGAAACCCTGGATCTGGAACAGGATCCGGCCATCGAGCTCTTCAACGAGTATTACGGCGGCGGAATGAATGCCATCGTGT
>ONOH01000031.1:0-56917 GCA_900319405.1 uncultured Bacteroidales bacterium | reverse complement strand
ATGAACGCCATCGTGTTCCAGGAAATGCGCGAATCCCGCGCCCTGGCCTATGGTGCCGGTGCCCGCCTCTCGGACCCTGCCTTCAAGGGCGACACCTATTCCTTCCGGGCCTATATCGCTTCGCAGAATGACAAGTTGCGGAAAGCTTGCGAGGGCTTCGACGAAATTATCGAAACCCTCCAGGAAGCCCCCGAGAACCTGGAGATTGCCAAGGCTTCCATCCTGGCCAAGCTCCGCACGCAGCGCGTGAAAGGGGACCGGGTCCTGTACAACTACCTGACCACCAGGGAACTGGGTCTCACCCAGCCTCGCGAGAAGCAGGTCTTTGAGAAAGTGGAATCCCTTACGATGGAAGACCTCCGGGCCATCCACGCCAAGTGGATTGCCGGACGCACCTACCATTATGCCATCCTGGGAGATACCCGGGATTTGGATATGGACTTCCTGAAAACCCTCGGACCGGTGAAGGAAGTGTCCCTGGAAGAGATTTTCGGCTACTAGCCCGCTCGCTGTTAAAAAGTTTGTTGAAAACTTTTCGGCCGCCGGGCCCATAATCAGACATAACAGTCTAACTTTGTACTGAAAGAATGACGGATTGTCGCTTCGACAGTCCGTCACTTTTCGCCTCACTTTTCCGGGGCGCGTGTGTAAATAATTGGAAATCAAATAGATATAGAATGGAAGTAAGAAAGACCAATGGCTCTTACGAAGAGTTTGACCGCGAGAAATTGTGCAATGGTATCCGTCTGGCCTTTGTCCATACCGGCCAGCCTGTTCCGGAAGATGTGGTGGTGTCCGTGGTGGACAACCTGTTCATCTACGACAAGATGTCCAGTCAGGAGATCCGCCGACAGGTGGTGGAGTCCCTGATGTCCATCAACAAGAAGGCCGCCCTGGAGTATATCGAGACCTTCGACCGGGGAATGGACCTTCGCAAAAAGAGGGATTTTATCCGGGACTATATCCGGGCTTCCAATGCCGCCACCGGTTCCAAGTTCGACTCCAACGCCAACATCACGCACAAGAATATCGTGACGCTGGGAAACGAACTGTACAAGGAAAACAACATCAAGCAGAACCGCTACATTATGCAGGACAAGATCAAGGCTCTTTATGGCAAGGGTCTGGCCCAGCAGTATATCCAGGACCTGGAGTCGCACGTCCTGTACAAGCACGATGAAAGCGGCACCCCCGGCTACCCTTACTGCGTAGCCATTACAATGTATCCTTTCCTGGAGAGCGGACTGAGGGAACTGGGCGGAGTGTCCATCGCTCCCACGGACCTCAAATCCTTCTGCGGGGAATTCATCAACCTGGTCTATTCCGTGTCCTCCCAGTTTATGGGCGCCGTGGCCACCCCGGAATTCCTGATGTACCTGGACTATTTCATCCGCAAGGACTACGGAGAGAATTACCTGGATCGCCTGGACGAGGTGGTGGAAATCAACCGCAAGTCCCGCACCCTCACCAAGGTCATCGACAACTGCTTCCAACAGGTGGTGCATTCGATGAATATGCCGGCCGGCAACCGGGGATACCAGACGGTGTTCTGGAACATCGGCTATTTTGACAAACCGTATTTCGACGGGGTGTTCGGCGACTTCCGTTTCCCCGACGGGAGCGCCCCAAAATGGGAAACGCTTTCCTGGCTGCAGAAGCATTTTATGAACTGGTTCAACGAGGAGCGCAACCACTACATCCTCACCTTCCCGGTGGAGACGATGGCCCTCCTGACCGACGGCGGGGACGACTATGCCGACAAGGAGTATGCCGATTTCACCGCCGAGATGTGGGCCAAGGGGCACAGCTTTTTCTGCTACATCTCCAACAGTCCCGACAGCCTCTCCAGCTGCTGCCGCCTGCGCAATTCCCTGACGGACCTGGAAGACGATACCCACAATCACACCACGCACCAGTATTCGATGGGTACGGCTTCCGTTGCAACCGGTTCCAAAAGCGTGATGACCATCAACCTGAACCGTCTCATCCAGGATGCCGCCCGCAAATATTTCAAAGTGGAAAAGGGGGAGGCCATTGCCCCGGACCGTCCGCTCAAGCCTTCGATGTACGACAAGGAAGTGCTGTATAAATACATTGCCGACGCCGTGACCGAGCAGACAACCCGCGTTCATAAATACCAGACCGCCTTCAACGAGATCATCAAGGACTTCCTGAAGGCCGATATGCTGGATGTGTACCGCGCCGGCTTCATCGATATGAAAAAGCAGTACCTCACCGTGGGCGTGAACGGCCTGACGGATGCCGCCGAGTTCCTGGGCCTCAAGATTTCCCCGAACGCCGCATACAGGGAGTTCGTAAACACCCTACTGGAAACCATTAATGTATGCAACCGAAAGGATCGCACCAGGGAGTGTATGTTCAATACCGAGTTCGTGCCCGGAGAGAACCTGTCCGGAAAGAACTACAAATGGGACAAGAAGGACGGCTATTTCGTGAGCCCCCGGCACAATATGTACAGCTCCTACTTCTACAATCCGGAAGACGAGAGCCTAAGTATGATAGACAAGTTCAAACTGCACGGGGAAGACTATGTGAAATACCTGGACGGCGGCAGCGCCCTGCATATGAACATCGCCGAGCATCTGACGCAGGAGCAGTACCGCCAGCTTCTGAACACGGCGGCCCATTACGGCACCAACTATTTCACCTTCAACTGCCGCAACACGGTGTGCAACGACTGCGCTTACATCTCCAAGGATACCCTTTCGGTATGCCCCAGGTGCGGAAGCAACAACCTGGACTACCTGACCCGGGTCATCGGCTATCTCAAGCGCGTCTCTTCCTTCAGCGAGATGCGCCAGGAAGAAGCGGAACACCGTTTTTACATAGAGAAGTGATCAAATACGTCCCGGAAATGACTTCCGTGGTGCTGGAAGAGATTCCGGACCGCGTTTCCCTGGCAGTGGACATCTCCAACTGCCGGGGAAACTGCGTCGGATGCCATTCCCCCTTTTTGAAGCAGGACATCGGAGAGGAATTGACCCCCGGAGTGATAGACTCCCTGGTGGCCGATAATTTCGGGGTGAACTGTTTCCTTTTCCTGGGAGAGGGGCAGGACCCCGGGACCTTGCTGGATTTGGCCCGCTACGCTCGCGGAAAAGGCCTGGAAGTGGCCCTGTACAGCGGAAGGGAAGAGGTGGAACCTGTTTTTTTGGGAGGTTTTCGACTATGTAAAGCTGGGACCTTACAGGCCAGAGTGCGGGCCCTTGAACAATCCTGCCACCAACCAGCGTCTCTACCATGTGGAGAAGGGCCTCCCGAAAGACATCACATCCCGCTTCTGGCACAGGGGACTGGAACAGGAGCGGGATGCCGTGTGTGCCGGGAGAGCTAAATAGCGTACAGTTTTATTTTCAAGGACCGGATGTCGCTTGCCCCAAGGGCTTTCAGACTCACTTCCGCATCCGTTTTGAATAGCCGGAGACCCAAACTTTCCGGCTTTTGTCCTTCCTTGTGGGAAAGGGTGTAGGTTTTGTCGCAGAGCGTGATTTCGAGGGAGCCTGTGAAATCCAGCTCCATCGTTATGGCGGCGTATTCAGGAGCCTGCTTCGTCCAGGTAAAACATTCTCCTTCGGAGAGATGCAGGCGTTTCTTTTTCAAGGAAGCGACGACTTTCCGGCCCTGTGTCTGGTGCCAGTAGAAGTCTGACAACTGGATGGTGACACCGTCGGCGGTGGCCCGTTGTGCGTGGTGAGCCGGGAAAATGGAGGCTTGCACTTCGTATCCGGCCTGTTTTACGCTCTGGATATAGGCCGAGTCCAGCATGTGGTAATTCATCGTACTCATACCGCAGCGGCCGCCCATTGCCTGCAGCCTGCCGATGGTGCTGTCGGCACTATCCTTTCCGGGGTCCAGGAGGATCAGGCAGGAAGAATAGTTCCGGGCCTGGCTTACCGCTTCCTCCTTGGCGTCGAAAGCGATAAAACGGTCTCCCATAATATCGTGTGCCAAGCGGTAGGATTCCACTATGGCACTGTGGAGCATAGGGATGACGCCGGTTTCGCGGCAGGTTTCCAGAAGTTCCTCAAGCGTGGGAATGGGAGTCCGCAGGGCAGGGTCCGTGGAGGCCAGCACATAGCGGGTCCGGAGCTCCTCGAAAGTGCAGTCGGAAACCTTTACGGGTTCGGGAATCGGAGAATAATCGGAAGCCATCCGCATCGTCCGGTTGATGGTGCCGTCGTGCATCAGGACCATCACGCTGTCCCGGGTGTACCGGACATCGCACTCAATGGCCGGATAGCCATAACGGGCGGCCATCCGGACGCCGTCCGGACAGTTCTCATTGATGTAGAACTCGTCGCCGTCCATCAGCCAGCATCCTCTGTGGGCCACGGCGTAGGGGGCGTCCTGGGCGCCCTCCCGTCCGCAGGAAAGGACAAACAGCCACGCGAGAAAAAAGGGAAAAAGTCTTTTAACCATAGCACAAACATACAAAAAAAGGCGGTCAAATGCAAAAAGCCGGATGGCTTTTATCGGCTATCCGGCTTTTGAAGTGCACTCTTAGGGACTCGAACCCTAGACCCGCTGATTAAGAGTCAGCTGCTCTACCAGCTGAGCTAAGAGTGCTGGTATATGTCTTTGTGACCCGTTCGGGGCTCGAACCCGAGACCCCAACATTAAAAGTGTTGTGCTCTACCAACTGAGCTAACGAGTCTTCCGCCCCAAATCGGGATTGCAAAGGTAGTAATTATTTTGGGATCTGCAATAAAATATTTAAAAAATTTATGCAGAATATTCCTTGATGTGCTGTTCCTGGGAAAGACGGCAAATCAGCAGGCGGTTTCCCGATTCGGCAACAATGTATCCGTCAAGGCCTTCCACCACTACGGTCTTCTCTCCGGCGCTGTGTACAAAGCAGTCCCGGCAGCCGAAAAGGCGTACGTCGCTTCCCACCACGGCATTGCCGTCCGGGTCGGTTTCCATCCGCGTGAGGACAGAGCCCCAGCTTCCCAGGTCGCTCCAGCCAAGGTCTTCTGCAATGACATAGATGCGGGGAGACTTTTCCATCACGGCATAGTCGATGGAAATCTTTTCGCAGCTTGGGAAGAGACGGCGGAGTTCCGTGGTCTCGTTTTCGGTGAACAGGGAGGGGGTGAGCTGGTCCATAATCTCGGCGATTTGCGGAGTGTAGGACCGGAGCTCGTTCACGATGGTGCGTACGTTCCAGACAAAGATGCCGGCATTCCAGAAATAGCGTCCGTCCTCCAGGTAACGGATGGCGGTGTCCAGGTCCGGCTTCTCTTTGAATTCGCTTACTTTGACCAGCTGTCCGTGCAGGGCTTCTGCGGCGTTGATGTAACCGTAGCCGGTTTCCGGCCGGGAGGGAGTGATGCCCACGGTAACGATGGCATCCCTCTCTTCCGTGAAAGCCAGGGCCTTGGCAATGGTAACGGCGAAATCGGCCGTCTTCAGGACCAGGGCGTCGGCGGGGGTGACTACGATGTTGGCTTCAGGATCCTTGCGGGCAATCTTCCAGGAGGCGTAGGCGATGCAGGGAGCGGTGTTTCGGCCTTCCGGTTCGGCCAGAATCTGGTCTGCGGGAATGTCGGGGAGCTGCTCTTTCACCAGGTTTACGTATTTCTCTCCGGTAACCACCCAGAAATTCTCCGGCGCGCAGAGGGGGCCAAAGCGGTCTGTGGTGAGTTGGATGAGGGTGCGGCCCACGCCCAGGACATCGATGAACTGCTTGGGGACATCCGGTGTGGAAAGCGGCCAGAGCCTGCTTCCGATACCGCCGGCCATAATGACGACGTGTGTATTCATTCTTTCGGGATTAAGGAAAAAGCCCGACATCCGCTGCCGGGCTTTTGTGCTTTGAGGGACCGGTTTTAATTTTTCTTGCCGAAAAGACCGCCCAGGATGCTGGTGGCAGCGCCCAGAAGGCCGGCACCTGCGCCGGAACCACCCTTGAGGGAGAGGATGATGTCGTTGAGGTCCACGTCACCGTCACCGTCCTGGTCTTTGAGGAAGCCGGAAAGTTTTCCCATGATGCCGGGGATGAGGCCGGCGAGGACCGGAGCCAGACTGCCCAGGTTCAGTTTGCTGAGCACATTCTTATTAAAGAGGTTGCCGGCCAGGGCGGTGATTCCGCTGGTGGCGGCGTCTGCCTTTCCGGTGAGGAGGTTCTTGATTTCATCCAGACCGCCGGCCTTGGATGCCGTCTGGGTGAGGGAGCCCAGGATGGAGCTGGAGAGGCCACCGAGGACCTGGTCTTTCAGGTTGGCAGGGATTTCCACCTTGCCGGCAGCAGAGTTGACAAGCTGCCCGATAATGTCGTTGATGTTTGCCATAGGTTTTAATATTTTGTCAAAGATACGAAAAAACAATCAAAAAACAAAAAATCGAAATTTTTAATATTTTTGTTGCAAATCAATAAATATTTATTATCTTTGCAAAAGAAACCAAATACAAAAGCCTTATGATTGCAACTTGGTGGGCTAGCCTTAGCCTTGTAATGAAAGTCTTGTGGGGCGTAACCCTGGCCGCCTCGCTCATCTTCCTGATCCAAAGTATCCTCACCTTCATCGGGGCCGATGCGGATGCCGACTTCGACATGGACGTGGACACCTCGATGGACGGCAGTGACCTCTCTAATATAGAAGGGGGTTCCAACCTGTACACTTTCCGCAATTTTGTGAACTTTATCCTGGGATTCGGCTGGAGTGCCATCCTCCTCCAGGAGGCCATTCCTTCCAAGACACTCCTGATTCTGGTCTCCGCCCTGATAGGCGTTGCGCTGGTGGCGGCGGTGATGTACCTGTTCAAGTGGCTGGCCGGGATGCAACAGAGCGGGAATATCAATCTGCAGAAATCGGCCTCCGGTTGCGAAGGAAAGGTGTATCTGACCATTCCTGCCGCCCGCTGCGGTGTAGGGAAGGTGCAGATTACCATCGCCGGCGCCGTCCGCGAGTACGATGCCGTCACCGAAAGCGAGGAAGACCTCAAAACCGGCACACATATTCGCGTTGTGGATGCCCTGGATGCCAATACCCTTTTGGTTGAAGCCATTAACACTTATACCATATAACAATTATGACCCAGCTTTATTTGATCCTCATTCTTGTGGCCGTGGTGTTCGTAACCCTGGCGGCCATCCTCAAGCGCTATCGCCGCTGCCCCTCCGACAAGATTCTTGTCATCTATGGCAAGACGGGTAAAAATGCCCATGGAAGCATTACATCGGCCCGTTGCATTCACGGCGGCGCCGCCTTTATCTGGCCTGTGTTCCAGGACTATGCCTTCCTGGATCTCAAGCCCATCTCCATCGAATGCAACCTCACCAACGCCCTTTCCAAGCAGAACATCCGCGTGGACGTTCCCTGTCGTTTTACCGTGGGTATCTCCACTGAGCCTGAGAATATGACGAACGCCGCGGAGCGCCTCCTGGGCCTGAGCGTGGACAGCATTCAGAACATTGCTACCGATATCCTTTTCGGTCAGTTGCGTCTGGTGATTGCCACGATGGACATTGAGGAAATCAACGCCGACCGCGACAAATTCCTCGCCAATGTGTCCACCAACGTGGAAGCGGAACTCCGCAAAATCGGCCTCAAGCTCATTAACGTGAACGTAACGGATATCCGCGACGAGTCCGGCTATATCGAGGCCCTGGGTAAGGAAGCCGCCGCCAAGGCCATCAACGATGCCAAAAAGAGCGTAGCCGAGCAGAACCGTTACGGTGAAACCGGAAAGGCGATGGCCGACAAGGATACCCGTATCAATGTGGCCGCCGCCGATGCGGATGCCGTCAAGGGTGAGAACAGTGCCAAGATTGAAATCGCCAATTCCGACGCCCTGCGCCGTCAGAAAACCGCCGAGGCCGACCGTCTGGCCGTGGCCGCCGAAAAGGTGCAGGCCGCCAAGGCCCTCGAGGAGGCTTATCAGAGTGAGCGCGACGCCGAACTGGCCCGTGCCGCCCGTGAGGAGGCTACCCAGAAGGCCAATATCGTGGTCGCTGCCGAAATCGACAAGCAGAAGAAGATCATCGAGGCCGAGGCCGAGGCCGAGCAGATTCGCCGCAAGGCAAAAGGTGAAGCCGACGCCATCTTCGCCAAGATGGATGCTCAGGCCAAGGGTATGCTGGAAATCCTCACCAAGCAAGCCGACGGTTTCAAGAACCTGGTGAATGCGGCCGAGGGAGACGCCCAGAAGGCGGTCCTGATGATGATTGCCGACAAACTGCCCGAACTGGTGAAGACCCAGGTGGAAGCCGTCAAGGGCATCAATATCGACAAGGTGACGGTCTGGGACGGTGGAAGTTCGGTCAACGGGAAAACCGCCACTTCCAATTTCATTTCCGGAATGATGAAATCCGTTCCTCCGCTGGACGACCTCTTCAAAATGGCCGGTATGGAACTTCCGGCGTATCTGAAGGGAAAACCGGCCCCCGAGGAGCAGCATAGCCCGGAAGAAAAGTAAGATAGTATGCCTATTATCATTAATATAGATGTTATGCTGGCCCGCCGGAAAATGTCTTCCGGCGAGCTGGCCCAAAAAGTCGGCATTACTCCCGCAAATCTTTCCATCCTGAAATGCGGAAGGGCCAAGGCCGTGCGCCTGAGTACCCTGGAAGCTCTCTGCAGCGCCCTGGACTGCCAGCCGGGAGACATCCTGGAGTTCCAGCCGCAGGAGAAAGAGGAATGATCAAGGTCCTGAAAGCTTCGGCAGGGTCCGGAAAGACATACAATCTGGCGCGGGAATACATCCGCCTTATCTTGCAAGGCGAAAAAGCCGATGCCTATCGCCACGTGCTGGCCGTAACCTTCACCAACAAGGCTACGGACGAGATGAAGCGCCGTATCCTCAAGGAGTTGCACACCCTGTCCCGTGAGCCGGAGAAATCCAAGTATTATAAGGATTTTGTCCCCTCTCTTTTCGGGGATGCCGAAAGCCTGGGGAAGAAAGCCCTGCAGCAGCTCACCGGCATCCTGCACGATTATTCCGCCTTCGCCGTCTCCACCATAGACCGTTTCTTCCAGCAGACCCTCCGGGCTTTTTCCCGCGAAATCGGCCAGTTCTCTTCCTATCAGGTCCAGCTGGACCGGGAGGCCCTGGTCAATGAAAGTGTGGACCGGGTACTGGATACTCTCTCGGAAGGTGACGGGGCGCTGCTTGCCTGGCTTACCGGTAGCGTGAAGGAAGATCTCTGGCAAAGCGGAACGTTTTCCTTGGACGACCGCCTGCAGGAGGTGGCAAAAAGCCTGCAGAAACTTCCGGAGGGGGAGGACGTCTTTCCCCGGGATAGGCTGGAGCGCCTGGAGGCCCTGTGCAAGGCCGTGACCGGGGACTTCGAGAAAAAAGTCTCGGAAGCGGCCGGAGCGTGTCTCGACGTCTTTGAGGCCGCGGGCATAGATCCTGCCGACAGCAACCGCGGTTTTTTCAAAGGGCTTTATGTTTACCGGGATGCCCGGGGACCGTTGGGAAAGCCCACGCCCGCATTTATGAAGAAAGCTCCGGACTCCAGCCAGTGGTTTGCCAAGGCCAAGGATGCGATGAGACTGAAGTTGGAAGCAGTTCTGGACGGCCCGCTGCAAACTTTCCTGGACCTTTTCGGCCAGCCTTACAAAGTGTACTGTACGGCCCGAATCCTCCAGAGGCAGATTTATGGCCTGGGTGTCGCCGGAGAACTGAGGGAAGCCTTCCTGCAAATCCAGAAAGAAAAGAATGTCATCTCCATTGACGACAGTAATACCATCCTTCATCAGATTATTGACGGGACGGATGCGCCTTTCATCTACGAAAAGTTGGGCGTCCGCTATGAGGATTTCCTCCTGGACGAATTCCAGGACACGGCCGATATCCAATGGGAGAACTTCCGCCCCCTGCTGAAGGAGAGTGAAAGTGCCGGAAACGATTCCCTGGTGGTGGGTGATGTGAAACAGAGCATCTACCGCTGGCGGGGCAGCGACTGGAGGCTCCTGGGAAGCCGGCTGGAAGAAGAATTCCCCGATGTGGAGTCTTCCGTGCTGGACGGGAACTACCGCACCTGCCGGGAAATCGTGGAGTTCAACAATGCCTTCTTTGCTTTTGCGGCGCAGGAACTGGACCGTCAGGGCGGGGAAGACCCCGGATCGCCGGGCAGCATCTCGGATTTGTACCGGGATGTCGTGCAGAACGTGTGCTTTCCGGATCCGGAACCCGGCTCGGTGGAAGTGTGTTTCACGGAAGATCCGATGGAGGAAGTCCTTCAAAGCCTCCGGGACATCAGCAACCGCGGAGGAAAGTGGGGGGATATGGCCGTTCTGGTGCGCAGCAACAAGGACGGTTCGGAGGTGGCATCGGCACTGGTACGGAAGAACATCCCCGTGGTGTCGGACGATTCACTTTTCATCAAAAGTTCGGTGACGGTGCGTCGCCTGGTGTCCCAGTTGGCGCTGGCCGATGCCGTTCCCGGGCAAGCGGAAAACTCCGTGGCTTCCTTCCTGGCCGCTTCCATGGATGTGGAGATTCCGGAGCATTACCATTCGCTGACAGATCTGGCCGAGGGTTTTTTGAGAAAGCTGAAGGAGTGGGACCCGCAAAAATTCGAGGCGGAGATACCCTATATCCGCTCGTTTATGGATTACCTCCAGGACTGGGTATCGACCGGAGGAAACAACCTGTCGGCTTTCCTGCGAGACTGGGAGGAGGCACAGCCCAAAATCGCATCTCCCCAGACCGGAGACAGCGTGCGTGTGATTACCGTCCACAAAGCCAAGGGACTTGAATTCCCTTTTGTCATCGTTCCGTTTGCCGATAAGTTTTCGCTGTACAAGGCCAGTTCCTGCTGGTGCCGGCCGGAGGTACAGGGAACGGAGCTGGAGAAGCAGGCGCAGGGGCTTTTTTATGTGTCCCTGAGCGATTCCAGCACCGACTCCCTCTTCGAGGCCGACTACCTCAAAGAACGAAAGATGGCGGCCATCGACAACATCAATGTCCTGTATGTGGCTTTCACGCGGGCCAAATACGGGCTCAAAGTGATATCCGCTCCGCTTCCCAAGGCGGGGTTCCAGGAGTACAAGAATATGTCGCATCTCCTGTATGCCTTCGTCCAGACCCTTCATTACACCCGGGGAGCCCCTTACCCGCCGAAAAAAATAATGCCGGAAGAAAGCGGAAAGAAGACCGTTTATGCCGGTTATGCGTCTTATCCGGCCGAAAGCGGAAACCGCCTTCGGGTGAGTCCGGAAGCGGCGGACTACTTTGGCGAAGACGGGAGCTTCGGCCCCGAGGCCAGCCGCCGTATCCGCGGAAATGTGCTGCATGGAATCCTCTCTAGGCTGGAAACGGCCGAAGACCTGCCTGGGGCCGTGGACGCGGCGGTCAATGCCGGCGAGTTACCCGCCTCCCTCCGGGAAGAGACTCTGGCTTTCCTCTCCGGGAGGATGGCTTCCGTAGCAGCGATGGGCTGGTTCGCTCCCGGGAACCGGGTTTTGCAGGAAGTCCCCATTCTTTCTCCGGACGGCCGGGAGTACCGCCCCGACCGGGTAATCCTCTATCCCGACGGCCATGTCACGGTCGTGGACTATAAATTCGGGGTGCAGCAGGAGCGTTATAAAAAACAGGTTCAGCGCTATACCGCTCTTTTCCGGAAAATGGGATACGGAAAAGTTGAAGGATACCTTTGGTATTTAGACGATAATTTCACTATCTTTGTGACTGGTTAAAAAGATACAGTGCGTCTATGGAAGCAAGTGAGAACACAATCAAGCTTTATTATAACACGGAAGTGGAGAAACTGCAGATGCCCGAGTACGGGAGAAACGTGCTCAATATGGTGGAGCAGCTCAAAAATATCCCGGACCGGGAAAAGCGGACAGAGCAGGCCTATGCCGTGGTCAAGGTAATGGAAACCCTGAATCCGCAGGTTCACCAGCAGGAGAATTTCTCCCAGAAACTCTGGGATCACCTGTTCATTATCGCCGGGTACGACCTGGATGTGGACGCTCCCTTCCCCAAACCCCATCCGGAGGTAATCAACAGCCGTCCGGACCCCATTCCCCTCAACACCAAGCCCATCCGTGCGCGCCATTACGGCCGCAACATAGAGAGCATCCTGGACCTGATTGCCTCGGAGCCGGAAGGAGAAACCAAAACGGCAATGATCCGCTCCCTGGCCATCTATATGCGTCAGCAGTATCTCATCTGGAACAAGGATACCGTGTCCGACGCCACCATTTTCCAGGACATTGAGCGCCTCTCGGGCGGCCGTGTCACCGTCCCGGAAGGGATAGAGCTGGCCAAGATATCGGCCGATGCCTCTTTCGCACGTCCGGGACTCAATCTGGGTTTCCCCGCCGGAAAGGGCGGAAAGTTCAACCGGAATTTCAGAGGTAAAAACGGCAAGAAGAAATGAATCCTTTTACCAAGTACTGGAATTCCCTCACGGAACGCAAACAGACAGGTATCCGCTATGCGGGTATCTGCCTTGTATTTCTTGTCACGCTTACGGTGATCATCTCGGTAGTTTCCTACCTCTTCACCTGGAAGCAGGACCAGAGCGCCCTGAGCGCAGCCGGCGATCCGGCCATCGAGAATGCCGCCGCTTCCTCGGGCCTTTCCCTGGGCCATTTTCTGGTGACGGATAGTTTCGGGCTGGCGGCTTTCTGCCTCATTGTGCTGCTGCTGGCCTGGTGCATGAAATTGTTGTGGAAGGAGAGTCCCATCCGTTTGAAAAAATGGTTTTTCGGACTTCTTACCCTTACGTTCCTCCTGTCCTGGATGCTGGCCCTGGCGGGAATGCTGTATCCTGACTGGGAGTTTGCTTTCGGTGGGGGACCGGGCGGTCGCGCCGGTACCGCGGTGACGGGTTTTTTGGTCAGTAAGGTGGGGGAGATTATCACGGGTGTTCTGCTCCTGACGCTGTTGGGATTCTGGTTCTACTGTATGAGTGCGCGTTTTGCCGATTGGCTGATGGGGAAAAAACCTGCCCCTCAGGAGGATGAACCGCTCGATGAGTTGCCGGTGGAAACCTTCGACACCCTGGAGAAAGAAGAGGAGGTGGTTCCGCCCGAGATTATCGTATCCGACACGGACTCTGAGGAAGAGCCGGCGGATACGAAAACCGGAACGGATACGAGGGAGAAGGATGAAACGGAAAGGGTGGAGAAAGATGAGAAGGAAGCCGGAATCCATGTCATTACCGACGATACCCTGGAGCAGGAAGTGAAGGAACCGCTCAAGCCCATCGACAACCGGCTGGACCCGCCGGACGGGCTTCCCAAATACAAAACCCCGTCCCTGAGCATCCTCGGAGACTATGCCAATGCCCGGCATGAGGTCTCGCAGGATGAGTTGAGCCGCAACAACAACAAGATCCGTGCAACCCTGGCCAGTTACAAGATCCAGGTAAAGGATGTTACGGCCATCGTGGGCCCCACCGTCACGCTGTATAAGGTGTATCCGGCACCGGGCGTGAAGATATCGGCCATCAAGCAGTTGCAGGAAGATATCGGCATTTCACTGAATGCCAAGGGGGTGCGCATCACCACTCTGTCGGATTCGGTGGGCATCGAGGTGGCCAATGACAAGGCTTCGATGGTGCCGTTGAAGGCCCTTCTCAACGATGAGGCTTTCCGGGAGAGCAAGTCGGAACTGCCGGTTGCCATCGGCTATACCATTTCCCAGCAGGTGAAGGTGTTCGACCTGGCCGACGCGCCGCACCTTCTGGTGGCCGGTGCCACCAAGCAGGGTAAATCCGTGGGCCTGAACGTGATAGTGGCATCTCTGCTGTATGCCAAGCACCCTTCGGAACTCAAGTTCGTCTTTGTGGATCCCAAGATGGTGGAGTTTTCCTCCTATGCCAATCTTCTGCACCATTACCTGGCCGTGTTGCCCAATGCCGTGAGCCAGCAGGAAGAGGCCGAAAGGGCCATTGTCAAGAACGCCAAGGACGCGGCGGCCATCCTCAACTCCCTCTGCGTGGAGATGGATGATCGCTACGCCCTCTTGTCCAAGGCCTATGTGAACAACATCAAGCTTTACAACAGCAAGTGGAAGGAGCACCATCTCAGGGCCGATGAAGGCCACCACTTCCTTCCGTACATCGTGGTTATCATAGACGAATACGCCGACCTCACGATGTCCGTGGGCTCCGGACCCGAATCGAAGGCCCTCTCCCGCAGCATCACCACTTCGGTCATCCGTCTGGCGCAAAAGGGGCGTGCGGCCGGCCTGCACTGCATCCTGGCCACCCAGCGTCCCACAGTGGACGTGATCACCGGTCTCATCAAGGCCAATTTCCCGATGCGCATTGCGTTCCGCGTAACCTCCCGCATAGACTCCTCCACCATCCTGGACCAGCCGGGGGCCGACAAGCTCATCGGCCGGGGAGATATGCTCCTGTACACCGGCGTAGAGATGGAACGCGTCCAGTGTGCCTTTATCGGCAATGATGAAATTGTGGACCTGACCAAGGCGGTAGGGGACCAGATCGGCTACCAGAAGAGTTACAACACGCCGTATTATCTGCCGGAACCGCCGGTGGCGGAAGGAGAAGAAAGCAGTGGCGGAATGGTGGATATGAACAAGCTGGACGAGCGTTTCGAAGAGGCTGCCCGCACCATTGTCCTGAATCAGAGAGGATCCACTTCAGACCTCCAGCGCAAGCTTGGCATGGGTTATGCAAAAGCAGGAAGAGTAATGGACCAGTTGGAAGCTGCCGGCATCGTGGGCCCGCAAAACGGCTCCAAGCCGCGTGAAGTCCTGGTGAAGGATCTGGCAGAACTGGACGAGGTCCTGCAGCGTTTTATGAACCCGGAATGAAAAGACTCTTGATCATCGTTTCCTTGTTTTGGGGCTGTCTGAGTGCCGGCGCCCAAGGCGGGATTCCCCTTCTGGACAAGGTGGAAGGACACCGTGTCCGTTTTCACTACAGCTATTCGCTCTCCCGGGGCGGAGGGGATTTCAATCCCGTTACCGAGGGAGACGTCTGCGTGGAGGGCAATGCGTACTCCCTGGACGGCCTTGGGCTCAAAGTCATCAGCGACGGGAGCACCCGCTGGACACTGGACGAATCGGCCCGGGAAGCAGTGGTCGAAAAGGTGGAAAAGGAAGACCTCTTTACCAACCCGGCGCTTTTTATAGCCTCTTACAAAAACTACGGGGACAAGATTGTGGTCAATGCGTCCGGAAAGGATTTCCTGGACATAACGCTTGTCCTGGACGATGATACGAAAGCCCGTTTTCTCCTGAAAAACATCGTTTATGGAGAGCCGCAAGGAAAAAGCGACTTCTCGCCGGAGCAGAAATCGCTTTCAAAAGACTACGTGATAACGGACTTGCGTTAGTCTTCACTGATTTCTTTTACGCAGCGTACATTGAGGGCAAGGGAAGTTTTGCTTCCTTTGCCTTTCATTATGACGGGCTGATCCTTGTACAGGTAGCGGAAAACGCCCATATCCACATCTTCCAGTTCATCGGCCGTCCACCAGCAGGCGTAATCCTGGTAGCCGTACATCAGGCTTTCGGTGGTGAGGTCCATATAGCCGGTGGGGATGGCGTTGAATTTGAAGGCGTTGGTTATTTTAACCTGGGGCCAGTAGGGCCACATTTCGATACCCTGGAACCTGGCGTTCGCCATCAGGTCTCCGGCGACAGATCCTAGGGCAGTGTCAAATTCCTGCGCCGTAGGGAGGCGCCAGCCATCCGGACAGACGCTTCGTGCCTCTTCCCAGGTGTAGTAGCGGCCAAAGATGTCCGACACCACTTCGCAGTCTTTATAGTCCCTGCCGACGAGCGTTCCGTAGAGGTTCTGTCCCATCCAGGTCAGGCCGCCGGCGTGTAGGGCGAAATAAGGATGGCCATCGATAGTGATGATTTCATCGCCATCCAGGCCTTCGAGGGCGGTTTCCGGATTGATGACGGAAAAAGAGGTGGTAACGGAAGTCCCGTAGTATTTTTCATCGACAGAGAAAAGAAAGCACGTTACCGTGTAGTTTCCGGCCTTGTCCAGGGTGACGCTGAACGGGGGGTTGCTTGTCTTGACATCCAGCGTGACGGTATCTCTGGCCGATCCGGTAATGTGCCAGGCGACGCCCAGGGGCCCCGGAGTGCTTCGGTCGGAGGTGGTAAGTCCGGACAAGTCCAGTCTGAATACCTGGGTGGTTCCTTCCCTGACAAAAGGAGTGGCGGTATTGATGCTGAATCCGCTTAGGGAAGGAAGATTGGTGTCGTCGTCGTTTTTCTTGCAGGAAAGCAGGGAAACACCGAAGGCAAGGATTATCAGGATGGCTTCTATTTTTTTCATATACTGTCTTCTCAACCTGCAAATATCGCTATTTTTTCGTAATTTTACGCAAATTTCTTGCCAAGATGAAAAAACTCCTCTCGCTGTGCGCCGTTTTGTTTGTCCTCGCCTGCTCCAATCCCGGCCACAGATATGTCCGTATCAGCGGCTATGCGCAGGGTGGCAGTTATACGGTGAAGCTGAACATTGAAGGCGTAAAGATTCCCCTCGAAACCATCCGCGACAGCGTGGATGCCCTTCTGACACATATAGATACGACACTTTCCGGATACAACAAGAAGTCTCTGGTGTCCCGTTTCAATGCAGGAGAGAAGGTGCCTGCCACCCCGCTTTTTCTGGAAATGTACCGTCTGGCCCGCCGGTACTGGGAGCAGTCGGAAGGAATGCTGGACTGTGCTGCCGGCCCGCTCTACGATGCTTGGGGCTTCGGCTTCAAAAATAGTCGCTTCCCTTCTGAGGAGGAGGTGGCCGTGCTGCTGGAAAGCTGCGGGATGGGCCGTCTTCCTGATGCTTTGCCTGTGGAAGATGGGCTCGTGGACCCCGCCAGGATGGGTTTTCCCCGGCTCAATTACAATGCCATCGCCCAGGGTTACAGCTGCGACGTGATTGCACGTTACCTGTATGGGATAGGCGTAAAGGATATGCTGGTGGATATCGGAGAAATCTGGTGTGACGGGCTGAATCCCTTCGGGAAGGAATGGGCCGTGGGGATAGACCGTCCGGTGGACCAGCCGGAAGAGCCTTCCGGAGAACTGGACGGCATCTGGACTTCCGGCGGGAAAGCGTGCGGAGTGGTGACATCCGGCAATTACCGCAAATTCTACATCCGGGACGGGCGAAAGTATGCCCACACCATCAACCCCCGGACGGGTTTCCCGGTTTCTCATAACCTTCTGAGCGCCACGGTCGTATCGGCCCGGAGTTCGGCCGATGCCGACGCCGTGGCCACCTGGTGCATGGTGCTGGGACTGGATGAGTCCAAGACGCTACTTTTGCAAAATCCGGAACTGGAGGGCTACCTGATCTACGAAGACGGGAAAGGGCAAATGAGAGAATGGGCCACCCCCGGCTTCACATTGAGGCAATGACTTTCAACACAAACAGCAACAGGCGGCCCAGGCCGTTTGTAATTGTTATCAGCATGGCCGGGCACATTCCCGGTACCGAAAGGATCAGGGTCAAAAGGGAGGCTCCCATCAGGGCGCTGGTGAGGGGGAGGGCCAGCAGGTTTGTCAGGAGAAAGTAGGTGGGGAAGCTGTGGAAGCGCAACCAGGCCAGCGGACCGGTGAAAACCTGGCAGCTGATGCTGAGGGCGGCCATCTGCCAGATGCGCCGGAAAGGATCCCGCGGACTGCCCTCCGGATACCACTTCTCCAGAATGGGATAGAGAAGGAAGATGCCGGCCATCGCCAGATAGGAAAGCTGGAAGCCCAGGCTGCGGATGACGCCGGGATCCATTACCAACTGGACAAGGAGGGCCAGGGCCAATACCTTGCCGGAGCGGCAGGGCCTCCCCGTGAGGCGGAGCGTTTCGCGGATGGCGATGAACAGGAAGGCCCGGACGATGGAGGGACCGGCTCCGGTCATCAGGGTAAAGAAACCGGCTCCGGTCAGGATGAAGGCGTAGCGGACTTTCCGGGCCGTCCGGCTTTGGCCGATGATTGGGGACAACTTGTCGAAAATCAGGTAGATAACTCCCATGTGAAGTCCGGAGAGCGCCAGCAAGTGGGAGGCTCCGCTCCCGCGGAAGGCGGCTACGGTTTCGGGAGAGAGCCCGCTCCGGTCTCCTGTCAATAGAGCCTTCAGAAGGGGGGCGGTCTCCTTTTGTCCGAAGGGGATGGAGTCGATAAGGCCTCTCAGGGCATCGGCCGAGCGGATGGCCACATCCTCCAAGGGGCTCAGGAGCGGAATCCCGGGCTGGGCCCCGTTCCACGCGCAGAACATTCCCAGCAGCAGAAAAGTAAGGGCCATCACCGTGACACTTCCGGCAGAAGGCAGGCGTATCAGCCAATGACGGAATACAAGGGGAAGGAGCAGCAGGGACAGGAGGGCCAGGGGAAGGGCGGGACCGGCACCGGAGAGCCCTGTTCCCGCGATGACGCCTGCCGTGAAAGAAACGGACAGCGTTTCTATGCTTTTCGCCTCGACCATACGTGCGAAATTAGCAATAATTTCGTATCTTTGCACAAACCATAGCGAAATAAATTTTTTCAGAACCACAATACAATGATTATTCTCGTTATCAACTGCGGCAGCTCGTCCATCAAGTACCAGCTTCTGGATATGAAGAGTGACGATGCGTACGATATCATCGCCAAAGGTATCGCAGAAAAAATCGGCCTGCCTGCCGGTATTCTCCAGTACAGCCCCATCGGCAAGGACAAAATCGTGAAGGATGTCCCCATTCCGGACCACAAAGTGGGCATGCAGCTCATTCTGGAGGCCCTCACGGACAAGGAAACGGGCGTGCTCAAGTCTCTGGATGACATTGAAGCGGTGGGCCACCGGATTGTGCAGGGAGGTGACTTCTTCTCCGGCTCTGTCCTGGTGAACCAGGATGTGCTGGACAAGATTGCCTTCTGCGCAGACTTCGCCCCGCTGCACAATCCGGCGCACCTGCTGGGCATCCACGCCATGCAGGATGTCCTTCCCAGCGTGCCTCAGGCGGTTACCTTCGATACGGCTTTCCACCAGACGATGCCGGCCTATGCCTATATGTACGGCTTGCCTTACGAGTATTACGAGAAATTCCGCGTGCGCCGTTATGGCGCCCACGGCACCTCCCATCAGTTTGTGGCGGCCGAAGGAGCCAAGATGGCGGGCCTGGACATCAACAATTCCAAGATTATCACCTGTCACCTGGGCGCGGGCAGTTCCATCTGTGCCATCCAGAACGGCAAGTGTGTGGACACTTCTATGGGCTTCACGCCGCTGGAGGGTATGATTATGGGTACCCGTGTGGGTAACATAGACGCCAATGCGGTCCTGTACCTGCAAAAGAAACTGGGTATGGACCCGGACCAGATGACCACCCTTCTCAACCGTAAGTCGGGTTTTCTGGGTGTTTCCTGCAAAACTTCCGATGCCCGTGAAATGGACGAACTGGCCAACGGAGGAGATCCCAAGGCCAAGCTCACCCTCAAGAAGTTCACCTACGACATTATCAAGAATATCGGTTCTTACGTAGCCGTTATGAACGGGGTGGACCTTATCATCTTCACCGGCGGCATCGGGGAGCACAACAGTCGTCTGCGTCGCCGCGTGCTGGAGAATTTCTCCTACTTGGGCATCAAGGTGGATTACGAGGCCAATGTGGCCTGGGGAGAGGATGCCATCATTACCACGGAAGATTCCAAGGTGAAGGCCGCCCTCGTCTGCACCAACGAAGAACTGGTGATTGCCCGTGACACTATGCATTTAGTAACTGATAACCAAGAATAAGATTATGATCAGCAATTTCAACGAGCTTTTTGCCGAACTGAAGGCAAAAGGCATCTGCAAGCGGATGATTGCCGCCTGGGGTGTAGATTCCCATACCATCGAAGCCGCTTCCCTGGCTTCCGATATGGGCTTTGTGAAGGTAACCCTCGTGGGAGACGCGGACCTTATCGGCAAAGTGTGCCGGGAGTGCAGTATTGATATGGCCAAGTTTGCCGTCGTGGATATCAAGGAAGAGCTCAAAGCCGTGGCGGAGGCTGTCCGGATGGTACACGACGGAGAGGGAGATGTCCTTATGAAGGGCCTTTGCTCCACGGACAAGTTCCTGCGCGCCATCCTGAACAAAGAAGTGGGCCTGCTGCCTCCCAAGGGCCTGTTGAGCCATGTCGGCGTGGTGGAAAGCCCCAATTACCACAAGCTCCTGTTCATTACGGACATGGCTGTGATTCCCGCTCCCGATTTCCGCCAGAAGGTAAAACTGGCCGGCTTTGTGACCGGCATTGCCCGCAGTTTCGGCATTGCCATGCCCAAGATTGCCTTTATCGCCGCATCCGAACAGATGCTGGACAGCATGCCCGCCTGCATCGAGGGCGCCATGCTGGCCAAAATGTGTGACCGTGGCCAGATCAAGGCCATCGGGGATGGCCCGCTGGCGCTGGATGTCGCCATCGACGAGGAAAGCGTCCAGATCAAGAAACTTACCAGCCCCGTGGCCGGAGACGCCGACTGCCTGCTCTTCCCCAACATCGAAAGCGCCAATGTGTTCTGGAAAACCATTTCCAAACTTTCTGACGGCGCCCGTCAGGCCGGCTTCCTCGTGGGCACCAAGGTGCCTTGCATCCTGGCTTCCCGTGCAGACTCGGTGGATGTCAAGCTCAATTCCATCGCCTCGGCCGTCATCTCCGTCAAGTAATATGTCTTGCCCGGTGCCTGCCGGGCATTTTTTAATTTTTAGTTAGTATAGTAGTAAGATGCGTAAATTGATTGTAGCCGGGAACTGGAAAATGAACACCACCGTTCCCGAGGGCGTTGAACTCGCCAAGGCCGTCGTAGAAAAAGCCAAAGACCTTCCTGCCAACGTAGAGTTGGTCGTGGCCCCCCCCTTCACCCATCTCTGCTCGGTCGCAGAGGCCCTCAAGGGGTCCAAGGTGGCCCTCAGCGCCCAGAATTGCGCCGACCACGAGAAGGGTGCCTACACCGGTGAAGTGGCCGTGAATATGCTCGCTTCCGTGGGCTGCCAGTACACCATTCTGGGGCACAGCGAGCGTCGTCAGTATTATGGAGAAACCGATGAGAAGCTGGTTGTGAAGACCCGGCTGGCCCTGGATGCCGGCTTGAAGGTGATTCTCTGCGTGGGTGAAAACCTGGACGAGCGCGAAGCCGGCAAGCACTTCGAGGTGGTGACCGCACAAACCAAGGCCGTCCTGTACAACTTCACGGCGCAGGATATGGCCAATGTGGTTATTGCCTACGAACCCGTATGGGCTATCGGAACCGGTAAAACCGCTACGGCAGAGCAGGCCCAGGAAATCCACGCCTGCATCCGCGGCGTCATTGAAGAGCGGTTCGGCGCCCAGGTGGCCCAGGATATGACCATCCTCTACGGCGGCTCCTGCAAGCCCTCCAACGCCAAGGAGCTCTTTGCCCAGAAGGACATCGACGGCGGCCTCATCGGCGGCGCCGCCCTCAAGGCCGAAGATTTTCTCGGCATCGCCACCAGTTTCTGATCGCGTTATCGTTCTCTTATCAGGGTAATAAAAACAAGAAAGCCGGCCTTCAAGCGAACTTGGAGAGCCGGTTTCTTGACGTGTACTAAAACCTAAACCTACTATATAGATGCAGAAAAAAATAAAACGTTGCAGAAAAATGAAAAAATCTGCAACGTTTTATAAAAAATTTCTGCCGTAGCTTACTTGGCGGCCTCTACAGAAACTTTGCGGAACTCCTTGAGGTCCTTCATCAGGGCCAGGGCGGCCTTGCGGGCTCGGGCACCGGCAGCCTTGTTTCCCTTGTTCATCTGCAGGGTTGCATCCTTACCGAAAGCCTGGGCTTCAGCATAAATTTTTTCCAAAAGCTCTTTCATGACTAGTTTTGTTTTATTGGTTGATAATTGATTGTGTCAAAACTCGTTGCAAGGTAAAGAAAAAAAATTAAATCCCAAAGGATTTTTTGAAAAAAATCACATTTCAGCGCTCTCAAGGGCGCTGTTTTCGCCGTTTTGCTCCTTGTTTTCTTCTTTGTCCTGTTTTTTCGGGCGGGTATTCAACGAATTCATCGCCCTCTGCACCCCGATGGTGGAAATGTCCTTGATGCCCTGGATAATGCGGGAAGCCAGCTGCGGGACCTGCTCTTTTTCTTCTACCGACAGGTCTCCCAGCACATAGTCCACCTGCCGGCCCCGTGAAAATTCGTTGCCGATACCTACTCGGATCCGGGTCCACTGGTCGCTTTCCAGTTTCCGGCTGATGTCCTCCAGTCCGTTATGACCGCCGGAGGAGCCTCCTGCGCGCATCCTCAGCGTTCCGAAGGGCAGGTTGATATCGTCCGAAATGACGATGAGGTTCTCCAGGGGAAGATGCAGTTTCTGCATCCAGTAACGGACTGCGTTGCCGCTGAGATTCATATAGGTACTGGGTTTCAGGAGCACGAACCATCGGCCCTTGAAAGAGACTTCGGCGATGTCTCCGTAGCGGTCTGTCCTGAAAAGGACATTGGATGCCTGAGCCCAGGCATCCAATACCATAAATCCCAAATTGTGCCGGGTCGAGGCGTATTCCGCCCCGATGTTTCCCAGACCGACAACCAGGTACTCCATTCCTACTGATTAGCGGCAGCCTTGGCTGCTTCCTGAGCGGCCTGCTGCATGGCGCGGGTGGTCTTGACGGAGCAGATGATGGTGTTCTTGTCCGATGTCCAGCTGGTCGGGGAGGGCCTTCATCAGGGCGCAGACTTTGAGGCTGCGGGCGCTCTGGGTGAACTTACCGCCGGCCTGCACGCCCACCGGGTGACCGGTGATGTTCAGGGGAACGGCGATGACGATGGGCTTGGTCTCATTGACGGAGAGGAAGTCCACGTGGAGGCAGTTGTCGCTTACCGGATGCCACTGATACTCGTGGGCGACGGCGGTATAGACCTTGCCGCCGAGGTTCAAGTCCACGATGTAGGAAGCGGGCGTGTGGGTGAGACCCTTCAGCTCTTTCTCATTAACCGTGAAAAGGATGTTTTCCATACCGGCACCGTAGAGGTTGCAGGGAACCAGACCCTGTGCGCGGAAGGCCTTGATGACGGCCTTGTTGCCCTTCTGGCGGATTTCGCCATTCAGCGTAAAATGCTTCATTGCTGTTAAAATAAAAACGTGTTACTCAGTGCTCTATTTCAAGCACCCCATTGCACCAAAAAACCTTGCGGCTTTTTAAGCGCGCAAAGATAGGAATTTTTTTTGAATCCGTCAAATCCTTTGGAATCAATGCCGGGGATGATGCTCCAGCACCGAACGGTGCCAGGTGGAACTGTCGATGTGGGTGTAGATTTCCGTGGTCAGGATACTCTCATGTCCCAGCATCTCCTGGACGATGCGCAGGTCGGCCCCGTTCTCGATCAGATGGGTGGCAAAAGAGTGGCGGAAGGTGTGGGGGGAAATCTCCTTCCGGATGCCGGCGACCATGGCCTGGTCCTTGACCAGATTGAATAGCGAAACGCGGCTGAGGGGCTTTCCGAAGCGGTTCAGGAAAAGGAAATCTTCGTAGGCGGGGGAGGCGGGTTCCGGCCGGTCGGGAAGGTAGGTGCGGATGGCGTCGGCCGCCATTTCGCCGAGGGGGACCAGGCGCTGCTTGTTTCCCTTGCCGATAACGTCTACGAAGCCGTCGTCCAGATGAACGTGCGAGATGCGCAGGGAGGCGGCTTCGCTGACGCGGAGGCCGCAGCCGTAGAGGACTTCCAGGATGGCGCGGTTGCGCTTGCCGAAGGGAGCCTTCCCGTCCACCGATTCCAGGATGGCCGTGACCTCTTCCACGCTCAGGACGGCCGGAAGGTATTTCCCCAGTTTGGGCGCATCTACCCGGTCGCAGGGATTCTCCTTCACTTCTCCCTCTTCCACGCACCAGGAGAAAAAATTCCTCAGGGCGCTCACCAGCCGGGCGGTGCTTCGTTTGGAAAGGCCGTTGGCCGCAACCTGGCCCAGGTAGGATTCGATATCGGCCGGGGTTACCGCCCGGGGCTCCAGTTCGCAGAATTCCAGGAACTCCCGGACATCGTGACAATAGGATGCCACCGTATTGGGTGACATCCTACGCTCCAGCCGAAGATAATTCCTGTAGTCTTTAATCAAAGGGTTGCGTATTTTTTTCCGTATAAAAGCATTTGCCCCAGGTAGTCGTCGGTGTAAACGGGGACGTAGTCCGTGACAGCGCCGTCCTTGGAAAAGACGGGCTGGATTTCGGGATTCACGAAACCGCCGTAGGGTTTGAGGTTCAAAGCCTTGTAGCGCTCCAGCACCTCCTGGTGCAGCTGCGGGTCAATATGGACGGCGTAGGTTTCGATGAGGGCCTTTCCGGCCTCGTAGTCTCCTTCGCTCTTGATTCTCTGAATCTCGGCCAGGAGCTGGGCAAACAGGGCGCGGAGTTTCACGTAATCCTTCACGACGAAGTAGGTTTTTCCTTTTTTCACTTTTTTCACGATAACCTTGTCCTTCGCCCCTTTTTCATAGCACCACTCGGCGATGAGCTTGCGGTTCTGCATGTGGGCTTCCGTATTGGGCCGGCCCAGTTCCACGCGGGTGAACTGCACCATCAGTCCATTGCGGATGTAGTTGGAATATTCGGCCTTGTAGGCCTCGGGGTCCGGCATGATGCCCAGTTCCACCATCTTGGGGTCGGCCGTGTAATAGAGGCCGAAAAGGTCGGCGCGGGCTTCCTCCAGGGCCGATGCGTACTCTCCCATGGCGGTGGTGCTCACCCCGGGAAGGAGCTGGCCGGAGGCGTGGCCCAGGCATTCGTGGAGGTCGGTGTGGATTTCATCGGCGATGGTGCCCCACTTCTTGGCCAGCGCGATTTCCTTCTTGTCGAAGGCGAACTCCGCGAGGGTGCTGGTGGGCATTTCCTGGGCGGCCCAGTCGTAGGTGTGTGTGATGTTGGCAATGGTGACGCTCTTGGATCCGTGCTCCTTCCGGATCCAGTCGGCATTGGGCAGATTGATGCCGATAGGCGTGGAAGGATAGCTGTCTCCAGCCAGGCAGACGGCGTTGATCACCTTGGCCGATACGCCCTTGACCGTGGCTTTCCTGAAACGGGGGTCTACCGGGGAGTTGTCCTCGAACCACTGGGCGTTGGCCGAGAGGATTTCCGTGCGCTTGGAAGCCTCGAAGTCCTTGATGTTTACATAGCCTTCCCAGGAAGCCTTGCGGCCCAGGGGGTCGTTGTAGTCCTCTATGAAACCGTTGATGAAGTCCACCGTTCCCAGCGTGTCCTTCACCCATTCAATATTGAACAGGTCCCATTTGCGGAGGTCTCCGGTTTTGTAGTAGTCGATAAGGATGCCCAGCGCTTTTTTCTGGATGTCGTTTTCCGCGACGCCCCTTGCCTTTTCCAGCTGCTCGCAGATTTTCTCGATGGCGGGGGAGTAGAGGCCTCCGATTTTCCAGGGCAGTTCCCGGACAACACCGTCTTTTCCCTTCACCACCTTGGTGTTGAGGCCGTAGGAAACGGGCTCGGGGTCTTCGGGCTTGACGATGCCGGCATAGTAGCGCTCTACTTCTTCGCGGCTTACATTCTCATAATAATTGACGGCCGATTGCCTGACGATGTCCCCGGAAGTGTCGGTGGAGCGGCGCTGGGGCCAGATGGCCGGGTTGTAGATAACGTCCAGCAGGCCTTCGTCATCCACTCCGGCCTTCTCCAGCAGGGAAGCGAAATAGGATCTGGGGCAGGCGGGGAAGATTTTGTCCTCGGCATAATGGTGGTGGATGCCGTTGGAGAAGAACACCCGCTTGGCATAGGTGAGGAAATCCTGGTATTCGGAAGTGGCGGTATCGATTCCTTCCGTCTCCAGGATGGATTCCAGGGCATGACGCACGCGGAGGTTGTCCTTGCAGTTCTGGTCCCAGAGAATGTCCCGGCCGTACTTGGCGGCCTCGGACAGGTAGTATGCGTATTCTTTTTGTTGGAGGGTGAGGTTTTCCCAACCGGGGATGCGGTAACGCATCACTTTCAGGTCGGCGAATGCGTCGATGGTGTACTTGAAATCGGATGGCTCGTTTTCACGGACGGGTCCCTCGCAGGCGGCCAGCAGGGCGGCCGCACCGGTCACTATCATCATTTTGGCGATACTTTTCATTTCCTTAAATCATTATCGGCACAGGCTGCCGGCTGGGGCAAAGATACAAGCAATGTGAGAAAAAAACAAAAAATCGAAAATAATCACTAACTTTGTATAATTATAGGCAGATTATGAAGAAGTTTCACATACTAAGCTTGCTGGCCCTGCTCTCCGTGAGCGTGTCGTGTTTCAAGGATGCCAATTTCGAACCCGGTTTCAGCGGAGAGGACAGCGGGGGAAGGACCTATCCCGAAAGGGGATATTCCCAGCCTGTACGCCGTGCCATGATCGTGATTTCCGGAGGGTATAACAATCTTTCCGACTACCTTTCCAGCGATTTGGAAGACCTGGAAAGAGGAGAACTTCCCGTCGGGACCGGCTTCACTTCCGATATCGTGATGGTCCTCAGCCGCACGGTAACGGCTCCCGGCAATTACAAGGATCCTTCTCCGGTGTCCCTGTACCGCCTGTACAAGGACAGGATGGGAGAACTCCACCGGGACACCCTCCGGGTCTGGGACCCGCAGACACCCCTGAGCCGCAAGGAGACCATCTACGATGCCCTTTCCTACGTGCAGGACCATTATCCGTCCAAAGGGTACGGCGTGGTTTTCACTTCCCATGCTTCCGGATGGCTTCCGGAGGGCTATTATGGATCTTCCTCCACCTACGAAAGAGCCGGCTCGCCCGGCAGTCCCTACCGTTCCATCGGCCAGGACAGGACGCCCAACGACGGAATCGAGATGGAATTGAATGAGTTCGTCGAGGGCATTCCCATGCATCTGGACTATCTGCTCTTAGACGCGTGCCTTTCCGGCTGCGTAGAGGTGGCTTATGCGTTCCGGGATGTGGCCGACGTCGTGGGCTTCTCTCCCGCGGAGGTGCTGGCGTCGGGTTTCCGCTACGAGACCATTACCTCCCATCTTCTGGCAGAAAGGCCGGATCCGCTGGCGGTCTGCAAGGAATATTTCGATTATTATGACCGGATTACCGGCAGCAGCCGGGCTGCTACCATTACCGCCGTCGCGCCGGCCCGGATGGGGAAGCTCGTTTCGGTGTGCAAAGAGCTTTTCGAGAAATACCGTCCGGCCATCCTCACCCTAGACGGAGACAAGGTGCAGGGCTATTTCCGTTACAACCAGCATTATTTCTATGATCTCAAGGACATCCTTCTCCACGCCGGAATCACGGCGGAGGAGGAAGCCCGTCTGGAGGCTGCGTTGGATGAGTGTATCCTGTACAAAGCCGCCACCCCCTATTTTTTGAGCATTCCCATCAAGGTGTACAGCGGTCTTTCCATGTATCTTCCTTCCATGGGTACAAAATTCCTGAACGATTTTTACAAAACCCAGATAGAGTGGAACAAGGCCACGGAACTGGTAAAATAATCTTATATCCTTTTGTATGAAAGATTTTGTCAAGACCATGCTTGCCGTCATCTGCGGCTATTTTGTCCTTCGGATTATCGGCTTCCTGTTTCTGCTGGTTTTCCTGATCGGCTCACTGGCCGGAGGAAAGAAGGCGCTCCCCAAGAACGGGGTGCTGGATTTGGATATGGGCACCTTCGTGCTGGCCGAGCAGAGCAAGGAGGCTTCGGCCCCCGACATGATGTCGATGCGTTTCGATATGACGCCCGTCATAGGGCTTCGTGATGCCGTGGAGGCCATCCGCACCGCTGCCGCAGACCCCGGTGTCCAGTACATACTCCTGAGGGCTGATGAGGCCTCGATGGGAGTGGCTGACGCGGAGGAATTCCGTACTGCCCTTTCTTCCTTCCGCGAAAGCGGAAAAGCCGTGGTGGCTTACCTGGAGAGCCCTTCCAACGGATCCTTCTATCTCTCTACGGTGGCCGACAAGATTTATATGGGCTCCCATCACGGCGGCACCTCCCAGCTGATAGGCATTTCCTCCCAGATGATTTTCCTCAAGGACGTATTGGACAAGCTGGGCGTGAACGTGCAGCTGATCCGTCACGGCAAATACAAGAGCGCCGGAGAAATGTTCATCAAATCCTCTGCCTCTCCCGAAAACCGGGAACAGAACCAGGTAATGGTGAATACGGCCTGGAAGGAACTGGGTGGCACCATTGCCAAGGCCCGCGGGCTGTCGCTGGAAGATTTCAACGCCCTGGTGGACAATCTTTCCCTCAATCTGCCGGAGGATTACCTGCAGGTCGGTCTGGTGGACGAACTGGTCAACCACGAAGAACTGGTAGGAAAACTCTGCACTCTGGCCCGGGTGGATGACAGCAAGAAACTGGTGCTCATTCCCTTCGCCGATTATGTGCTCAGCCACGCGGACGCTCTTCCCGGTCGCAGCAATGTGGCCGTCCTGTATGCCGATGGTGACATCGTGGACGGTAAAGAGGACTACAGCAACGTGGCTGGAGACCGTTTTGTCCAGATTATCGACCAGATCCGGAAGGACAAGAGCGTGAAGGCC
Organism: uncultured Bacteroidales bacterium; assembly: GCA_900319405.1. Lineage (GTDB taxonomy): Bacteria > Bacteroidota > Bacteroidia > Bacteroidales > UBA932 > Cryptobacteroides. Next base: position 28,479 of record ONOH01000031.1, on the reverse strand, counting down.
GTAGTGCTCCGTGTCAACTCTCCCGGCGGCAGTGTATCGGCATCGGAGAAAATCCGTGCCGCGCTGGATCTCCTTCAGAAGGAGAAGCCTCTGGTGGCCTCCTTCGGCAATTACGCCGCTTCTGGCGGATACTGGATTTCCAACGGATGCCAGAAGATTTATGCCGATGCCACTACCGTCACCGGCTCCATCGGCGTATTCTCCATGCTCCCCGAGTTCTCCGACGTCACCAAAAAGATTGGCGTGGGCGTAGAGAGCGTAGGGTCCAACAAGCACAGCGATATGTTCTCCCTGATGCGGCCCTTTGACAGTGATGAAATCCGCTTTATGCAGGCTTCCGTGGAGGATATCTATGAGCGTTTTGTGAACCTGGTGGCCGAGGGACGGAACCTGGACCCCGCCCGTGTGGACGAAATTGCCCAGGGCCGTGTCTGGATGGGAGCCGATGCCCTGAACATCGGCCTGGTGGACGAGATTGGCACCCTTGAGGATGCCATCGCCTATGCCGCTATGCTGGCCGACCTCCATTCCTCCGACGAATACAAGGTGGTGGGATATCCGCAGCCGCTCAGCTTTATGGAGGAGATGATGATTGGTTTGGGAAAAGCACCCCAGAATCCCGGTATCCTTTCCGGAACGCCGTTCGAGGCGCTTGGAAAGGCGGTCGGCGAGCTCAAGGCGCAGGAGCCCGGCCGGGTCTATGCCCGCCTGCCTTACGCTCTGGAGATTCGGTAGCGGGTGGAGGCGTTTCTCAAGCAGGTAGCTGCCCATTATTATGGCGCCGGCGGTTTGGAAAACACGTGTTTCGTTTTTCCGAACCGTCGTTCGATCGTGTTTTTTCGCAAATACCTCGGAGACCTTGTCCGGGAACGTCAAGACGCCCCTTTGCTTTGCCCGTCCCTTCTTACAATCAGCGATTTTTTCTGCCGGGTTTACCGCTCCGAGGCGACAGACCGCCTGAGACTGCTGCTGGAACTGTATGACTGCTATCGGGAACTGAACCCCCAGGCCGAGCCCCTGGACGATTTCCTGTTCTGGGGAGAAGTGATGCTTTCGGATTTTGACGACATTGACAAGTATCTGGCCGATCCCCGGAGCCTTCTGCAGAACGTATCGGATTTCAAATCCCTGCAGGATGGTTTCGAATATCTGAGCGATAATCAACGACAGGCGGTGGAACATTTCCTCTCCCATTTCCGCGACGGGAAGGGAATGTTGAAGCTGAGCCCGGAGGGAAGCGATGTCAAGGCCCGTTTCCTGAAGCTCTGGAACCTCCTGCTTCCGTTATATGAGCTCTTCCGGAAACGTCTGCAGCAGAAGGGGATGGCCTATGAGGGAATGGTCTATCGGGACCTGGCGCAAAAACTGCACGAAGGCGTTCCTGTCAAGGATATTCTGGCGCCTGTTTTTTCGGATACGGAGCAGTATGTATTCGTGGGAATGAATGCGCTGACCGCTTGTGAGTACCTCTTGCTTGCAAGGATGAGGGATGCCCGTCTGGCCCGCTTTGTCTGGGATTTCGTAAGCGAAGAAATCCGGGATTCGGAAAACAAGGCCTCCTTTTTCATGCGGGAGAATGTGAGGGATTTCCCCCAGGACTTTGCCATTGATCCGGCAGGTCTCGGGAAGCCGGAAATAAGCGTAGTCAGCGTTCCTTCTTCCGTGGGGCAGGCCAAACTGGTCCCGTATATTCTACGGGAGACGGGAAGCGGGCAGGACGAGGTGGAGACGGCCTTCGTCCTCCCGGACGAGTCGCTGCTGCTGCCGCTGTTGAACTCCATCCCTCCGGATCATTCCTCGGTAAATGTAACGATGGGTTATCCGATGGCCGGCAGCGCCGTATATGCCCTGCTGGATGCCCTGGGGCAGCTTCAGCTTCGGATGCGGCATCGGCCGGACGGCTGGTATTTCTATCACCGGAAGGTAAAGGAAGTGTTTTCTTCCGGCCTCTTCCGCAGTCTTCTTTCACCGGAAGAAGCGGAGAAGGTCAATCAGGTCAAAAAAGCCGCCAAGTACTATATCCCGCTGCAGGATTTGCAGGGAGGCCCTGTCCTGGATCTGCTTTTCCGGCCTGTGGTGGAAGACGTCTCGCTGGCATCAGCCCAGCAGAACCACCGGATGGAACGTTATTTTTCGGAGACGGTGGCGCTGGTGGGAAGAATGCTCCTAGACCGCAGTGGTATGCTGCTGGAACTGGATTTTGCCAAGCGATGCCATACCCAGCTGAACATTTTGCAGGAAACAGACCTGGAACTTTTGCCTGCCACACACCTTCGGCTTCTCAAACGCATCCTGGAGGGGATTTCCGTCCCGTTCCGGGGAGAGCCTCTGCAGGGGCTGCAGGTGATGGGGCCGCTGGAAACCCGTGCATTGGATTTCCGCAACCTCATTGTCTTCAGCGCCAACGAGGGAATGTTCCCCCGAAGGAGCTATAATCCTTCTTTCATTCCTCCGGAGCTCAGGAAAGGCTTCGGCCTTCCCACTTACGAATACCAGGACGCGGTCTGGGCGTATTATTTCTACCGGATGATCCAGCGTCCGGAGCGGGTGTGGCTTCTGTATGACAGCCGCACGGAAGGACTGAAAACCGGAGAGGAAAGCCGATTTATCAAGCAACTGGAGTACCATTTCCACCTGAAGCTGGAAAAGATGGTGGTCACGGAGAAGATGTTTCCGGTACAAAGCGAGGAACCCATTCCCAAAACGTCGGAAGATGTGCGGAAAATCCGGGAGGGGATACTCAGCGCCTCCGTCATCCAGAACTATCTGAAATGCCCGGCCAAGTTCTATTTCCTGTTTGTCAAAGGTCTGAAAACGGACGAAGAAGTGGCCGAATCACTGGATGCCGGTATGCTGGGCAATGTTTTCCACGAGGTGATGCGCCAGTTGTATGACCGGACGGTCGTATCGCCCTCGTACTTGCAGGAGCTTCTCCGCGATTCGGCCGGAATCCGGAAGCGGATCCGCTCCTCCGTCCTGGAGCAGATGCGCAGCATCGAGGTGGGCGGGCGCAACCTGGTCCTGGAGGAGGTGATTCTGGACTATGTCTTGTCCACCCTCCGCCACGACAGGCAGTTGCTCCTGACCTCCGGTTCCGAAGGCTTTCGCATCCTGGGCCTGGAAAAGGCTTTCCAGATGGATTTCGAGGGTTTTCATCTGAAGGGATTCGTGGACCGGATAGACAGTTACCGCCCCGGCGAGGTGCGTATCGTGGATTACAAAACCGGAAAAGTGGAGGATGAAGATCTTTTGATCACGGACGAAAACGCAGCCAAGGTGGTAGAAAAACTCTTTGCTCCGGAAAGCAAGAAACGCCCCAAGATTGCCCTCCAACTCTTTGTTTACGGTCTGTTTGCGCACGGAGATCCGGACCTGGGCTCCCGGAAGCTTCTCAACGCCATTTACAGTACCACCTGGCTCTATACGAGAGACCTTCCCGAAATGTCCGAAAGTCCGGAGTTTTTACGCCTGATGCGGGAGAGGCTCCGTATCCTTTTGGAAGAGATGGTCAATCCGGAAATTCCGTTCCGCCGTACGCAGGATGCGAACACCTGCCAGTGGTGTGATTTCAAGAATATCTGTGGGCGTTAGGCCAGGTATCTTTCCTGGAGACGTCGGCATTCTTCGGGCCCCACTTCCATTTGATCCTGAAGGTATTGCTGCAGAGAGCCCCAGCGCTCATCGATCATATCCAGAGTTCGGCTGAAGTTGTGGACGCTCACACCCATAAAAGCGTGGACCACTTCCTTTTCTTGCCAACCCCCTCCGGCGGCTTCCACGTCGGCGCAGAGTTTTTCCACGATGGGGCGGTAAGCGTCATTGGAGCGGTCGAAGTCCCGGAGGATGGTTTCCCGGTCGGCTCCCAGGGCGGCCAGAATCAGTGCGGCCCCCATGCCGGTCCGGTCCTTCCCCTGTGAACAATGCCACAGGACAGCCCCCTCTTCCGTTTCCAGAATCAGGTTCAGGAAAGTGGCATACTGCAGCTGGGAAAACTCGCTGAAGGCCAGGGAGGGGTAGAGTTCGCGCCCTTTTTCCTGGAAGATTTTCATAAAGGAAAGGCGTACGATGTGTTTCTCGAGGTTCACCCACATCTCTTCCGGCATCGCTTCTCCGCTCTGCTGTTCGGCCGATACGTCCAGGGTGGGGAGGAGAAGGTAGGTGGCCCCGGGAATCTCCACGTCCGGCTGCAACTGGGCTTCCGGCTGCGAGCGGAAGTCGAAGATGCGCCTCAGGTGAAACTCTTCCTGGAGGCGGGCCAGGTCTTTTGGCGTAGCGCCGTGAAGGTTGGCCGTACGCAGGAGCAGACCGCTTTTGACGGATTTTTCCCCGATACGGATTCCGCCCAGGTCACGGGCATTGATGATACCTTCGAACAAAATGCTACCTGGAGATATATTTGATGTATTTGAGGATGCAGGCTACGGCGTCATCGTCGCTCATCTCTCCTACGTTGAGGACCAGGTCATAGTTGCGGGTGTCGTAGCGGCTCACTCCGGCACAGCGCCGGACGTAATTTTCCCGGCTTTCATCCACTGCTGCGATGACTTCCCGGGCCTCTTTTTCACTGAGCCCCTGTTTTTTCATCACCCGTTCCACCCTTTGTTCCAGGGGAGCCTGGATGAAGATGTCCAATTTGTTGGGATGCCCCTTCAGGACAAAAAATCCCGAACGGCCGGCGATGACGCAGGAGTTTTCTTCGGCAATGCCGCGGAGAATCTGGGCTTCGGCCTCGTAGATTTCATCCACTTTCACCTGGGCGTTGTTCCAATGGTTTCCCCGGATGGGCTCAAATCCGATATAGGCGCCCGAATTGGGGACGGGTGCCACGGCCTCCAGGAAGTCGGACAGCCAGTTTTTCTTCTGTCCCTTGATGCGTTCAATTTCCCAGGTGGAAAGCTTGAACTTCTCCATCAGGTCTTTGATGAGGTTTTTGTCGCTGTAGCGCACATTGAGCTGAGCGGCGAGTTTTCGGCCGATGGTGCGTCCTCCGGAGCCCAGTTCGCGGCTGATGGTGATGACAAAAGGCTGTTTGGTATCCATAATCTTGATTTTATTGATACAGGTGTCGTTTGATGCTTCCTTTGGCGGTCCTCTCAAAAGGGACGTCAACGAACTCTACACAGAAAATCTGACTGAAGGTGGGAAGGTGGGCGTTGCTGGATTTACGGATGTCTTCGGACAGACGGGCGATAGCCTGGTCGTTGTCTCCCTGCACGGAGCCGGCACGCGGATAAACCAGCGCCGTCACTTTTCCGCCCCGGTCCAGCACCAGCGATTCCTCCACCTGGGGATGGCGGCCAAGCACCTGTTCCACTTCTTCGGGATAGATGTTCTGGCCGGAAGAACTGAGGATGAGAGCCTTGATGCGGCCGCGGATGAAAAGGTTTCCGCTTTCGTCCATCACGCCCAGGTCTCCGGTGCGGAACCAGCCGTCGGCAGTTCTGCATCCGGCATCGGCATCCGGATTCTTGTAGTAACCGGAGAACAGGTTGGGACCTAGGGTCTGGATTTCGCCGGGGATGCGCTCCGGTTCGGAGGAGTCTATCCGGATCCGGTGAATGGGTTTTCCGCAAGAGCCCGGAGCGAAATGCTGGGGACTCTCATAGGACAACAGGGGACAGGCCTCCGTCATCCCATAGCCTACGGTATAGGGGAGGCCGATTTTCTTGAAAACGCTCTCTACCTTCCAGTTGAAAGGGGCGCCGCCGATGATGATGGTATTGAGATTTCCTCCCAGGGAGGCGAGGATGCGTTTTCCTACTGAATGGTAAAACGGGGTCCTCAGGCCCGGGAGGGTACTGAGCGCCTTGGCCGACCGGGTGTTCAGCAGCGGCCGGATCATAGACTGGTAAACCTTTTCCATAATGAGGGGTACCGTTATCATGATGGAGGGCTTTACCTTGGACATGGACTGGGCCAGCAGTGACGGGGAGGGCGCTTTTCCGAGGAACCAGATGGTAAATCCGGTACAGCAGGGATAGATGAATTCCATTGCCAGACCGTAGATGTGGGCCAGCGGAAGCATGGAAACCAGGGTTTCGGGAGCGTCGGCAATGTGCTTCTGGCAGTATTCCACAATGTCCGACATGGCTCCGTAACTGAGCATAACTCCCTTGGGGTCTCCCGAGGTGCCGGAAGTGTAATTGATGATGGCGACGGCTTCCGGATTGTCCGGATAATTTACTTGAAGGCAGTCGAAGCCTTCCGGATAGCAGTCCCGGAAGAGTTGCTCCCGGTCTTGCCAGGCCAGTTGCAGTCGCTGGTCCGAAGACCACAGGAGGCGGTCTTCCCGGGCATCCAGGATGCCGCGGACCTGGGGCAGTTCCAGATTCCTGATTTGTTTCCAGATGTCGGAGTCTGCGATCAGGAGAACGCTGTCCGAGTGGCGGATGAGCTGGGCCGTACCCTCCGCCGTAAAATTGGGAAGGATGGGAACGATGACGGCCTCATAGGTGTTGACGGCCAGGAAAGCAATGGCCCACCGGGCCGAATTGCGGGCACAGAGGGCTATCTTGTCCCCTTTCCGGATGCCGGCGGCTTGGAAGAAAATATGGTACTTCTCAATGAGGGTGGCCACATCGGCATAGGTGTAACAAGCTCCGCCGTAATCACAAAGGGCGGCCTTGCTGTCCTTGAGCCGAATCTGCTCTTCCAGTTTTTTCAGATACTGTTTCATCCGTCAACTCCCATCTTGGTCTTACAAAGATACAAAGAATCCTCGTTAATTGTAGGTACTCTCCCGGAAATTGCTTATTTTTGCAATGATTATGCCAGCAAAAACCAAATGACGGTGGTTGTAGCCATACTTTGGGTCTTGCTTTGCGCAGGGTTCACGTACCAGATTCTTCACAGCCAGAAGGATCCCGATCTCCTGTTGTTCTGGCTCCTGATTTTTGCCCTCGCTCCGCCGGTTGCGGCTATCATTTACTGTCTTGCAGGCATCAACTACCGTCGGCCCTATGTCCGGGAAAGGCTACATTCGCGCACCCGGGATTACTTCACCCGGCAAATCACGCCGGAGCTGCGCGAGCGTTTTTTCTCCGACAGCGCCCTCTCCCGGGTGGAGGAAGTGTATCGCCCCCTGGCGGCGCTTCTGCTCTCCTGCGGGGAGGGCAACAAGGTTTATGCCGACAATTCCTATGAAATCATCACCTCCGGTCTTCGCAAAAGGGAACTCCTCCTGGAGGATATCCGGAATGCCCGTAAGTATATCCACATCGAGTATTTCCGTTTCGGAAACGACCGTGCCGGACGGGAAGTCCGCGATTTGCTGGCCCAAAAAGCGGCCGAGGGTGTGGAGGTCCGTTTTGTGAACAACAATATGATCGGCCGTTTCATCCCCCGTTCCTATTTCCGTAAAATGGGGAAGATGGGCATAGAGGTGCGTCCCTATACGCACATCCGTTACGGTTGGCGCACCTGGCTTATGCGCATCAACTGCCAGAACCACCGCAAGGTTGTGGTCATAGACGGAAAGGTGGCCTATACGGGAGGGATGAACCTCAACGACAACTATTTCTACCGCTGGCGGGATACGCACCTTCGCATAGAAGGGCCTGTGATAGCCCGTCTGCAGGCCTCTTTTATCGACACGTGGATGACCTGCGGCGGCGTTTTGAGCCATCCGCTGGCCTACTATTTCGACATCCCTGCCGCATCGGAGAAAAATCCGCTGCGGGGAAAACTCCTGCAGGTGGTGACCGATGCTGCGGAAGACCCCTGGCCCACGACCCAGCTTGGATATGAATGGATTCTGCAGAATGCCCGGAAGTATATCTATATCCAGACTCCCTATTTCATTCCGCCCGTTTCCTTCCTGAATGCGCTCAAGAGCGCTGCGCTGCGCGGGATAGACGTGCAGGTGATGCTCCCGAAGGTGGTGGACACGCCCCTTGCGGGCACAGCCAACCGTTCCGTCTATGAGGAATGCCTGGAAGCCGGAGTCCGCATCTACGAGCGCAGCGGCGCGTTCATCCATTCCAAGACCCTGGTGGCCGACGACAGCCTCTGCGTCATCGGTGCCTCCAACCTGGATATGCGCAGTTTCCATTTGAACAGCGAGGTGAACACCTTTGTCTATGACCGGGAGACAGCCCAGGTCTGCAAAAGCATCTTCCAGACCGACCAGGAACAGGCCAAGTGCCTCCGTCTGGAGGAGTGGAAGAAGGGATACCCCTGGTACAAGTCGTTGATGTCCAGTTTCGTGAGAATGTTCTACCGCCTTTTTTAGGGCAGACGGTACTCCTTTACATTCTTAAGTCCCGTGGTGCCAAAGTAACTGCTCACCACGTTTCCTTTAACATAGACCCTTTTCCCCCGGAGTTCAGGCTTGTCCACCAGGTTCAGCGCATCGCGGATACTTCCTTTGGGAAGTTCCACGGCCAGGCAGGCACTTTTTTCGGTGACGGAAGAACGGTCGGCCAGGGCAATGTGCGTGTTTTTGGTGATGCCTTCGGTCTTGATGCCCTTTCCGGCCGATGTAAGGTCTCCACCCACGATGTAGCCGTACACCCATACGCCGTTTTCCCCGCTGTGGAAGACGGCCTCTGCGACAGAGATGGCCCGCTGCCAGCCATCCGGGTCGTTTCCTCCGCCGGAGGGGGCGTCTCCGATTTCCAGATGGTCCGAGGTCCAGTTCTTGGCGGTATCCACGGCCACCTCCACCGTACTGGACGTGCCGGCGGCCGGAGAGGGGGCGGAGAGGGTCAGGGTGAGAATCTCCCGGGGCTGAAGGCGGCGCTTGAAGAGCGTCTGCTCCCTTCCTCCGTCGGACAGGCTCAGCGATACGTCGTCCGGGAACAGATAGGCGATGCGCTTTTCGGTATAGGCATATTGGAGCTGGCTGTCGGCCTGTTTCAGGTACAGCGTTCCCACGGGAAAGCTATTCAGGAAGTCGGAGGACATTTTGAGCCGGATTCCGGCATTCAGCAGGGTGCATTGCAGTTTCACCGTTACCTTTCCGCCGGAAGGGACTACGGCCACCTGCTCGTCGCCGTACTGCGGCTGCGAGAAAGCCGGCGCCCGGAAAGGAATGGAGACGATGCCGATCGTGTAGCTTCCGGGCTGTACCGGCAGGTACTGCGGCGAATCGCCGTAGGATCCTTCGTAAAGCGTTTTCCCTTCGGCATCCCGGATGGAGAGGAGGAAATCATTGGTGTCCGGAATCTCTCCGGAGGTTTTGGTGAGGGTGCCTTTGTCCAGCACCCAGCGCAGTTCGCCCACTTCCGTTTCGGGATAGAGTGAGAAGTCGTCGCAGGCGGTCAGCCCTGCCAGGAGCGGCAACAGGCAGCATAGTTTTTTTGCTCTCATAGATAATAATGGTTTTGAGCCGGACTCCGTTGTCCGGTCTTGGGCGAAGATATCAAGAAGTAACCGTTCCCATTATTCAAAACGTATATTTTTTGCCGAATGTTTTTTGCGATTCTTCTGAAACAACGCGCTTTCGGCCAATTATTTTTTACGATTTCCTTTCTTCGTCCAAAATCCTTATATTTGCAAGTTATAGTTGAAAACGAAGTACTATGTTTGAGAATCTGAGCGAGAGACTGGAGCGGTCTTTCAAAATACTGAAGGGTGAAGGAAAAATCACCGAAATCAATGTGGCGGAAACCGTCAAGGATATCCGCAAGGCTCTCCTGGACGCCGATGTAAGTTACAAGGTGGCCAAGGATTTCTGCAACCGCGTGAAGGACAAGGCAATGGGTGCCAATGTGCTCACTGCGGTGAAGCCGCAGCAGATGATGGTGAAAATCACCCACGACGAGTTGGCGGCTTTTATGGGCTCCACGGCCCAGGACATCAACATCAAGGGCAATCCTGCCGTGGTGCTGGTGGCCGGCCTCAACGGCTCCGGTAAAACCACCTTCTCCGGTAAACTGGCCCTCCATATCAAGTCCAAGCGGGGGATGAAGGTGCTCCTGGCGGCTTGCGACACCTTCCGTCCCGCAGCCATCGAGCAACTGAAGGTTTTGGGAGAGAGCATCCAGGTTCCCGTTTATACGGAGGAAGGAGTGAAGGATCCCATCAAGATAGCCAGGACGGCCATCTCCAAGGCCAGGGCCGAGGGCTACAGCGTAGTTATCGTGGATACCGCCGGCCGGCTGGCCGTGGACCAGCAGCTGATGGACGAGATATCGGCCCTTCACCAGGCCGTCCAGCCCAGCGAGACGCTGTTTGTGGTGGATGCGATGACGGGTCAGGATGCCGTGGAAACGGCCAAGGCCTTCAACGACCGGCTGGACTTTGACGGTGTCGTACTCACCAAGATGGACGGTGACACCCGCGGCGGCGCTGCCCTTTCCATCAAAGCTGTGGTGGGGAAACCCATCAAGTTCGTATCGTCCGGAGAAAAACTGGAAGCCCTGGATGTTTTCCATCCGGAACGTATTGCAGACCGTATCCTGGGGATGGGAGACGTGGTTTCCCTGGTGGAAAAGGCCCAGGAGCAGTTTGATGAGAAGCAGGCCCGCGAACTCAAGAAGAAGCTGGCCAAGGACCAGTTCACCCTCTGGGACTTCTACCAGCAGATCCAGCAGGTGAAGAAAATGGGTAATATCAAGGACCTCGCAGCAATGATTCCCGGAGTGGGGAAGGCCATCAAGGATGTGGATATTCCGGACGACGCCTTCAAGAGCACCGAGGCCATCATCCTTTCGATGACTCCTTATGAGCGGGAGCATCCCGAAGCCATCAACGGCTCCCGCCGCAAACGCATCGCCGACGGTTCCGGAACCACCCTTCCCGAGGTGAACAAACTCCTCAAGCAGTTCGAGGGTACGCGCAAGCTGATGAAGGGGGCCGTAACCGGCAGCCTGATGCAGCAGATGAAGGGTTTCAGGAGGTAAGACCCATAAAAGACAAAGTGATATGAATAGGCACAGCTGTTTCTTTTTTGTTATTGTTTCGGCCCTGATGCTGTCTGCAGCATGCGACCGCGGACCCCGGGACGGGGATTACACCCTTACGCTGCTTTCCACCAACGACATGCACGGTCACTGGTTCGATTCCACTTACGTGGGTGGCCATACGCGCCGCTCCCTTTTTGCCGTGAACCATTACGTGGACAGCGTCCGCAAGGCCGATGGCGCCGAAAATGTGCTCCTGGTAGAAGTGGGAGACTGCTTGCAGGGAGACAATGCCGCCTATTACTATAACTACGTCGATACCTTGAGTCCCCACCTTTTTCCGCGGCTCATGGATTACATGGGCTACGATGCCATTGTCTGGGGCAACCACGACGTGGAAACCGGCCACAAGGTGTACGACCGCGTGCAGAAGGAACTTATGGACTACGGCATTCCCTTCCTGGCTGCCAATGCCATCCGCAACGACAATGGAAAACCCTATTTCCCTCCTTATAAAATTGTGAAGAAAGCCGGCTTGAAGCTGGCCGTGCTGGGCTACCAAAACGCCAATATTGCCGGCTGGCTGGCTCAGGAGGTTTGGAGCGGCATGCATTTCGAACCCATCGCCGCCCGCGTGCAGCAGGATGTGGATGCCCTTCGTGCCAGGGAAAAGCCGGATGTCGTAGTCGTTGCGGTCCATTCCGGTACCGGCGAGGGGGATGGATCCAGTCTGGAATCGGAAGGAAGGGATATTTTCCATAAGGTCCGGGGGGTGGATTTTGTGCTGTGCAGCCACGACCATCGGCCCATGACCGAGGTGCGGGATTCCATTGCCCTTCTCAACTCCGGCAGTCACGGCCGCTTCCTTGCGCAGGGAAAGTTGCACGTCAAGGTAGAGGGCGGAAAAGTGGTCTCCAAATCCCTGGAGACGGGCTTGATTCCCGTGAAGGCCGAAAAGGCGGACACCGCCATGCGCGCGCATTTCCGCAGGGAATTCGAGGCTGTTCGGGCCTTTACCCTGCAGGAAGTGGGAATCCTGAATGCAGACCTCCGTACACGCGAAGCCTACACCGGCATGTGCGACTACATGAATCTCATCCATACGCTGTGCCTGTCCCGGGAGTCGGCCCAGATTTCTATCGCCGCCCCGCTCACCTACAACGGGCACATTCGCAGCGGCATCCTTGTTTTTAACGACCTCTTTACCATCTATCCCTTTGAGAACCAGTTATATGTCGTGAAAATGACGGGAGAGGAGGTTGCCCGATACCTGGAAGTCTCCTACGACAAGTGGATCAATACCATTTCCACTCCCGCCGACCACGTCCTGAAAATTCATGCCCGTGAGGATTCCCGCAACCAGCAGGCGGGCTGGTCCTTCGAAAACTGGGCCTACAACTTCGACTCGGCCGCCGGCATCTGCTACACGGTGGATGTCACCCGCCCCTTCGGCAGCCGGGTGAAGATAGCCTCCATGGCCGATGGCAGCCCTTTCGAGCCCGCCCGTGAATACCATGTGGCCATGACCTCCTACCGCGCCAGCGGCGGCGGTGGTCTCCTTCAGGAAGCCGGGGTGGATACCGACGACATCGATGCCCGTGTGCACTCCCGCTACCCCGAAATCCGCAATATCCTCTATGATTACCTGATGGAAAACGGCAGCATCGATCCCGAAGTGATTGGCAACCCTGCCGTCATCGGTCATTGGGCTTTTGTCCCTGAAGAACTTGCACGCCCCGCCCTGGAGCGCGACATGGCCCTGCTCTTCCAGCGGTAAATCGTCTGTGCCAGCCCTCTCCGGGTGTCCCGACAGACGCATAATCGGCCAAAAACGCGTTTGTCGTGCAGTCCATGGGGCGTGGCGCGCTTACACCGTCATCATCACTTCCACGTCCTTCTTCTCACCTACGATCCACAGGTAGTCACCTTTCTCGAAAGGGATGGTGGGATTGGGGATGTGCAGGGCGCCGTCTTCTTTTTCGACGCCTACCACCAGGCAGCGATAGCGGTTGCGGATGCTGCTGTCTTTTAAAGTCTTGTTGGCCAGGGGGGAGTCTTCCGTGACGGGAAGGCGGCGCAGGACGACCTCCTGGTCTGCAAAATCTTCCGGCAAGGGGCCGGCCGAGCTTTTGCCCAGTTCCGTCCCGAAGGCTTCCAGGCCGGCGTCAGATCCCACTACCTGGATGCGGTCGTGCGGGAAGACCCGTGTATCGGCAACCGGGATGTTCAGTCTTTTTCCGCCCCGGAGAATGGCCACCACTTGAATGCCGAAGCGCTGGCTCAGCTTCAGTTCCCGCAGGGTGCATCCGGCCCATTCGGTATCGGCCGGGAGGTCGAAATCGGAAAGGTGCAGATCTTTGTCGAGCAGTCGGGATGCATATTCCGGCTTTTTCTGTCCCAGGTACTCGGCCCGTTTTTCGCGGGAATTGAGGTTGGTAAAGAAGGTTTCCTCAATCTTGTGTGCCGAACTTTTGGCCCAGCGGCCGAACATCAGGTAGGCGACAACGGCCAGGGCCAGCAACAGGATAACTACCACGGAGACGTGGAACAGGCGGCCCAGCACATAAAAGATGAAGCCCATGACGATGACAAAGCGGATGACGATGCTGGCAGCCAGTGGCGCCCGGTTGGCCGGGTGGGCGTTCCAGAGGGTCCTGAATTCCTCCGACTTGTTCTTTTTGACCAGGATGGCCCGCAGGAAGGGGGCCAGAGCCAGGAGGAGGGTCACTGCTACGGCAAGATGGGACCAGATGCCGGGGATCCACTTTTCGGCCAGGGGCAGCAGCAATTGGAAACCCAGGATACAGATGGCGATGCACAGGATGCCGTAGATGAGTACGATCTGCCCCAGCATCCAGGAAACGGAGGAGCCTCCCGGGGAGGTGCTTATAGATGAAAGCGTAGGCCGGCTGGGCCGTGCGGATCATATAGGGCGTAAGGAAGATGGTCACTACCGAGACGGCTACAACGATGGGGTAGAGGAAGTTGCTGGTAACGCCCAGGGAGACCCCCAGGGTAGCGATAATAAAGGAAAATTCTCCAATCTGGGAGAGTGAGAAGCCGCTCTGTACGGCCGTCTTCAGAGGCTGGCCGGAGAGCAGCACACCCACCATCGAGAAGAAGGGCTGGCCCACCACGACGGTAAGGGTGATGATGAGAATGGGCAGCCAGTACTGGGCAATCATGGCCGGATCCACCATCATTCCTACAGATACGAAGAAGATGGCTCCGAAGAGGTCTTTCACCGGCTTTACCAGTTTTTCGATATGCTCGGCCTCCAGCGTTTCGGCCAGGATGGAACCCATGATAAAGGCGCCGAAGGCGGCAGAGAAACCGGTCTTGGCCGCCACGACCACCATTAAAAAACAAAGGCCCAGCGAAACCACCAGCAGCGTCTCGTCATTCATCAGCGAACGGGTCTTCCGGAGGATGAGCGGAATCAGATAAATGCCCACCAGCAGCCAAAGAACCAGGAAGAAAACCAGTTTCAGGATGCTATAGACCAGCTCTCCGCCTTCAAAATTGGAAGAAACCGCCACTGTGGAAAGGACCACCATCAGCACCACCGCCAGGATGTCTTCCAGGATGAGGATGGACATCACCAGCCCGGCGAATTTTTTCTTGGCCAGTCCCAGGTCTTCGAACGCCTTGTAGATGATGGTGGTGGAGCTCATGCAGATCATTCCGCCCAGGAACAGCGCGTCCATCTTGCTCCAGCCGAAGGCCGAACCCACCAGGAAGCCCAGGATGATCATCCCGAAGATGATGGTGAGCGTGGCGATGATGGCCGGACCGCCCACCTTCACGATTTTCTTGAAACTGAACTCAAGCCCCAGGGCAAAGAGCAGGAAAATGACGCCGATATCCGACCACACATGGATGCTGGCGGCATCCATCACGGATGGGGTGAGGGGGAAATGGGGGCTGGCGATAAAACCGGCCACAAGATACCCCAGCACCAGAGGCTGCTTCAATTTCTTGAAGACGAGCGTCATAATGCCTGCGGAGATGAGAATCAGCGCAAGGTCTGCTATGAGCGGGGCCAGTTCGTTCATTTATTTGGCGTAGGCGACGGAACGGGTTTCCCGGATGACCGTGATTTTCACCTGGCCGGGATAGGTCATTTCGTCCTGGATTTTCTGGGCGATTTCTCCGGAAAGGACCTCGGCATCCTGGTCACTTACCTGTTCTGCGCCCACGATGACACGGAGTTCACGGCCGGCCTGGATGGCATAGGCCTTGGTGACGCCGGGATAACTGCCGGCCAGGTTCTCCATACCGCGTAGGCGTTTGATGTAGCTTTCAATCACCTCCCGTCGGGCACCCGGACGGGCGCCGGAAATGGCATCGCCCACCAGCACCAGGGGGGCATAGAGAGAGGTCATCTCCGTCTCTTCGTGATGAGCACCGATGGCGTTGCAGATTTCCGCTTTTTCCTTGTACTGCTCGGCCAGTTTCATACCCAGGAGGGCGTGCGGAAGTTCGGGGTCTTCTTCGGAAACCTTGCCGATATCGTGCAGCAGTCCGGCGCGTTTGGCAATCTTGGGGTTCAGTCCCAACTCACTGGCCAGGATGGCGCAGATGTTGGCCACTTCGCGGGAGTGCTGCAGGAGGTTCTGCCCGTAGGAAGAACGGTACTTCATCCGGCCGATCAGGCGGACCAGCTCCATCGAAAGGCCGTGGATGCCCAGGTCTATGCAGGTGCGCTTACCGGTTTCCAGGATTTCCTCTTCCAGCTGCTTCTGTACCTTGGAAACCACCTCCTCAATGCGGGCGGGGTGGATGCGGCCGTCCACTACCAGCTGGTGAAGGGCCAGACGGGCCACTTCCCGGCGTACAGGGTCGAAAGCGCTGAGCAAGATGGCGTCGGGCGTGTCGTCCACCACGATTTCCACACCGGTGGCGGCTTCCAGGGCGCGGATGTTTCGGCCCTCACGGCCGATGATGCGTCCCTTGATTTCGTCGTTGTCGATGGGGAAGGTGGTGACGGCGTTTTCAATGGCCGTTTCCGTCGCCGTGCGCTGGATGGTGTTGATGACGATGCGTTTGGCCTCTTTGGCGGCGTTCAGACGGGCTTCGTCCAGACAGTCGTTGATGTAGGCCTGGGCTTCGCTGCGGGCTTCTGCCTTCATGGAGTCCATCAACTGGTTTTTGGCCTCCTGGGCCGACATTCCGGCAACGGCCTCAATCTGACGGATTACCTGGTCACGGAGATCGGTGAATTCCGCCTCTCGGAGTTTCATCTGCTCCTGCTGGGCCTTAGCACTGGCTTTCTGGGCTTCCAGTTCCTTGTTTTTGCGCTCTGCCTCGCCGATTTTCTGGTTCAGGGTGTTCTCCTTTTGTTTCACGCGGTTTTCCGCTTCGCGGATCTGGGCGTTCTTCTCGTTGACGGCCTTTTCGTGTTCGCTCTTGAGGTTGAGGTATTTCTCCTTGGCCTGCAGGATGCGTTCATTCTTGATTTTCTGGCCTTCCAGCTCTGCTTTCTCCAGAATCTCATCCCGCTTTCCCTTGAGGATGGAACGGCGGATGAGTATGTACGCGCCCAGGGCAATGACTGCGCCCAGGACGAATCCGATGACTAAACTTAAGATATCCATAAAAAATATATAATGTTTTTAGTTACACATAGTTGCACATAAAAATGGCAGTCCCCTCCCATGGGGTGAGGAAACTGCCAATGAAAAAAAGCCGTCAGCATCTAGTCAGAAAATCTTATGGGAATAAGATTTGGGTTCCGACCGGTTTCTGATATCCCGCGTCCTGCGGCGATGCCGCAGAATTCCCGAAGGTAACTGGGGGCCCGTCATCCCCGGTCTGAGTCAACCCGGTGCGTTGAAACGTGTTGATTTCAGCTATCGATGGTTGACGGCTTATTTTGTCCCGAAATCCTGTAAATAGCGTTCCAGGTCCCTTGCCAGAAGTTTTTCGTCTTCCTTGAGGCCGTCGATTTCCTTTTTTTGCTGCAGGCGGAGGACCGTCTCATTGAGGGCTATCATAGACAGCAGGTCCGAGACATTCTTTCCGGGATGTTTGCGGGTGTAGTCTGCGTACCGCTGGTTGATGATGTCCGCCGCATTCCGGTACAGTTCTTCCGCTTCCGGGCTGGTGGCCGTGAGATTGAACATCCTGCCGGCAATCTTGATG
This sequence comes from uncultured Bacteroidales bacterium, assembly GCA_900319405.1. Lineage (GTDB taxonomy): Bacteria > Bacteroidota > Bacteroidia > Bacteroidales > UBA932 > Cryptobacteroides. Next base: position 11,491 of record ONOH01000031.1, on the reverse strand, counting down.
CTGATTTTCTGGTCCATCTCAGGCTTCCTCCAAATAGGAGATGCATTTATCGATCTCCCGGATTAAAGTATCGACCTTGGCTTTGGCTTCGGCGTTGAACATACTGCCGGAGAAAGCCTGGGCAAGTTTCCTGGTCTCTATTTGGGATTCCAGTTCGTTGATCTGTTTCCTCAGGGTTTTGCCGGTTTCCTCGCAGGTATGTAACTCCTGGCGGAGACGCTCATTCTCCGCCTTCTCAGCCTCATAGCGTGCGATCAACTGTTCTATCTGATTTCTAAGATGTTCCAGCATGGCCGGTTTGTGCCCTAGTTCTCGCAAATATACAAAAAAACTTCCAATCCTTCGCAAGGTTTTGAAAGTTTTTGTCAAATTGGGGCCTCCCGAACGGCTTTTAGTGCCGGAATTGCAACTTGCGGGCACCCTCGAGCGTTTCCGCCTCGGAAGGAATGTGGCGATTATTCATCACCCATCGGCCGCGGCACATAACCGAATCAATGGCCCGGCTGCCGGCCGCGTAAACGAGGTTGGCCGGAACGGAGCCCGGGGAAAGGAAGCCGGGATCATCCAGGTCGATGAGGGAAAGGTCGGCCCAGGCGCCTTCTCGGATGACGCCGGTGTCAATCCCAAGGGCCCTGGCCCCGTGGACGGTGGCGCAGTCCAACAGTTGGTCCAGCGGCATCGCTTCTGGGTTTTCCCGCCAGGCCTTTTGCATAATAGCGGCCGTCTTCATATGAGCGAGCATATCCATATCATTGGCCGATGCCGCGCCGTCCGTTCCCAGGCACAGGTTGGCTCCGGCGTCTCGCAGCTCTTCGTAACGGAAGCGGTAACCGGAAGCCAGTTTAAGGTTGGAGTGGATGTTGTGGACGCAGTTCACCCGACGGTCTCCCAGGATGCGCACGTCCCGGTCCGAGAGATGCAGGCAATGGGCGGCAATCACGTGCGGCCCCCAGATGCCCAGATCTTCAAAATACTCGGTGGGAGAAAGGCCTCCGTGGTTTCGGATACAGTCTTCGTTCTCCTTCCGGGTTTCTGAAAGATGCAGATGCACTTTGAGTCCGTGGTCCAGGGCAAACTGATTGGCCCAGAGAATGTTTTCGCGGCAGACGGTATAGACTGAGTGGATGGAGATGGCAAACTGGGATTCGTCACCCCACTCCAGGGTGCGCTCGTACAGGCGCTGGCAGGCTTCCCGCTGCCTGCGGGCCATATCGGGGTTGTGGGAATCCAGGAAAATGAAAGAAAACACCGGACGCAGTCCCATATCCAGGGCTGCCTGCCGGGCGTGCGGGCAGAACCAGTACTGGTCGTTGAAAGTGGTGGTGCCGCTCCGGATCATCTCCAGGCAGGCGACCCGGGTGCTCCAATAGATGAAATCACTGTCCAGGCCGGCTTCGATTTTCCAGATGTTGTTGAGCCAGTCGTAGAGCGTGAGATCTTCGTGGATGCCGCGCAGCATAATCATTGCCGCGTGGGTGTGCATATTCACAAAAGCCGGGATGACGGCTTTCCGGGAACAGTCCATTGTCTCGGTTCCGGGCACAAGTTCGTTGACCGGACCTATTTTTTTGATGCGGCCTCCGTCGATGAGAATGTCTGTACGACTGTTTCCGTTGAGGATACTTTTCAGGAGAATCATTCTTGTACTGAACGGTCTGAAAAAACCGGCAACGGCGTGCCGGTTTTGTGGGTTAAAACTCTTCTTCGGAAATCTCCTGCTCTTCCCGCGCGGGATACTGGCGGATGGGCTGGTCGTGCAACAGGTCGTGCAAAATGTAGCGCACGGCATCCTGCAAGCCTTCCTGGAACTTTTCGAAGTCTTCTTTATAGAGGAAAATCTTGTGTTTGTCGTATGTGAAAGATCCGTCCCTTTCCTGGCGGCGCTTGCTCTCCGTGATGGTGAGGTAGAAGTCGTTGTTCCCTTTGGTGGACTTCACATCAAAGAAATAGGTGCGCTTGCCGGCACGGACGGGTTTGGAATATACATCTTCCGAATTTCTCTCCTGAGCGCGGGGACGCTCGTAATCTTCACTGTACATAAGTTGCTCGATTTTTGTTTTGTGAATACAAAAATAGGGATTTTATTTAAAAAACACTAACTTTGTGGAAATTTATTTGACATTATGCTCAATCGCCGCATTTTAAGAATCAAGGCTTTCAAAGTCCTGTACTCCTGCGCGGAGAACCGGGACCTGAAGTTGAAAGAGGCGCTTGCCGGCCTTGATACTTCCTGCGAAGCTACGCGGGACCTCTATCTCTATATGCTGGCCCTCATTCCCGCCCTGACCGCAGAGGCCGCCCGCCGCATCGAGGCCGCCCGCGGCAAGTTCAATCCCACCGAGGAAGACCTTCATCCCAATACCCGTTTTGCGGCCAACGGTATATCGGCCCTTCTGGACGGCGACCCGGATTTTCAGAAACTACTGGGAAAGAAGAAGTTGTCCTGGTCCCAGAACGACGTTTTCCTGCACAATTTGTACGAAACGCTGAAAAACCGCCCGTACTACATCGCGTATATGGAAGACAGGGAGAGCTCCCTGAAAAAGGATGCCGCCCTCTGGCAGCGGCTGTTCACGGAAGAGTTGGAAGACGACGAGGCCCTGTCCGCCATCCTGGAAGACCTTTCCATCCATTGGGCCGATGACCTTCCCTATGTCCTGGGCTGCTGCATCCGCTCCCTGGAGGAGATGGGAGGATCGGGCCGATGGAACTACCCTCCGCTGTGCCAGACAGACTCCCATACCTTTGTGAGAAGTCTTCTGACCGCCACTTACGGCCGCTACAAGGAGTATTCAGACCTCATTGCCCAGTCCGTTTCCAAGTGGGAGCAGGACCGTCTGTTCATTACGGACATCATCCTCATCGCAATGGGCCTCGCCGAGGCGGAAACCTTCCCGGAAATTCCCATCCGGGTCACTATCAACGAATACGTAGAAATTTCCAAATATTATTCAACGCCCAAGAGCCGCGGCTTTGTGAACGGCCTTCTGGACCGCCTCATCAAAGACCGTATGGAAAAGGGCATAATCAGCAAAACCGTATGAATCTGATCTATTCTTTCCTTCTGATGGGGGCTCCCTCCGCTCCCGCAGGGCAGGCCGCCGGCCAGCAGCCCAGCGCCTGGCCGACCATCCTGATGTTCGGTGCCATCATCGTTGTGATGTGGCTGTTTATGATCCGTCCGCAGCGCAAGCAGCAGAAGGAAATGCAGGAATTCCGCAATGCCCTCAAAAAAGGTGACAAAGTGGTCACCGTGGGCGGCATCTACGGAGAAATCGTGGAGGTGAGCGAGAAGACCGTCCTCATCAGGGTGGACGGAGACGTAAAACTCCGCGTGGATAAGCAGGGACTCGTGAAAGATTATTCCGAATCCGCACAAAAGTAACGTAGAATGGCCCTGAAAGAGGACATCAGGGAACTTTTTGGCAATTGGGGCAGGGAGTGGATCATTCTGGTCCTTTCCCTGCTTGTCGCCGTCGTTATCTGGAGCCTCACCAACCTGTCCAAGGACTACTCCGGAACCATCAGCGTCCCGGTCGTGGCGGAATGCAATATCGAGGGCCACGGACTACTGTCCTCCAATACGGAGGTGGTGAGCGCCCGCTGCCGCACGGACGGATTCCGTCTCCTGCGGGAAAAGAGCCGAAGGGAAAGGAAGGTAGTGAAAGTCCGTTTCGACCGGGCCGACCTCCGGAACGTCGCGCCCCACACGTATTGTGTCATCGGCGGAGCCAAGAATTCCTATGTAAACCAGTTTTTCGGGGAGGGCGCCAATGTCGAGGCCTTCATCACCGACACGCTTAAGTTCGTCTTCCCGGTGGAGAACCACAAAAAGGTTCCCGTAGAGGTTTACAAGTCCATCCAGTGCCGTTCCCAGTATATGCCGTCCGGGGCTTTCAAATTGTTTCCGGATTCGGTCACGGTTTATGGAGAGGACGTTCACCTTGCCGCAGTGGAACGCATTACGGCCAGCCGCCTGGTGCTTTCGGACGTGCACGAATCCCAGCACGGCGTCCTTCACCTGAATCCTGTCAAGGGTGTCCGGATGTCAACCGAGGAGGTGAGCTACGAACTGCCGGTTTCCCGCTATGTGGAATTGCGCGCTACCGTTCCCGTTGAGGTATGGAATGCCCCCGCCGGACACAACCTCCAGGTGTATCCTCCTACCGCCCAGGTGGTACTCCGCTGCGCTTTCCCCCTGTCCAAGGACCCTCTTCCGTCATTCAAGTTGTATGTGGACTGGAAAGACTACAGCGAATCCATCAGCGGACGCTGCGCCGCCAGAACCCTTCGCCTGCCCTCCGGTGTGCTGGATTATAGAGTAGAGCCGGAAGTGTTTGACTGTGTGGAGCTTCGATAATGAAAACCGTCATCCTGACAGGCCTTATCGGCAGTGGTAAATCGGCCGTTGCCAAACGGCTTCGGAAGCACGGCATTCCCGTGTACGATTCCGATTCCCGGACCAGGCGGATGTATTCCCGCCGCCCGGCCCTTGTGCGCCGGATGGAAGAAGCCCTGGGGCTTCCCCTGACGATGGCCGATGGGAAACTGGACCGTGCGCGGCTTGCATCAGTCATCTTTTCAAGTCCGGAGGCCCGCGAAACCGTAGAAACCCTCGTGTATCCGCTTGTCCTCCAGGATTTCATCCGCTGGCGGGAGAAGCAGGCGGGAGCGCCGTTCGTGGTGCTGGAATCGGCCGTTATTCTTTCCAAGCCCTTTTTTGACGGACTGGGAGATGTGGTGGTGCTGGTGACGGCGCCCGAGGAGGTCCGTCTCCGGAGGGTGATGGCCCGCGACAAGGTCGGGGAAGACCAGGTCAGGCGCCGGATGGCCGCACAGTTCATCCCGATGGATCGCGTGCGGCTTGTCCTGGAAAACGACGGCACTCCGGAAGCGCTTTCCGCGGCGGTAGAGCGTATGTTTTTCGATAAAAATGCCTATATTTGTAAATTCTTGAAAGAAAAATAAAATGAAAACCGATCTTGCAAAAACCCTTTCCATCCGTGGTCAGCACGGACTTTTCAACTATATCGCCCAGTCGCGCTCCGGCGCCATCGTCGAGGCTTTTGAAGACAAGAAACGCTACAACTTCAGCGCCGGGGCGGGCATTACCTCCCTGGCCGATATCTCCATCTACACTGACGAGGGGGAAGTGAAGCTTCAGGAAGTGTTCGGCAAAATGAACGAAGTGTTGGGAGAGGCCGACGCGCCTTCCGCCAAGGCTCCGGAAGCGGAGCTCAAAGCCCTTTTCGAGAAGGCCCTGCCTTCGTACGATGCCAACCGCTTCTATGTCTCGCATATGAAGAAGGTGGTGGAGTGGTACAACGCCCTCAAGAAATACGCTTCCCTCGAATTCCTCACGGACGAAGAAAGGGAGGCCGAGGCCGCCAAGGAGGCTTAAGATGCCCTCCCTGCAGGTAATCACCCTGGGATGCTCCAAAAACACGGTGGATACCGAGCATCTCCTTTTCCAGGTACAGGATCGCTATGAGCTTGTACCGGAAGAAGAGGTCCGGCCCCGGGTGGATGTCCTGCTTGTCAATACCTGCGGCTTCATAGGAGACGCCAAGGAACAGTCCATCCAGACCATCCTTGCTGCCGTCGGGCGCAAGGCTGATGGAGAGGTGGGCCGTCTTCTGGTGTTCGGCTGCCTGTCAGAGCGCTACAGGGACGATCTCCCCGCCCTCATCCCGGAAGTGGACGGCTGGTTTGGCGCACGGGACCTGAAACCCCTGGTGGAGGCTCTGGGTTGCCCTTATCGGCCCACAGAGGAACACCGGAGGGTGCTCACCCGCGCCGACCGCCCCTACGCTTTCCTCAAAATCTCAGAAGGCTGCAACCGGCGCTGCTCCTACTGTGCCATTCCCTTCATCCGCGGCCCCCATCGTTCCGTACCCATGGAAACGTTGGTGAAAGAGGCGCGGGAACTGGCTTCCCGGGGAATACGGGAGCTGGTCGTCATCGCCCAGGACACCACTTATTACGGACTGGACCTGTACGGAAGACGCGCCCTGGCTGAGCTTCTTCGCCGCCTGTCGGCCGTGGAGGGAATCGAGTGGCTTCGCATCCATTATTCCTATCCGGCCGATTTTCCCGAAGACGTCCTGGAGGAGATGGCCGCCAATCCCAAGCTTTGCCGTTATATGGACATCCCCCTCCAGCATGTGAGCGACGCTGTGCTGGACAAGATGCATCGCCACGTGGACGGAAAGCGGACGCGGGAACTCATCCGTCGGATGCGGGAAAAAGTGCCGGGCGTCGTGCTCCGTACCACCCTGATCGTCGGTCATCCCGGAGAAGGGGAGAAGGAGTTTGTGGAACTGATGGATTTTGTCCGTGAGGCCCGCTTCCAGCGGATGGGCGCCTTCACCTATTCCGAGGAGGAAGGCACCTTCGGGGCCGAACATTACAGGGACCGTATCCCGGCCCGAACCAAACAAAAACGGCTGGACTCGCTGATGGAGCTTCAGCGTGGCATATCCCTTGCATACAATCAATCCCGGATTGGCACCGAGGAAAAAGTCCTGGTGGACGACTTCGTGGACGGCACCCTGGTTTGCCGGAGCGAGTTCGAAAGCCCGGAAGTGGACGGTGAAATCCTGGTAAAATATACCGCTGCGGCCTTCGACGGCGTGGAACCGTACTCCCTTGTGGGAGAATTTCTCCGCGTTCGTATCACCGCGGCCGATGAATATGACCTTACAGCAGAAGTGATATGAAACATTCCTGGATTTTAGCTTTGGCGCTGGCCGTATCGGCCTGCTCCCCGCAAGTGTATTCGTTGTATCTGGATGTGCGCCAGCCGTCCAACTCCGGGCTCACGCTCTCCGGGAAGGATATTTCCATTGTCTATATGGACGGTTCCAACCAGGTGGACTCCCTTTTCGACCGCCAGGTGGCTTCTTCGCTGGCGCGTCAACTGGAGGAGGATTATTTCGACGGCCGGGAGAAGGTAGGGATTTACCGCATTCCGTCGACCGATACCGTTTCGCTGGAGAAGATGCATTCCCTGGTGATGGAAACGGAAGGGGACGTGGTCTTTCTCCTTCACAGCAGGCTGGGAGAGCCCACTCTGGAAGTGAACCAGCCTGTCAAACAGGCCTCCAGCCCGGATTCGGCCTATGTGTGTCCCGCCCAGGTGCCGGTTTCCCTGAAGTTGAACGTCTACGACAGTATGGGGGAGGACAAAGTACGCGATTACAGCGGTTCCTCCGTGCTCCGCACACTCGTGTACAACAATGGAATGCTTACCGAAGACGGCCTCAAGGCCCTTTCCCTGAGGAGTATGGATGCGCAGGCCGAGACGGTGGGAGCCCGCGTATCGTCCCGTTTCCTTTCCAACTGGATTACGGAGGGTTTCAGTTTCTACTATTTCCAGCCTGATGCTTCCGACCTCTGGGTCGAAGCCCTGGTGGATGCGATGGAAGGAAGGTTCTCCGCCGCTGTGGACCGCTGGTCGCAGCTGGTGAAGTCGGGATCGGCTGTCAAGCGCTCCTGTGCGTGCTACAACATTGCCCAGGCCTTCTATATTCTGGGAGATTACCGCCTGTCGGCCCGCTGGCTGTCCGAGGCCGAAAAACTGGAGGATGTTTCCCTGGCCATGGCGCTCAAAAAAAGGCTGGCGGCGCACTTGGAAAAGTAAGGCATTATTGTTAAATTTGCAGGTTAGAAGAATTTCTTAAAAAAGATACGTTTATGTCTAAAATTGATCTCAAAAAGTACGGCATCAAGGGTGTGAAGGAAATCCTTTACAACCCCACGTACGAAGTACTCTTCAATGAAGAGACCAAGCCCGAACTGGAAGGTTTCGACAAAGGTCAGGTGACCGAACTGGGCGCCATCAATGTGATGACCGGCGTCTATACCGGCCGCTCTCCCAAGGACAAGTACATTGTGTACGACAACACCACCAAGGAAGGCAAACCCGGTGAAATCTGGTGGACCACCGAGGCTTATCCCAACGACAACCACAAAATGTCCGTTTCCACCTGGAAGGCTGTCAGGAAACTGGCCCAGCAGCAGCTCAGCGGCAAGCGCCTCTTTGTCGTGGACGGCTTCTGCGGCACCCACGCCGACACCCGGATGAAAATCCGTTTCATCATGGAGGTTGCCTGGCAGGCCCACTTTGTGACCAATATGTTCATCCGCCCCAAGAACCAGAAGGAATTCGACCAGGAGCCCGATTTCGTGGTGTACTGCGCCGCCAAGGCAAAGGTGGACAATTACAAGGAACTGGGTCTTCGCTCGGACACCTGCATCGCCTTCAACGTCACCTCCAAGGAGCAGGTTATCCTCAATACCTGGTACGGTGGTGAAATGAAGAAGGGTATGTTCTCCATGATGAACTACTATCTTCCCCTGAAGGGCATCGCCTCCATGCACTGCAGCGCCAATACGGACCTGAACGGTGAGAACACTGCCATCTTCTTCGGCCTCTCCGGCACCGGCAAGACCACCCTGTCCACAGATCCCAAGCGCCTTCTGATCGGAGACGACGAGCACGGCTGGGACAACAAGGGCGTGTTCAATTTCGAGGGTGGCTGCTACGCCAAGGTGATCAAGCTGGACAAGGAGTCCGAACCCGATATTTACAACGCCATCCGCCGCGACGCTCTCCTGGAGAACGTGACCGTGGACAACAGCGGAAAGATTGACTTCAACGACAAGTCCGTCACTGAGAACACCCGCGTCAGCTATCCCATCTATCACATCGAGAAGATTGTCCGCCCTGAGAGCCACGGACCGGCCGCCAAGCAGGTGATCTTCCTCAGTGCCGACGCCTTCGGCGTGCTGCCTCCCGTGAGCATTCTCACCCCGGAGCAGACCAAGTACTACTTCCTGAGCGGCTTCACCGCCAAGCTCGCCGGTACCGAGCGCGGTATCACCGAGCCCACTCCCACCTTCAGCGCCTGCTTCGGCCAGGCCTTCCTGGAGCTGCATCCCACCAAGTATGCGGAGGAACTGGTGAAGAAGATGAAAAAGAGCGGCGCCAAGGCCTATCTCGTGAACACTGGCTGGAACGGAACCGGCAAGCGCATCTCCATCAAGGATACCCGCGGCATCATTGACGCTATCCTCAGCGGTGCCATCGACAAGGCTCCCACCAAGCAGATTCCTTACTTCGACTTCACTGTTCCTACCAAGTTGGAAGGTGTGGACACCGGCATCCTGGATCCTCGCGACACCTACAAGAACGCCGCCGAGTGGGAAGAGAAGGCAAAAGATCTCGCCGGCCGCTTCATCAAGAACTTCCACAAGTACGAAAGCAACCGCGCCGGCAAGGCCCTCGTCAAAGCCGGTCCCAAGCTCTAGTTTTTGCCGGCCTCGGGCTTTCGCCTTTCGGTCGCGCGTTACATCCGGAGGATGACCTCCCCTCAGGGGGGCATCCTCTTTTTTTCGTCCCGCCAGGCAAAAGGGGGAGGTTCTGTCTATGTTTTCTTGAAAGACCGGAGTAAGTTGAGTCCGTCGTAGAAAACAGGGAAGGCACTTAAGGTGGCTGTCAGCAGGGAAAGCGTCGCATACCAGGGAAGGGTGAGGCCGAAAACAATACCCCACAGAAGGAGTGTCAAAGGCAGGAGCAGTAGATGCGTGACGCAACGGATGGTATTGCACCAGGCTTTGTCCCGGACTTTTCGGCATAGCATTTCCGCCGTAATCCAGATGGGGAGGCTCAGCAGGGCGGCAAAAGGCCAAAGCAGGAGCAGCAGGCGCGAAGGCATGTCCGGGGCGGGGCCTTCCGGCTCTACCAAACGGGCCATCTGCTGCTCGAGATGCGTGCGCAGGGCCTGCAGTAACTGGGATTCCGAGAGTCCGCCGTGCTCCCTCACGAAGGCATTGACGTCGATGGGAGTGCCATACCGTACCTCACAGGCACCCCGGTAGCGGAAGAAGTCCGTATAGTTGATGCCGCTGGGAACCAGCCAGGTCTGACGGCTCAAGGCACTCTTGAGGGCAATGCGGACGACGCCTTTCTTGATGGGCTGGAGGTTTCGCTGCGGCCGATGGGTTCCTTCCGGAAACAGGCAGAAGGGAATGCGGTGCTCCAGAACCTGATCGATGCGGTCGAAGGTTTCGTAGTTTTCGCTCACGTGTTCCAACCCGTCCCGCTGGCGGACCATCGGAACGATACGCAGGAAATGGAGGATGCGGCCGATGGCGGGTTTGCGGAAAATGTCGGCCCTTGCACCGAAGGCGACAGCGTCCCTTCCTCCTGCCAGCATTACCAGCGCGTCCATCAGCGTATTGGTGTGGTTGGGGGCGAGGATGACGGCGCCGTTCTCAGGAAGCTCCTCTCCACGAAAGCGCAGATGACGGTAGCTCTGTCTTGTGAACCAGCCTGTATAGGCCCGGAGAAAGGTGTAGCCTCTGCGATGCTCCCAAAGTTCAGCCATTATTCCTGCTTCGGTTAAAGAGAGTGGCAACGGTGAGACCGGAGATGATGTGCCAGATGCCCCACCAGGCAGTGATCACCAGCATTCCGCCGTGGGGCGGGAATCCGGCGAAAAGGCTGGTTCCCAGCATCAGGGCCAGACCCAGTCCGGAATTCTGGATGCCCGTTTCGATGGTGAGCGTACGTCGGTCCCGGAAGGGGACATTGGCTATCGTTCCCACGCCAAAGCCTATCCCCAGTGCCAACAGGTTGTGCACCAGAACTACCGTGAAAATGTATTTGACACTGATGAGGAAAGCGTGGATGTTGCTGCTGAAAGAGAGCACCACCATCGCGATGAAAATGATGATGGAGAACCACTGGAGGGGCTTTTTCAGTGTCTGGGCCAGCTTGGGAAGATAGCGGCTGGTGAGGATGCCCAGCACCAGTGGAATGCCCAGCAGGATAAAGATGGTCTTGAAAACGTCCCAAAGGGGAATCACCAGTGTAGGGATGCTGGCCGATACCGCTGCGTTGTGCAGAAACAGGGATCCCCAGAGCCAGAAGTTAAAAGGGGTGAGCAGCACGGCCAGGGCCGTGGATATGGCCGTCAGCGAGACGGATAGCTCCACGTTTCCTTTGGCCAGGGAAGTCATAAAATTGGAGATGTTTCCGCCTGGGCAGGCGGCCACCAGAATCATCCCAAGGCCCATCATCGGAGAGATCCAGCCGATGAGAAGACTGGCCAGAAGGCAAGTGAAGGCCGGAAGCAGGACAAGCTGGCAAAGCATTCCCAGCAGCACACTTTTGGGCTTTTTGAAAACCTCTACGAAAATGCCCGGCTTGATGCCCAGTGCGACGCCGTACATCACGAGGGCCAGAATGATATTGATGGTATTCATCCCACCGGCATTGAGGCTCACCTGAATGCTGTCGATGGTTCGGATTACTTCGTTGTTCATGGTTTTGAGTTCAATCTTTAAAATTACGTATTTTTCCCCGAAAAACCAAATTCAGTAGTTAAGCCTGAACTCGTCCACATACAGGACAGACTTGCTGCTCCCGGTAAAAAACTCTCCGAACCGGCTGGAGAAGGCCGATATATATATGTATGTAGGAATG
>ONOH01000018.1 GCA_900319405.1 uncultured Bacteroidales bacterium | reverse complement strand
TGGGGGACACTGGCAATACTGCTAAGGTGTATGTGCGATCCATTGCGGATATAGGAAACCGCAGTTTCCGCGGAAACATAAGTAATCATTTTGTGGAGGTGAGCGGACTCGAACCGCTGTCCAAACGTCGCACCGGGCGGCTTTCTACATACTTATCCTTCCTTTGGTTTTCGAGGAAGCCCTGCCGAAAGGCGGGCGAAGCGTCCCTTAGCCTTTAAGTCTTAGCCGGCTTTAGAGGCGTCCGCCGGAGCGTCCCGGTCTGGATGATACCCCTTGATCGGCCTGTACCGGGCGGAAAGTCCGAGGGATACTCGTCGGCGACGCAGCCTTGGCGACGCGGATTAAGTTAATTTGCTTGGCAAATTAAGCAGCGAGTGCATAGTTGTTGTTGGCAACTGATTTTTTGGAATCTGCGTTTTACGGGACAGGTTCCGAGGCCCGGTATGCTTACCGTCCAGCATCAGCGCTGTCAAAACCAAAACACCCCCAATGACTGAACGTGGCTGCAAAGATACGAAAAAAATCAGTCTTTCCTATCTTCATCCGGTAAAATACGGCGGGCGCCGATGTAGCGCATCATATAGTAGGCCTGGGTAGACTCGCTCTCGATGACACCGCCGGAAGTGGAAGCATGGATGAAGCTGAAAGAACCCTTTTCTTCATTGACCGAAACTACGATGCCTACGTGGCCGATATTGCGGACACTCCCGCGTTTGCCGAAGAACACCAGATCCCCCTTCTGAAGGTCGGAATAGCCGGGCACCTCGCGTCCCTCTGAAAACTGGGCCCCCGAATATTGGGTAAGGTTGTAGCCGAAGTGCTTGAAAACATAGCGGGTGAAGCCGGAGCAGTCAAAAAGCTTGGGTCCGGAAGCGCCCAGTTTATAGGGCGTTCCCAGAAATGTTCGCGCATAGGCGATGACCTGGTCTGCAAGCGTCTCTTGTGAAACGGAGACGGGGGCAGTCTGCGAAGGAGAAGGACTTTGCGGGGCCGATACGCTTTCTTCTTTGTTCTCTTTCTCCGGAACATCAGCAAAGCCCACTTCCCGGGTGAGAAGGGTATCCGTGGCTGGGGAAGTGACAGCAGTGCCACCCTGGCGGAGAGTCCCGCAAGAGAGCAGTGACAAAAGCGCTATAGATGAAAGAATCTGTTTGTTCACGGTACAAAGATAGGCAAAAAACGTGAAAAAGTGAGAGCGCGCCTTTCGGCACGCCCTCACAGACACAGTGAATTTAACGGATCCAGCCGTTGTTGCCATTGACGGCTCCTGAATTCTGTATATCCTTAAGCAGGTGAAGGACATAGTATCCCAGGCCCCCTTGTCCGCCAACCTCCCTGTCGGGCTCATCACTATCGTTCTTCATATAGAGGATGTTTCCGTCCTTTCTGACTACCGCCGTGTTGATGACCGTTCCCCACGTCAGGTTTGATGGGGTACTCATCCGGAACGCCTCCGCGTCGGAAGAGAGGAAGTATTGATTGTATGCGGGTTCGTAGGTCTCCGGAACCGTCCCTTTTTTCCTGCCCGGAATAATCTGCAGGATATAATCGTTTCCGGTGGTAAAATTGATCATTTCCTGACTGTTCGCGATGAAATAAGGACAGCTTCCAAGGCCGTGGTCAACCGCATCCCATCGATCGAATGTGGACGCGACTGAATAGATGACCATGCCTCCGCTGCCGTTGTTGGCAAAGGGGGTTCCGGAGATATTTCCGACAAAGCCTGCCTGCATTAACATTGCTTCGTAATGGATCCTCCCCGAAACTGTCTTGGGCTTGTCCATGACCACCCTTGCGCCGACAGCTCCGTGCACGAACAAGCGGAACGAAACGAACGGTCGGAACAGGCGGTTTCCGCTGTGGCGGTTCCGTACATAGGCCCGGAGGGTAACATCTCCCGCGTAGTGTTCCGACAAACCGGAGAATACGGCTTGACTGAGGCTCCAGGAAACCCTTCCACCGTTGGCGTTTACGTTACCGCTGAACAGGGCAGCAAAATCGGACGGTGCCTCCTGCTCGTTGATAAAGACGGTGAAGCCGCATTGTCCCGTGGAAGCGACGACAGGGTTGGTATAGAAGGCATCGTTGTAATATTTTGTATGGGTATAATAGCCGGAAAGGAGGCTCCAGTCTTCTACATCTTCCCTTTGGGAGACAGATCCCCAGCCTACAAACGGATTTACCTTCCTGACGGTGAATGTTTTGGAAGCTATACCCGAGGAGGTCTCCTTCGGCGCTACTGTCACTGTTCCGAGCGTGTGTGCAACTGCACCGTTACTTCCTGAATACTCATAGGTATCTTTTGCATAAACGCCGGTATCATAAACATAAAGTAAACTTGACGAGGAACTCAGGCTGGGAGCGAGCAGCTCCTCATAGAGGGATTTCAGGAGCTGGTTCCCGACAGCAATCCCGTCGTTGACAAAGGCTGCGGCCGTTCCTCCGACAGAGTATCCCACTCTCAGACTATTCCCAGTCAGCCCGTCGGTACCGGTATGGGCTTCCGTGCCGTCGGGATTGGCATAGAAAACATCAGCATTGAGGGTCAGGACCGGTGCTTTCACCGTTCCGGAGAGGGTGACGCTACGTTTTTTCGAGGTGGTCACCTTGATGGTGTATGAGCCCGTTTTCAGGAGGCTTACGAGGCAGGAGGTCCCCGAGGGCGAGAGCCGGACCCTCTCGGAACCTGCCGTTGCCTGGTAGGAGGAAATGGTTTCTCCGCTCTGCAGCCCGCTCACGGCAAATTTGCCCCGCTGGGCGACATACGAAGGCTCACTGTCCCAAGCGACCGTCAACGGAGGTACAGGAGGAGTGTCTGGCATCACAGTCATTTTTACGCGGGCCGAGGTATAGGTTCTGCCACTGGTAGTATAGGAAGCCTCCAGCCAGCAGTCTCCGACGGAGAGTCCGGTGACGGTTCTGCCTGAAATACCCACCCTGGACGAGGCTGTGGTGCCGGTTTCAGCCGTGAAGGCCTTGATGGTGGAGGAGGACGAAACGTTCGTCGAGCCATTGTACATCACGGTGGCTTTGCTCGTTTCCCCGGAAAGGATGTTTGACGGATTGATGGACAGGATGATGAAATTCGGGTCGGCCGTGAATGATACATTGACCATAGACGACTGAGTTTCCCCATGGGGGTCTTTATAGGAGGCTTTGATGGCGAATGTGCCAGGGAGCGTCGTAGAGACGACACCCTTGGAGATAGTTACGCAAGCATCATCACATTCCCACTTTGCGCTGGAAGACACATTCTCGCGGGCCGTTTGGGAGTCGTTCACATAAGTGCACAGATAGGCTTTCAACGAAATTGTCTGGCCAACCATCTTCGAAGCGGGATTGACAGGATCAACAGCAAGGACATAAGAGACAATGTTTGGTTCAGGTTCAGGTTCAGGTTCGGGTTCAGGATCTGGATCTGGTTGAGGATCAGGATCAGGATCGGGATCGGGTTCGGGATCGGGTTCAGGATCAGGTTGAGGATCAGGATCGGGGTCGGGATTTGGATCTGGATCGGGTTCAGGATCCGGGTCCGGGTCTGGATCCGTGGCAGGGTCCGGATCAGAGACGACGATACTGATTGTGTTTGACTGAACGTCAATGACAACCCTCTGGCCGTAATATTGCGCATACATCACATACGTACCCGTCTTTGTCGGAATCCATTTTCCGTCTCTCCCGATATAGTCATAATTATAGTCTGCCGTGTTGCGCTTTCCGCTGACAGGATCGAAGAAGATGCCTTTTTCCAGGTAGAAGTAAGTGTCATTTTTACCCATAATATCATCTCCATCCAGAGTGAGCGTGAGCTGAACAGACTCTCCCAGACGGATGGAAATGGGGGAGCCCCCCAGCAAGAGAACCGGCTTGGGTCCCAGGCAGGTAAGCAGAGCCCGGTCCGTGTAAGTCCCCGTCTCATCGCTGACGGTGGCCTTGACATATCCTTCTCCTTCTCGCATTCCGAGATAGATTCGGAAATTGTCCTGACTCCCTCCAAAAACGCTGTCAAAACGTAGAAAGTTAGCGGGACTCCACTCTTCGCGCGTCCAATCGGCAAGAAAGGTGTCGGTGTTTTTCAAAGTCCCTGCGCTTTTTAGTGTCCCTTTTTCATATTTGTCTTCCGCCTTCCTCAGATAGACATACATGGGATCCCCTATATAACCTTTGGAGGGCCTTGCAAACGCCTGATATCTGTAATCAGACCAGGAAAGATCATTGTCGTGCTTCCAGTCATTGATGGTGGTCCCATCCTGAAGATAGTCCACTTTCCAGGTGTAACGACAGTTCCCGGCAATGGAGAAATCATCTGTACTGTTGTGCCCGAGATAACTACGATATTTTATTGTTCCATTGTACTTTCCGGAGCCGGAGGCCGATACCTCCATATACGTCAGCACATCTTTTTTTGCATCGATTTCGGGGTCCGTATTATTCTTGTCGGAAGAAGAGGTGGCACTTCCGATTCTGCCCTGGATATTCTCCGGGACAAAGAATACAAAACTTCCGGCCGAGAGATCTCCGCCAGATTCTATCTCGGCATGAAAGACTTCGGACACCTTATCGGCTTTGCTTGTCCCGAAGGGAGTCAACAAGCTGTTCATATTCTTTATCTGCACTGTAGAAATGGTCCCGGGCCAGTGGAGACAAAGGTCCACGGCAATCTTTGCCAAAAGCCGTCGGAGCGGGATTACGGATGACTCCTCCGAAGCACGCTCATTATAATAGACTGTCCCGGACATCGGAATGCCCCGTTCCTCTACGCTGTCAGAGGAACCCGTATAGGATGGAATCACGTATTGGATGTTGTCAATCCCCGAAATATGGGATGGAAAGCTGTTTCTCATATCTCCCATATTCGCAAGGGCATATACGCTCACGACCGGCTCGCCAAATAAATCCAGCGCCATCCGGTCGAATCCTTCCGTGAAGTGCTCTTTGGCCAGCAGGGAACCATCGGAGACAGAATAGGCGGCCAGGGTAACGGAGCTTACTCGCGTTTCGATATCCGTAGCGGTCAAGACGGATTTGGTGTCCAGCCTTCGGACATCCTGTATCTCCAGGCTGAAAGGATGCCTTCCGGATGCGGTATTGACTTCTTTCGTATATTCCTCCCTGGTGCAGGAGGGCATAGAGGCCAAAAAAACAATGGCTGCCGTAATAAACATTCTGTATCTTTTCATATCCATTCTATCAGTTTTTAGGATTCCTCTTCAATACTGTAATCACCTTGCCATCCTTGTACATTTGTGTTGAAAATCACTTCCAGGCTTCCCGGAACAATGTCTTCGGGATCCTGTGAACCGAGTTCACGGATGACCACCTCTTCGGCCACATAAGGAGTGTTCCGCCTCATCGGGGGAATCTGGATTTGGTAATAATAGGTTTTTTCGTCCACTTCCGTCTCGATGACAAGGCGCGTCGATCGGATAGTCCACGTCTCGAGTCCGTGAGAGTCGTTCTCCTTTCTGGAAGCGTTCGGGTAGCAGTAGAAGTAATGTGACCGTGTGTACGGCGATGATGCTGAGAGATGTACATTGAGCTCGCAGTCTCCCGCTAGCGCATCGATGGCCCCATCGGCCGGATCGGACTCCCAGCGGTGCCAGCCCATTAAGTTGTACCACTTCGTGCGGGTAGCCTCCAGCTCCGAGTAGGTATAATCGCTACCGTAACGCGAGCTTCGGTAAAGGTTTGTCAGGTAAACCCCCTTCAGAATCGTTGTCTTTGTCGCCAGGGCAGACTTGGAGTAAGCTACTGAAATCTTTTTTACACCGATTTTGGACACCAGACGGGTTAGTTGCACCTCAATCGGAACTGTTTTTCCCTCTTCAATGATTACGGAGGCATCTCCTTTCATAACAAAGCAGTTACGGGCATTGTCAGAGAGGTCGGATGTGCGATCCAACAGCGCATCTATCGTGACATCAACCCTTATTGGAATTGTCCGGATGCCGGATGTGGGATAATTGGCCAGTACCACGACGGTATAAAAACCCGTAGGGAGGCTTACTTTTGAGCTTGTCCCTGTCTCCATACCGCATTTGACGGCGTGTCCACTGCGGTTGAACACCCAATAGGCCCACCGCTCAATACGGGACTCATCCGCAGAAAGGACATCCGTGACTCTGGTTTGAAGGCTCGCACCGCCAAGGGTGAGAACGGCCGACCCTGAAACAACTTCGGTATTCATTCTCTTTTGACAGGACAAAAGCGATGCTGAAAGGCTGGCAGCTAGAAATAGTGTTCTGATGGTACGCATAACGGTTTATAATTCATAATTTAGTTCATTGACATCCTCCCATTCCCGAACGAAGATGTGGTAGACAGATTCGATATAGTTGATTTCCAAGTAGATGTCCGGAAGATTTTTTGCCTCCCAGTCAATGTTCCCAAGGTCCTGGAACATGGCCGACAGGTTAAACGTGTCAATCAGGCCTTCACGGGAAAAGAGGCCGGGTTTTGCCCAAAGCTCCATTGTCAGAGCATTGTCTCCCTGACGGGGCAGGATGAAGGCAAAGGTTCCGCCGAATGTTTCTTCCGGACTGTACAGGAAATCACCTCTCAGGGGAATACCCGTTCGGGCATCTATCCCGCAAGTGTTCCCCTTGATGACGATTTTGAAAGGGAACTGGCCTCCGGAGCCCTCGAACTGGTCGAAGCGGAGGAATTTCAGGGTAACCCGCGAATGGTCTTTTACTAGTTCCACAGGAACAATTTCAGTTTCATCGAATCCGGGAACGTGGTAATGAAAGCGGAAGAGAGGGTCACCCTGTTCGCCCTCCTCGATCATCCACTTTGAATCTCCGGCCAGGCGGCTTTTTTCCGCCCCAAGCAGGCCGTAGCCGCTCCAGGCCTCGGCCTTTTTGAGTTCAAAACGGAAAGTCCGGTCCTTAAGCTCCCGTAAAAGGGGAGTCCGGGCGTCTGCCAGTTCGTTTTCCGGCTGGCGGTAAACCGTAATGTGAATGCGGTCAGATGGCTGAAACTGTTCCTCGTTCAGAACATCAAATAGCAGGAAACTAGGACATTCACTACGGTCTTCGTACACTAGCGAGCGGCATCCCGCTGCCGTCAGGAGGGCTGTCAGGCCCAGTGCGATGCTGTATTTTTTCATAATTTTGCGCGTTTTTCTGGCGAGGGGACCGGGAATCGAACCCGGTGCCCGAAAGAGCCTGTCCCTGTACTTTCCCCTCGTTCCCGGTCGGGCGATAAGCGGTCCCGGTAGAACTAGAACTCGTAAGTCAGGGTTTCGTTGCTGTCCCAGTCCTGAACCGTAATGGTAGCGCTTAGCTGTCCGCTGTTGGTAGGTTCATCGGTGTTGTCATCGGGTTTTCCGCGCATCGTGATTTTAAGGCTGGTGATGTTGTAGGCGTTGTTGCGTTTGATTTCGGGAATGGTAAAAACATAATACGTGTCTTCGTTCAGCGCTCCTCCCACGGAAGTGCCTCCAAGATGCGCTTTGATGACCAGCCGGGTACCTCTGGGAACGGAAGTTCCTGCGGCATTCGTATCCTGCCCTGACGTGGTTGCATTCGGATACACATACCAGGAATAGCCTATCGCCGTCGCCGTACCGGAACTGTTGCAGTTTACGCTCAGGGGCATATCTTTGGTGAGGGCCTGGATGGCGGCTGGAGCCGAGGTGACTGCGGCCTGATTGGTCATATTGTACCAGTTTGCTGCCTGGGTCAGATCGATGCCCGAGCCGTCGAGGCGAACTTTCCCCACGACATTTTTCAGATAAAGACCGGTTACTGTGAAAGTAGCGTTTTCCAAGTCGGTGTTGGAGAAATCAACTGTGACGGCGTTCAGTGAAATCCTTGCACCCAAACGAAAAACGTCGATAGAGGCATCTGTGACAACGTTTTGTTGGGAAGAGACGTTGCTGTTGGTTTCCCGGACCAGCACGTTCTCATTGAATCCGCTCATCAGAAGGTTTTCGACCGTGTTTTCGCCCAGGTCGGAAACTTTTTGCTTCAGGGCGTCCAAGGTGGCGACATTGGTGATTCGGGGAGAATTCACCACTGCCCACACCACTTTTTCTCCCGTCAGGGAAGTCAGCGTCATCGAGTAGGAATCGCTGACGGTACCGGAGAGATTCTCGAAACGATCTGTTTCCCGTTTTCCGCTGGCCTTGTTGAAGATGAATACCTGAACCGAATTGATTCGGGTTTCGGCAGCACTGGAACTGAGGACCTTTGTCGCCTGCTCTCCGGAAGTGTTGAGGCTGATCCGGACATTACCGTAACTGGCCTCCTGTTGCTCCGGGAGCGAATCGGAATCGCTGTGGTTCTTGTTGCAGGAAACGGCCCAGATGGCAGTCAAAAGGGCAACGATGGAAATGAAATGTTTTTTTTTCATACGTTTTCTGATTAAATGATAAATGAATTGATAGATATAGCTGTCTAAAGCGAGGACTCCCATTCTTCATCGTTCTGTTGATTCAGTCCGTAGCGTTGAATGAGCGTATAGATTTCTGGATCCAGATTTCCCCGAAAAATAAAAGAGCGGTCTTCGTGGCAGGCGTCCAGGTAGCATTGAACGGCATTCTGGTCGTCCTCACTGCGGGCATACAGCAGAGCCAGCATGTAATTTACCTGTGGCGTCCGTTCCAGCTTCTGAAGAATGGCCATAGCGGAGGCATTGTAATCCAGGGAAACATAGGCAATGGCTGTATTGTAGTCTTTGTAATCCCGAAGATAATCCAATGCTTTCCGGTAGTCCCGGTCCCGAAGTGCAGCGACTCCTTTCATATAGACAGAGTCCAGCACGGTGGTATGGACCGTATCCTTGAGCATTCCCTTCCGGTGCAGATAGAAGTCGAAACGAACGGTTCTCAGACGAGGGTAAAGTTTCTCACGAAGGTAACGGTAATAGGGCTCCCGCTGGAGGGCGGTCTCGCGTCGGTCCGGATCCTCTTCCGAAAGATGCCGCATATAGGAGCGGACATCGGAAGGGGAGAGCAGCGTATCCTGGTCTACCAGCAAGGAGAGGAAATCCCAGTTTTCGCCGTTGGAACGGGACAGGAAGCGGATTTCGGGGAAAGAAGAGCTTTTTCCGGACAAGCTTTCCCGCCCACTGTCATCCACGGTCAACATCAGCCCTTCGTTACGACGGACCGAGTCCCGGTAATGCCGGATATATTGTCCGAAATAGTCCGCGACGGAAGCAGCCCTTTTCCCGGAAAGGGCAATATTTGCCTTCTCGTTACCCTCCGGGGAAGCTGATGCCGCAATAACGATCGAGTCCATCTCCAACTGCTGCTTATCCAGCAATTCGGAAAGATTCCTTCGAATACGGCCCAGTTCCGTCCGGTTATGGCCCAGTTCCGGGTTGATTTGCGATTTTCCCGTTTCAAAGTCCACATAACAGGCCGTATTGGCCGATACCTGACGTTCCACGATGTGGGACAGATAGCGTTCTGTCCCGTCCACAAAGGCCGACAAGGAACTGATGTAGAAGGTGAGCGGAGGTGTTCTCTGCATCGAATAGATCCGCTGGTCGGCCTCGTAGATGTCTCCGGACAGGACGATGTCCACTTTCCGGAGGCGGGGACGGGTGCTGATGGTTTGGGTATAGTGGTACACGAAATCCCCGTCGGAGTTTCGAAGGACGGTATCCAGCCGGATTCCTTCCGTTACGATGGGCGATTTGACGTAGCGCGCAAACATACTGCTCTTTCTTTCCTTCCTTTTTTCGTTGTATCGCCACGCAAAACGATTGGTATAGTGTTCGATGACCTCCTTTTCGTGAAGTCCCCAGTAGGATTCGAAGGCGGCGGCGCGTTCTTCCGACACGAAGCTGGAGTCGCATTTGAGTTGATAAAGCTCCTCCAGGTTGCGCTGGATGAAGATTTCGACGTTACGAAGATTGACGAAAGCCATGGAATCGGTGATGATTCTGGAGAGAAAGCGGTTATACAGTTCGTAGCCCCGGATTTGCTTTTTCCGATACTCTTCTCCCGTGACAAACACGCTTTCCAGTCGCAGCGAATCTTCCAGGATGAACATATCGGGGTGGAAGCGCAGTTGCCAGTGGCTGTCCTGCATGGAGGCAGGTACGATAATCTCAAAACGAAGGTCGATTTTTCCGTGCCGCTCGGCCACGTTCCGGAAACGGGCGGTGATGACCGCGGCGTCCAAGACATCTGTAGCCACCATTTCTCCCGTTTCATCGTCCTTGACGGCCTTCATTATAAGGAGTCTCTTTCCGTCCGAATCACGGATGGTCAGGGTATCTCTCCGGGTAACCGCGATGACTCCGCGTTCCTCCTTGATTTCGTTGCGGGAGAGGGCGAGGACGGCCGACAGCTCCTGCTGCCGGACAGCCTCGATTTTCCGGCCTGGCCCGCAAGAGGAAAAGAGGAACGCCGAGATCATCGCCACGGATGCCAGGCAGCCGATATAACATCGTCTTCTTTCCATTTCCATTGTCATCAAAATATCAGCTGTATGGCAACCCGTGCGTCTGGAAGGACAAACACTTTTCCCCCTTTCTCCTGGATGAATCCGCAGGAAGGGCAGGAATAGACGGTATAGTCTTTCCATCCGCCCCAGATTCCCGCTCCCACATCCAGGTTCCAGTGGCTGGACAGCATAACGGAATAACCTCCCCACAATCTTCCTCCGTAAGCCTCAGCTTCTTCCGTTTCCCGTTTGATGATGCCTCCCACGTTGTAAACCCGATAAATGGCGTCTACTCCGGCCCACCACCCGGAATAGACGTGCCAGGGCCACCAGCGAACTCCACCCCAGACCGTCATCAAGCGGGCCTGGAACTGTTTCCCGGGATTATCCTTGCGGAAAGTCCAGGGATTCAGGGCCCCGCCCGCGTGCAAAGAGACGTTCTGGCTGACAGAAACGGAGGCATCGGCATTGATGGCACCCAGAGTGAGCCAGTCCAGGCAGTCCGTGCTGACGGAAAAACGCTGTCCGGCTGCCGGCAAAGCCACGGTGACCAGTAAAAGGAGCAAAAGGGCTCTTCCGACGGTTTTCATAACTAATAGTCTCTTTGGGCGTGCATTCTTTCTTCTTCGCGGGGAAGGACTTTCACCGTCCTGGCAATGATATCCGGTGAAACCCTTTCTTCTCCGGACTGGCTGACGTATTTCCGGAGACGGAGCCGACCGGTGACCTCGACCCACAGGCCTTTCTGGACATCATAGAGATTCAGGGGAGAACCCTCTCTGCTCCAGAACGACACATTGAACCAGGTTATCTCGGGGGCGGAATTGCCTTCCTTGTCCACTCCGGCGTATTCGGTCACGACGGAAAAATTGCACACGCGGCTGTCGTTGGGGAAGGTTGTCACTTCAGCCTTCCCGACGACTCCCCGCAATTGTATTCTGTTCAAGAACTCCATATACTTTGGTTTTTGGTTTTTGTTGCAGACCGGCCTGGCGGTGCGCGCCTGATCCGCTCCGGTCCGACAGCAAAGTAAGGGAGAGAAATCCTGACGGTCTGCAGTAATCGGCCTCAGGGATGCAGAAATTGACGTTTTTTATGATTTTTTCTTCTTTTGAACGTTGTATCAGAAGAAAAATAAGCGGGGATAATGATGTTTTTTACGACTGTCGTTTTTTGTTGTTCCAGCGAAACGTCTATTTTTGCTCTTTCTTTGTTTACGATTCTTGTTTCAGTGGCTCCTATTTTGCATTTTTGCCCCAAAGAACAGATACTATGACCTATCGAATTGAAAATATGGGACACCCGGTACGGTGCCGGAACTGCGGTGAGATTATCCCTTTCGGCCGGGTGGACAAAAAATACTGTTCCACTGTATGCAAGAACCGTTGGCACAATCGGCGGAATGTCCCTGATGCACGGCCGGTCATCCGGCGGGTTATGAGAATTCTGGAACGGAATCACTCCATCCTGGACAAACTGTTGAAATTGGGAATCCGTTCATTGGACCGCTTCACCCTTATGGGATTGGGCTTTAACCTGGAGTATTCTACCTCATACAAAAAAACAGGCATCCATCACGAGTATGCCTGCTATGACATCCGTTATGAGCTCACGCCCACAAAAATTAAAAAAATCGTCCGCAAGTGCCTTCAAGAGGACGCTGCGGACGAGAATCTTTCAGGAGAGGATTATTTCTAGGCCCGTTTCCTCTGAGGGTCCTTGAACAGAATCCAGAAAAGAATGGCGACTACCAGGGCATAAGCGGCAAAGATGTACCACACCGTGGGCCAGTTCTGCTGCTGGGGTTCCAGCCTGTCGGCCACGTGGTAGAGGTTTACAACCTGGCCGGCTGCCCAGGTGCCGATAGAGGCGCCAAGGCCGTTGGTCATGAGCATGAACAGACCCTGGGCACTGGACTGGATGCTCTTGTCCGTATTCTCATTCACATACAGCGAGCCGGAAATGTTGAAGAAGTCAAAGGCTACGCCGTAAACGATGCAGCTGAGGACAAATAGCCAAACGCCGCTTCCGGGGTTGCCCAGGCCAAAGAAGCCAAAGCGGAACACCCAGGCGAACATGGCAATAAGCATCACTTTCTTAATTCCGAACTTTTTCATGAAGAAAGGAATCAGGAGGATGCAGAGAACCTCGCTCACTTGGCTCAGGGAAATGAGCGCATTGGCATTCTGCGCGCCCCAACTGCTGGCAATAGCCGGATCCGGGTGCAAGCGGAACGATGAAATGAACATGTTGGCGTAACCGTTGGTAATCTGGAGCGAAGCGCCCAGCAGCATCGAGAAGATGAAGAAAATGGCAAACTGCCGGCTCTTGAAAAGTTTAAAGGCCGAGAGGCCCAGCTTGTCCATGATGCTTCCTTCGCTTGCCTTCCTGTTAATGGTGCAATGCGGCAGGGTGAAGCTGTAGGCGCACAGGAGAATGCCCAGGAAGCCGGATGCGTAGAACTGCCAGTAACTATGCTGGAAGCGGAAGAAGTTGGGGTCCCTCACGAAATTGACGAAAAGCATGGCACAGATAAAGCCGATGGTGCCGAATACACGGATGGGAGGGAAATCCTTTACCGTGTCCATGCCACTGGTTTCCAGACATTTGTATGCCACAGCATTGGAAAGGGCGATGGTGGGCATATAGAAGGCGACACTGAGAAGGTACAGCAGATAGAAGATGCCAAAGCTGAAGCCCTGCGTGGTGGAGTAATAGTGGACGTTGGCGCCGCCCCTGGTCACTCTTTCCAGTACTTCTACGTTGCCCATGGCATAAAGCCCCAGGCCAATCATGAACAAAGCGGCCAGTCCGTGGCAGATGGCCAGGGTCTTTTGGGCGGGGATCCACTTGTCGGCCACGATGCCCATCAGGGCAGGCATGAAGATGGAAACAAAGCCCTGTGAGGCATAGAACAGCCATACTTTTTCTCCCATACCGGCCGAGCCGATAAAGCCGCCCATGGAGGTGAGATAGGCGCCCCATACGGCATATTGAAGGAAGTTCATCAGGATGAGCCTGATGGTGATGGGTTTGATTCTAATCTGCATAGTTATTGTTGCGTATTTATTGTCAATATCGCACAAAAGTACGAAAAATTCCGTATTTTTGCAGTAAGAAAAGATTTTAGATGTTCAAATTCAAACGCACCGCCACAGACCCTGCCTCCCAGGCACGTGCCGGCGTCATCAGTACGGATCACGGTACCATTGAAACCCCCATCTTTATGCCGGTGGGGACGGTCGGGTCGGTCAAGGGCGTATATCACAGGGATCTGGAGCAGGATATCCAGGCCCAGATTATCCTGGGGCACACATATCATCTGTATCTGCGTCCCGGCCTGGACACCCTCCGTAAGGCCGGCGGATTGCATCGTTTCGAGCACTGGGACCGGCCCATCCTGACGGACAGCGGTGGCTTCCAGGTGTTTTCCCTCGCCCCCATCCGCAAACTCACGGAAGAGGGCTGCCGTTTTGCATCCCATATCGACGGGAGCCGCCACATCTTTACACCGGAGAACAACGTGGATACCCAGCGTATCATCGGTGCCGATATCGTTATGGCCCTGGACGAGTGTTGCCCCGGAGATGCGGATTACCGCTATGCGGCCAAATCCCTCAAGCTCACGCAAGGCTGGCTGGATCGTTTTGCAAGGCGTTTTGACCAGACGGATCCGCTTTACGGTTACACGCAGGTAATGTTTCCCATCATTCAGGGCTGTGTCTATCCGGATCTTCGTCGGCAAGCGGTCGAACAGGCCCTCGCGCTGGACAACGACAACCGAGGCGGCTATGCCGTAGGCGGCCTGGCGGTAGGGGAGCCCGCGGAGAAGATGTACGAGATGCTGGAGGTTACCTGTCCGCTCCTTCCGCAGGACAAGCCCCGTTACCTGATGGGTGTGGGAACGCCCGCCAACATTCTGGAAGGAATTGCCCGGGGAATCGATATGTTCGACTGCGTGATGCCCACCCGCAACGGCCGCAACGGTATGCTTTTTACCTGGGACGGCATAATGAATATGAGAAACGCCAAATGGACGGATGATTTTACCCCTTTGGATCCGCTGGGTACATCGTTTGTGGACAATTACTATACCCGTGCCTATATCCATCACCTGTTCGTCGCCAAGGAAATGTTTGCCGCCATGGTGGCCACGGAACACAACCTGGCCTTCTATCTGGATCTGGTCCGTACCGCACGGGAACACATCGTTTCCGGCGACTACCACGCCTGGATGCAGAACGTCCTTCCCAAACTGACCCGTCGCCTATGAAGCAGATAAAAGGACTACAAAGGCTGGACTGGTACATTATCCGGAAATTCCTGGTCACCTTTTTCGTGGCCCTGGCTTTCCTGTCCCTTCTGATTGTCATTTTCGACATCAGTGAGAAAATCGAGGATTTCGTCAAGAGGGAAGCGCCCATCAGGGAAATCATTTTTGACTATTACCTGAATTTTATCCCATATTTCCTGAATATGTATTCTCCGATGTTCGTCTTCCTGACGGTGATATTCTTCACTTCCAAGATGACGCAGGACTCGGAAGTGGTAGCGATGCTTTCCAGTGGAATCAGCTATCACAGGCTTATGGTGCCCTATTTGGTATCGGCCATTTTCATCGCCATTCTCTCTCTGACGCTTAGTTTGTGGATCCTGCCGCACGCCAACGCCACACGCGTTGAATTCGAACAGAAGTACAATCCCTGGAGAAAGGTGAAAATGGGCCACGATATGCATTATAAACTGGAGGACGACCATTTTGTCTATATCGAAAGTTTCAGCGCTTACAACAATACGGCCTACAATTTTACACTGGAAGACCTTTCCGGGGGAGAATTAAAATCCAAGATTACCGCCGAAAGCGCTCAGTACGATACCGTAACCGGCGTATGGAAACTCCGCAACTGGTTTATCCGGGACTATGATGAAGGGATGGGAGACCATATCCGTTCCGGCAGGCAAATGGATACGGTCCTTAGCCTCAGCCGGGACGATTTCTTCCGCAATCGCTATACCATTCAGGAATTGAATGCCAGGGAACTGGATCAACTCATCGAAACACAGAAAATGAGGGGTGACGCTACCGTTAACATGTCCCTGATCGAGAAAAACAACCGCTATTCGCTTCCTTTCAGTGCCATTATCCTCACCATCATCGGCGTGGCGCTCTGCACCAAGAAAAAACGGGGCGGGATGGGGTGGAACCTCGCGGCTGGAACGGCCCTGGGATTCTCTTACATCCTGTTTATGCAGTTCAGTGAGATGTTCGTCACTACGGATACGCTTCCTGCCAGTATTGCCATCTGGCTACCCAACTATCTGTACACCATCATTGCCATCGTATTGTATATCAAAGCGCCCAAATAATGAAAGTCAGAATTGTCAATCTTTCTCCCTATCCCTGCCCCGCCTATGCCACCGAGCAGAGTGCCGGGGTGGACCTGAGGGCCAAGCTGGAGAATCCCGTTATCCTTCAACCCCTGCAGCGTACCCTGGTTCCCACCGGTCTTTACATCGCCCTTCCCAAAGGATATGAGGCCCAGGTGCGCCCCCGTAGCGGTTTGGCCGCCAAACACGGCATCACTGTACTCAATTCTCCCGGGACGATAGATGCCGACTACAGGGGAGAGATCCGGGCCATTCTGGTGAATCTGAGCAACGAGCCTTTCGAGATTTTGCCCGGAGAGCGGATTGCGCAGATGGTGATTGCCCGACACGAACAGGTAGAGTGGGAATCGGTAGATCAGCTGGATGAAACCCTGCGCGGTGCCGGCGGATTCGGTTCCACCGGAAAATAAAAGTCACTCCCTGATAGGCTGTCATTCTGTGCAAAGCGTAGAATCTATGAAAATCAAAGATTTACATACCATTTTCCTGCATTCTGCAGGCGTCAATACCGATACCCGTACCATTCGGGAAAACCAACTCTTCATTGCCCTTAAAGGGGAAAATTTCGACGGGAATGCCTTTGCCCTCCAGGCTTTGGAGGCCGGAGCCTGCTGCGCGGTCGTCAGCGATTCTGTCCAGGCCCGGGATCCGCGCCTGGTGAAAGTGCCGGATACGCTGGCCACCTTGCAGGAGTTGGCGTCCTATCATCGCCGTCAGCTGGCCATTCCCGTCATCGGCCTGACGGGAACCAACGGGAAAACCACAACCAAGGAGCTTGTCCGCGCGGTTCTGGCGACCCGATACCGCGTGGTGGCTACGGAAGGCAATCTGAACAACGACATCGGGGTTCCGCTGTCGGTCCTCAAAATCGGTCCTGATGCCCAAATGGCCATTATTGAGATGGGGGCCAGCCACCCGGAAGACCTGCGTCCGCTGCTGGCTGTTTCCCGGCCCACCCACGGCCTCATTACCAACGTGGGGAAGGCCCATCTGGAAGGCTTTGGCAGTTTTGAAGGCGTAAAGCATGCCAAAGGCCTTCTCTACGACTGGCTCAAGGAACACGAGGGCATAGCCTTTGCCAACGGGGATGACAGCGTATTGCAGGAGATGCTCTGGGAGCGTGAAATGACATGCATTGCCTATGGGGCGAAGGAAGTGAAACTGCTTCCCTCCTCGCCGGAGCATCCCTTCCTGAGAATCGCTTTCCCGGATGACATTCTGGAGACCCGCCTTGTGGGAGCCTACAATGCAGCCAACGTCCTGGCCGCCCTCAAAATAGCCTGGTTTTTCGGCGTCCCTGATGCGGAGGCCCGGGCAGCCATTGCTTCATACGTTCCTTCCAATAATCGTTCGCAATTGGTTAAAACAGAAAAGAATACGCTAATTGTAGATGCCTATAACGCCAATCCGTCTTCTATGGCAGTAGCCTTGGACAACCTCGCCTGTACGGAAGGACGCAGGGTGGCTCTTCTGGGGGCCATGAGAGAACTGGGGGCCGATTCCCAGGAGGAGCACCGGAAAGTGGTGGCACGCCTTGCCGGCACTGAAGCCTATCTGGTAGGGGAGGAATTCATTCAGGCGGCCGTCGGTTCCGGAATCCCGGCATTTAACACATCTGAAGAGCTGGCCGCTTACCTGCAGGCCCATCCTTTACAGGGCTGTGTCGTGCTGGTCAAGGGATCCCGAAGCACCCGGATGGAAAAGCTTATTCCTTCACTTTAAGCAGAAGTCGGGCTGTCAGCCAGGCAAGGCCCATCCCCATCGTGAGGCCAAACAGGCTTCCTACCAGAATGTCGCCCAGATAATGGGCCGCCAGCATCGTGCGACTCAGGGCTACCAGAAAAGCCCATACGATGATTGCGATGCCGTACATTCCGTAACGATGCTCCCGGTCATTCAACTGCAGACCCAGCCACGAACAGGCTGCAAAGCCGAATACATTGCTGGCGTGACTGGAAAAAAAGCCATAAAGGCCCATATCCGTTCCGTCCGGGCACAATACGCCGCCGGCCTGCATCCAGGGGTCGTGGCAGGGCCTGAGGCGCATCACGGAGTTTTTTACAAGCACAGAAATCTGGTCTGTAAGGACGACCAGCAGAATGAGGGACAGAACCACAGCCAGTCCTTTCTTCCAGCCCAGTCTCCAGACGATGAATGTCATAATGATGGCATACATCGGATACCAGATTTCGGCCTCTGACAGCAGATGCCAGAAGGGATTCAGAAACGGGGGATTGTTCTGATTCACCCATAACGTAAACTGCTGGTCTAGTTGGACAAGGCTTTCCATAGGGCTTCCTTCAGTTCATTCAGGCCGGTCTGGGCCACGGAAGAGATAAAGACGCAGGGGATTCCTGCCGGAAGCTTTTTCTCTATTTTTTTCCGTTGCTTTTCATCTACCAGGTCGGTTTTGGTGACGGCCAGCACACGGTCTTTCACCAGCAGTTCGGGATTGTACTCTTCCAGCTCGTTCAGGAGCACTTTATAGGCCTTTGTCACGTCCGCCTCCTCGGCCGATACCATAAACAAAAGAACGGAATTCCGTTCGATGTGCCTGAGAAAACGCATTCCGATGCCTTTTCCCTCGTGTGCGCCTTCGATGATTCCGGGTATATCGGCCATGACAAAAGATCGGTCGTGATAATAACGGACGATGCCCAAGTTGGGTTCCAGGGTGGTGAAGGCATAGTTGGCGATTTTGGGTTTGGCCGAAGTAATGGCTGCCAGGAGCGTGGACTTGCCCGCATTGGGAAAGCCGACCAAGCCCACATCGGCCAGAACTTTGAGCTCCAGGATAAACCAGCCTTCCTGTCCTTCTTCGCCGGGCTGGGCAAAGCGGGGCGTCTGGTTGGTGGCACTTTTGAAATGGTCGTTACCCCAGCCGCCCCTGCCACCGCGGCACAGCACGAATTCCTGGTCTTTTTCTACCAGTTCGGTAATGACTTCTTCCGTTTCGGCATCTTTGACGACCACCCCCTGGGGAACCTCCAGGATGATATCGCTGCCGTTTTTCCCCTTCTTCAAGGCTTCGGCGCCGTTGCCTCCGTTTTCCGCGCGGACCACCTTGCGGTAACGCAAGTGAATCAGGGTCCACAACTGGGGATTGACTTTGAGGATAATGTGTCCGCCCCTGCCTCCGTCTCCACCGTCCGGCCCGCCTTTGGGTACATACTTGGCCCGGTGCAAATGGGCGCTCCCGGCACCACCGTGACCGCTGGAACAGAAGATGCGAACGTAGTCTATGAAGTTACTTTCTGCCATAATGTCTCTAAATAAATGCCTCAGGAGGGCCCGAACGGGCTCCTGAGGCACAAAGGTAATGATTCTTTTTGGATTTGACTATTCCTCCTTTCCGCGTTCTTTCTTGTTTTCCTTGCGCGGCTGGGCGTTCTTGACATACTTGTCCAGCCAGGCGCCGGTTTCGTAAAGCATATCCAGGGTGGTTTCCCTGCCCAGGTAACTGTGGCTCTCGTAAGGCAACTGAACATATCGGGAAGTGCCTCCGAAGAAGACCAGGGCCTGATACAGGCGTTCCGACTGCACCGGGAAAGTACCCATATTGTTATCCATCTGACCGTGAATGATCAAAAGGGCGTCCTTAATCTTGTCGGCATAGTTGAAAGGAGACATTTCGTCATAGACCTTCCTGGCTTTCCAGTAATTGCGGCGCTCGCTCTGGAAGCCAAAGGGGGTGAGGCTGCGGTTGTAGGCACCGCTGCGAGCCACGCCGGCCCTGAACAGCTTGGTGTGGGCCAGAAGGTTGGCGGTCATAAAGGCGCCGTAGGAATGGCCACCGACACCAATCCGCTCGCGGTCTCCGATGCCCAGGCTATCTACGACAAAGTCCACGGCGGCCTCTGCGCTCATAATCAGCTGCTCCAGGAAGCGGTCGTTGGCCAGCGAGTCCTTGTCGGCCGCGATGATGGACATCGTAAATTCATCCAGGACGGCATACCCCTGTGTAGCCCAGATCATGGCAGAGCCATAGGCCGGCTTGGTGTATTTATACGGCTCGGGACGGGCTTTCTCGGATTCTGCAAAGCATTTGTAATCGTAGGGATAGCTCCACATAAGCATAGGCAGCCGGCCGTCACGCTCCTTGTCGTAAGCGGCAGGCAGATACAGGTGGGCGAAGCATTTTAGACCGTCCTTCCGGGTATAGCTCACATAGGTGTCCGTAACCAGCCGGGAGAAGTCGGGAACGGGATTCTCGAAAGCGGTAAGCTGCCGTTCCTTCTTGTTGCGAAGGTCCAGCTCCCAATAATCCGGAACCGTATCAAAGGCATCCCTGCGCTCAATGATCTTGATGTGCTTGAAGTCGGAAATGCCGGTGAACACCTCCCTGCGCTGACCGGATGCCATCCATACCTGGCTGATATTCCCGTCTTTCAGGCGCAGTCGGTCCAGGAACTCACGGCGAAATCCCCGTTCATCTCTTCTGTCTGTACCCTGCAGGTAGATATGCGTGTGTTTGGCATCGGTCCACAGGACGTTTCGACCATAAGCGTTCTTCACGGTGTAGGGACGTCCGTATGCCAGGAAATTGCCCAGGGTGTCCACCTCCGTGCTCTGGGTGAACAGAATCTTCTTGACCGCAGCGGTGTCGCCGGGCACAAAGCTAAGCATCCGGCGGAATTTCTGCTTGGAAGAACTCTCCTCAAAAAGGGCCAGCCTGCTGTCACACCAGGTGATTCGGCCCAGCCGGAATTCCGGAGCCAGTACCAGTTGCTTGTCCTTTTTGAAATCGAAAGGGGCCTCGCACTGGTACACTTTGTCGGTAAAGGTTTTCTCGGGCTTGTCCTTATCTTCTTCATCGCCGCCACGGCGCATACGCTCCTCGAATGAACCACCCTCAGACTCACTCCAATACAAGGTGGCCGGCAGATCGGGACGCCAGTTGAAACCACTGGGACGGGGTTCTTTCTTCTTCCCCTTATCCTGTTCTTTCTCCTTTTTGACAGTATCGTCACGGAGTACGCTTACTTCCTTTCCGTCGGCAAGGCGCAGAATGAACTGGCGGCTGGGGAAAGAGTTGTGCGACTGTACATAAGAATAAGGATGGTGCTCGGTGACGGCAATCAGGTAGCTGCCATCGGGAGAGAGGTCCAGCGAGCGGTAAATGGCCGCATTACCCACCTGCCGTTCTCCTTCGGGGCCGATAAGCATCAAGACGCTGGTGCAGCTGTAGTCGTACAGGGCCTCGTCGTAGGAACTGGTAAGAAGATCCTGGTAGGTTCGGATCATCTTCTTCTCGCCGTTGATTTCCTGGGCGATGGAAGAAGATGCAAAAGCCGGCTTCGGGAAAGCACGGGGCTCCAGCGGAACCGCTTTGAGGAGAATGTGCTCCTCGTCGATGAAAAAGAAAGGCGCGCCGAAGATACTGTTCACTTTCAGCGAGGTAAGCCGATGTGCAGAGGGCTTCGGAGCGCTGACATCCACTCTCCAAAGCTCTACCCGGTCTTCCTCGCTCTGGGTAAAACAGACGTACCTGCCACCGGGAGACCAGGTGATGAACTTGATTCTGGGCTGTGCAGGCAGCCCCTCGACAGCCTGCATCTTCCCGCCGGCCACATCCAGTAACTCAAGCCGGTCGTAGTAATTCTCGCGGGTTTCGCTGAAGTTGCGTGGGTCCAGGCGGACACCGCCGATCCTGGCCTCGCTGGCCGCCAGTTCTTCGATGGGGACGCTGCGGCAGAAGCGATAGCCAACTACTGCGCGGGTAAGGTCCTGGTTGAATGTCGTGGCCGGAAGCGGACTGGCCATCGTCAGATCTTCAATCACCTTCTCCGGCCGGCGGAAACCGTCGGCCAGACAGGGGAGGGGGCCAGTGGCCAAAAGAGCCACAATCAGCAAAAAGGATTTTCTCATTTTTACAGTAAGTGTTTGTCTCTTGCAAAGTTATACATTATTTATTGATAATCCACCGGCCTGAACTGTTGGCTGTCTTGAAAAAAGTATTAACTTTGTACGAATACGATAAAGCCATTATCAATGCATACACCAGACTTTCCGGTATCCGTTCCAATGATGATTCTTTGGGTCATCTTGCTTTTAGTGGCATGCGCCGCTTTCATAGCCCTGATGGTAAGGTTGCTCCGGCGGGGCAAACGGAATGCGGTCCTTCTCATTTTCTCCATCCTGTTGATGACAGGAATGTGTATGCACGTGGTGCTCCTGTCGCGCTCCAGCCATACGGTCACGGACGGCAACTGGATTCAGTTGTTCCTGATATCGGCCCTGGCTTCGCTGGAAATGTTCATCGGCCATACGGTGGTCTTTGACGACATCATCGCGGCGGTGATTTTCCGTGAGCCGCTCCTGCTGCTGGCCTATGTGACCATTTTCGTCCTCTCCATCCTGTTTACCATTTCCCTCTTTTTCCTGATTGTCCCCAGGGGATTGAAGGATATCCTCCGCCTGAAAATACGCCGCATCGGCAACGAGGCCGATAAGCGAAGAATGCATATCTTCCTGGGCGATACGCCCCGTTCCCGGCTTCTGGCCCGCAATATCCGGGAGGTATCTCCCCGGGACGAACTGCTTTTCATCCATTTCCCGGCTCCGGAAGAAAACGCCGGAGGAGAACTGTCTATCGGAGAAGTCTTGCACACGATGTTCTCGCGCCATAAAGAGCGCAGCCTGGCCGATATGCTGGGATATGACCACTTTATGCTCATTCGCGGGCAACTCCCGTCACCGGCCTGCGAGGATAGTCTCCCTAAGGCCATAGGGCTTCCGGTACTGGAAAAATTCCTCGGCAGCAAAAAGACCAACGTCTATATCCTTTCTGAGGATGACGAGTACAATTTCCAGTTTCTCAAACTCCTTTCCGCCCAGAAGTCCATCCGCGCCAAGGTGTTCTGTTACAACAACAATATCAACAACTACACGGCCCTGTACACCCACGTCCACCCCAGAATCCGCCTTCTGAACCGCCAGGAAATGCTGTTTATCCAGGTGAAACGGCAGGAATGGGAGTTGATGCCGGTGAACGTTGCCCCCATCGCCCGGGATTCGCAAGGAAGATCCCTGGGATATGCTACGGAAGGCTTTACGGCAATGATTATCGGATTTGACGCTACCGGTCAGGAGGCTCTCCGCTTTATCCACGAGTTCGGTTCCTTTGTGGGGAAGGACCTCCAGCCCTTGGAGAACAGTTATCACGTGGTGGACCCGAAGGTGGAAGACCTGAAGGGAGAATTTCTTAGCCGCACGCCCGCTTTCCGCTATGATTCCGAACTGACCTGGAGCCCTTATTCCACGGGATCGGAGCGTTTTTGGCTCGAATATGCAATGCTGCTTCCGCGTTTGAACTACGTCGTCATTACGGTGGACAACGGACACCGGAATGTGGAAATCGCCGTACGCCTGCTGCAGGAAGCGGTTCGTTACGGAAAGGACCTGTCCCGCCTGAAAATCCTGGTCAAAGCCACGGTGGAAGATTCCCAGCTCCCGACCATCATCGGTTTCTACAACAGGAACTATTGTCCGGAAGGCATTACCGTGATTCATCCTTTCGGAATTCCGGAAAAAGTGTGGAACCTGGACGTGGTGACCGGTCAAGGGCTCAAGGCCCAGACTATTCGCTATCAGGAAATCTCGGCCCGGGTCAGCGGTGTCGTACCCGAAAGCTGGGAAAGCCGAAGCAAACGGATCCGGGAGCAGGGCGGCAATGCTCTGGCCAATTACCGGGAATTGATGCGCCAGCAGTCTGTGGATATCGATACCTGCCTGTATGCCAGAACATTATATGCGCTGGCAGGAGAACGCATCCCGGAAGAAAATGAAGAAATGATATCCGTATTGGCGGCCTCTATGCAGCAGTATCGGGTTAATGCCCTGGCCGTGCAGGGATATATTCTCGGCCCGGACGTCGATGAATTGAACCGGCGCCTGCCGGGAATGCTGTCCTATGCCGATTTGCCCCCTCAGAAGCAAAAGCGTGCCGATATGTCGGCCAGAGTATCGCTGGAATTTGCCAGCAGGGAGAAAAATATCGGATAAAATGCTTATCTTTGAAAGATGAAAGTGCTGGTTACGGATTTCAGCGGCGTTTACCGGGAAAGTGGTTTTTTGCTGTGGCTGAAAAAAGAAGCGGGAGAGGGTTTGACAATAGTGGATTATACCCGTTTGGAAGGAACCTGCTGTTATTGTACGGCGCAGGAGAAGATTTTCTCCGAATTGCCTTCCAGGCTGCCTGTAGTCAGATGGATAGACAGCGGAGACTATCACTACATGAGCCATCTTCTGGCCCGAAGGGAGAAGGAGCCGTTCCATCTGCTGCTCTTGGACCATCATCCCGACAATCAGGACCCGGTTTTCGAAGGAGTCCTCAGTTGCGGTGCTTGGGTCAAGGCCATGCAGGAGGAAAATCCGTTATTGCAGAGTGTCCTCTCCGTGGGGCCGGAAGGCTGTCCGGAGGATATTCCGGAGACGTGGCTGCGGGAAAGAAGGGGAGAGCGCCTGTATGTATCGCTGGACAAGGACATTATGGATCGTCCCTGGGCCCGTACGGACTGGACGCAGGGGGCATATACGCTCCCGCAGGTGAAGGAGATGCTCCGTCGCGCAATGGAGGGAGGAATGCAGGTGGCCGCCGTAGATATCTGCGGGGAACTGCCCGTTTTCAAAGGGGGATGCGGAGAAGATTTACGGATTAATTTTGAAACAAACAAAGAATTGTATAAACACATAACAACACTTTTAAACCAATAACTATGTCAGAAGTTCAGATTCCGCTGGATCAGCTTCAGAGAACCTGCCTGTACCCGGCCCACATCGCCCTTCAGGCCAAAATGAGCCCTTTTGCCGGCTTTATGATGCCCATCCAGTACAATTCCATTACCGTGGAACATCTTGCCGTCCGCCAGAAGGTGGGCATGTTCGACGTCTCCCACATGGGAGAAATCTTCGTGGAAGGCCCTCAGGCTGAAGATTTCGTGAATTATATTTTCACCAACGAGATCCGGGGCTTCCAGCCCGGAAAGGTTCTCTACGGAATGATGTGTTACCCCGACGGAGGAACGGTGGACGACCTTCTCGTTTATCGCGAGTACCAGCCGGAACGCTTCCTCCTGGTGGTGAACGCCTCCAATATCGAAAAGGATTTTGCCTGGATTCAGGAGCAGCGCGCCAAAGGATTCGACTGCGAGGTGAGAAACGCCTCTCCCGAGTGGGGTCAGATCGCCCTGCAGGGCCCCCTGGCCGAAGAAACCTTGATCAAGGTTCTTGGCTACAAGGAGGCGGCATCCCTGGGATTCTACGAGTTCTGCGATGTCCTCTACAATGGAGAACGTCTTATCCTTAGCCGCACCGGCTACACCGGTGAAGACGGTTTCGAACTCTACACGTCCATTGCCAACATCGTGGATATCTGGGAGCGCTTCATTGCCGCCGGCGTACAGCCCTGCGGTCTGGGCTGCCGCGACACTCTTCGTTTCGAGGCCGGTCTGCCTCTGTACGGGGACGAACTCAGTCCCGAAATCAGCCCTGTGATGGCCGGGCTGGGAATGTTCTGCAAATATGAAAAGGATTTTATCGGCAAAGAAGCCCTGCTGGACCAGAAAGCCGGTAATCTTTCCCGTAAAGTGGTGGGCATCGAAATCGAAGACAAGGCCATTCCGCGCGCCGGCTATCCGGTCGAAACCCCGGAAGGGGAGGAAGTGGGCGTCGTCACCACCGGTTATCATTCCATTTCCCTGGAAAAGAGTATTTGTTTTGCGCTGGTAGATAAAGCCTATTCAGCCCTGGACACCCCGCTCTGCGTCCGCATCCGCAAAAAAGTTTTCCCCGGAAAGGTGGTCAAAAAGAGATTTTATCAAACTAACTACAAAAAATAAACGTAACTATGTCTAAGATTGTTGAAGGACTCAAGTATTCCGAGTCGCACGAATGGGTTAAAGTTGAAGGTAATGTGGCCATTATCGGCGTATCCGATTTTGCACAGGCAGAGATGGGTGATATCACCTACGTAGATATGCCGGAAGCCGATGATACCGTGGAGGCCGGTGAAGAATTCGGAGCCCTGGAAAGCGTAAAGGCTTCCTCTGAACTCGTATGTCCCGTTTCCGGTACCGTTGTGGAAGTGAATGCCGAACTGGAAGACGCCCCCGAGAAAGTGAACGAAGACGCCTACGCCGCGTGGATTATCAAGGTGGAAATGTCCAACCCCGCTGAACTGGACGCCCTGATGGACGCCGCCGCATACAAAGCCCAAATCGGCGAATAAGTATGGCCCAGCTATCCTATTTTCCTCATACGGAATCGGATATCCGGGAGATGCTGGACCGCATCGGCGTTAAGAAACTGGAAGACCTCTACAGCGATGTCCCTTCCGAGTTTCTGAAAAAAGGCGCCTATGCCTTGCCTGAAGCACTCTCCGAACAGGAAATCCGAGACTATTTTGCCTCCCTGGAGGCAATGAACGCCCGCCTGAAGGTGTTTGTCGGGGCCGGAGCCTACGACCACTACACCCCTGCGGTCATCCCGTATCTGTGCTCCCGTTCCGAATTTCTGACGGCCTATACTCCGTATCAGTGTGAGATTTCTCAAGGTACCCTGCGCTACATTTTCGAGTACCAGAGTATGATTTGTGAACTTACCGGAATGGACGTATCCAACGCATCCATGTACGATGGCCCCACTGCAGCCGCCGAGGCCATGAAAATGGCCGTCGCCTGCAGCCGCAAGAAAACGCGGGTCCTCTTGTCCAAGGGTCTTCTCCCGCACGTAATCAAGGTGGTGGAAACCTATGCCCGCTTTGGTGGCGTAGAAATCGCTTACATTCCTGTTGTGGAAGGCCAGACCAGCCTGGAAAGCCTTCGAGGGGAACTGGCCAAAGGCGATGTCGCTGGCGTTATCGTCCCCTCCATCAACCGCTACGGCATTATCGAAGACCACAGCGGATTTGCCGATGCCGTTCATGCAGAGAAAGGCATTCTCGTAGAGTACTGCGACCCTTCGGCCCTGGCCGTCGTGAAGTCCCCTGGAGAGTGGGATGCCGATATCGCCGTGGGAGACGGTCAGTCACTGGGTCTCCCTCTGTGCTACGGGGGGCCGTACGTCGGCTTTATGGCCGTCAAGAAGGAACATCTGCGCAAGATGCCGGGCCGCATCGTAGGTAAGACCGTGGACAAGGAAGGCCGAAGGGCTTTCGTGCTCACGCTTCAAGCCCGCGAGCAGCACATCAAGCGCGAGAAGGCCACTTCCAACATCTGCTCCAACGAGAGCCTGATGGCCCTCTGGGTCACCATTTACCTTTCCCTGATGGGACCGGAAGGTCTCCGGGAGGTGAACCGGCTCAGCAGCGACGGTGCCCATTACCTGTATGCCGAGCTTCTCAAGACCGGTCGCTTCGAGGAAGTGTTCCCCGGTAAGCCGTTCCTGAAAGAATTTGTCCTCAAACCCAAGCAGTTCCCGGGACAGATGCAGAAAAAACTGGAAGAAGCCGGCTTTTTCGCCGCCCTGGACACCGAGGAAGGGTATGTCAGCTTCTGCGTAACCGAAAAGCGAAGCAAAGAAGAAATAGACCGTCTGGTCCAAGTGGTAAAGGAGGGATAGGCTATGAAATACTACGACAAACTCATTTTCGAACTTTCCAAGGAAGGCCGCAGCGCCTATTCCTTGCCTGCCAATCCCTATCCGGCTGCACCGGAGGTGCCCCAGGCCCTTCGCCGGGCAGTTCCGCTGTGCCTTCCCGAGGTAAGCGAAGCGGATGTGGTACGCCATTACACCAACCTCTCCCAGATGAACTTCGGCGTGGACACCGGCTTCTATCCGCTGGGGTCCTGTACCATGAAGTACAATCCCAAGATCAATGAGGAGGTAGCGGCACTTTCCGGTTTCGCCGGACTTCATCCCCTGATGCACGCCGGCCTCACCGGAGGGGCCCTCAAAGTCTATCAGGAGATGAACAAATCGCTCGCTGCCATCACCGGTATGTACTGCTTCACCTTTGACCCTTGCGCCGGTGCCCACGGTGAACTGACGGGCCTGATGATCATGCGTCAGTATCACGTCAACAGGGGAGACCTCAAGCGAACCAAAATCATTGTCCCGGACAGCGCCCACGGCACCAATCCCGCATCGGCCGCCGTATGTGGACTGGAGGTGGTGGAAGTGAAGTCACTGGAGAATGGCAGAATCGACGTAGAAGCCCTGAAACCGCTCCTGACGGACGAGGTGGCCGGCATTATGATGACCAACCCCA
Source organism: uncultured Bacteroidales bacterium (assembly GCA_900319405.1). Lineage (GTDB taxonomy): Bacteria > Bacteroidota > Bacteroidia > Bacteroidales > UBA932 > Cryptobacteroides. Next base: position 11,158 of record ONOH01000018.1, on the reverse strand, counting down.
ATACCCTGGGGCTCTTTGAGACGGAAATCAAGACCATCGCCAGCCTGGTTCACGACTGTGGTGGCCTGCTCTACTACGACGGAGCCAATATGAACCCCCTGATGGGAATGGTCCGTCCCGGGGATATGGGCTTCGATGTTATGCACCTGAACCTTCACAAGACCTTCTCTACGCCGCACGGCGGAGGCGGTCCCGGTTCCGGTCCCGTGGGAGTTGCCCAGCGTCTGGAAGACTGTATCCCGGACCTGAGGGTTTCCGGATTCCACGGCAACTTCGGTGTCATCCTTCGGGCCTATGCCTATATCCTGTCTCTGGGCAAGGAGCACCTCAAGAAGGTCGGCCAGTACTCTGTCCTCAGCGCCAACTACATCAAGGAATGCCTCAAGGACAAGTACAAACTTCCCATTGAAGGAGTCTGCAAACATGAATTCGTCTTCGACGGACTCATCAATGACGGCGCCCACGACGATGTCCCCGGTGCCACTACCCTGGATGTCGCCAAGCGCCTGCTGGACTACGGCTTCCACGCTCCCACCATCTATTTCCCGCTCCTGTTCCACCAGGCGCTGATGATAGAGCCTACGGAAACCGAGTCCAAGGAAACCATAGACGCCTTCATCGAAGTGATGCGCAAAATTGCCGATGAGGCGGCCCAGGATCCCAACATCCTGCACGACGCCCCGCACAACACGCCCATCTCCCGTCCCGACGAGACTACGGCGGCCAGGAATCCTGTTCTGAAATATCAGGAAATTTAGGTATATTTGCGCCCCGATGAAAGAACGGACCCTTCATACCATCCTGGACGGCTTCCAAAAGATGGAGCTTCAAGACCTCGGGAACATCCTGGGGAACAACTTGAGTCCCAGAATGAGGAAGTCCCAGTTGGTGGACCAGTTGCACACCTACCTGCGCGGGGAACCGCGCAGGTGGATGTCGCATCTGTTGGAAAGGGATGTCCGTTTGTTGAGAGACCTTGTTCACGCCGGACCGGAAAAGGTTCAGTATCTGGACTTTGCAGACTATCCTTCCCTTCTGGAAGTGACAGGCCTTGTAGAGTATGACGACTCCGACGAAAACTTCCATAAAGTGTGGATCAGCCGCGAACTTTATGAGATTGTCGCTCCGGAGGTGGAGAAGGTCATCAAGTCCGGAGAGAAGAGCGGCCAGTACGAACTGGAACGGATCGGCCTGGGTTATTTGAACCTGTACGGTGTGCTTCCGACAGAAATTTTCGTGGACCTTCTTATGGAATGGTTCAAGGATAGCCACGGTACAGACTACAGGCAGCTTACCCAGATGCTCCACAAAAGTCCGCTGGTAAAGATGTACCGCTATCAGGATGAGTGGGGAGATTATCTTTGCTCTCCCTGTGTGGATAATGTGGAAGAAATTTTTACACTCCGGGAGCAGCTGCACCAGCGGGAGTTCAAGTCTTTTGACCTGGCCCAGGCCCGGGAAGCCGGAGCCGGAGCACCTTATTTCACCGTGGGGATGAAAACCCCGGAGGGAATGCGTCTGGAGCAGATGTATCGTCGTCTGGGTTATGAGGGTTTTGAACTGGTCAAGGCGGAACACGATACTTGGATGGAAGCCCAGTACACTGCCGCCCAGAATGACGCACTCTTCCAGCCCCTGGTGGACAGCCCCCTTTATACGGAACTGGATGACGAGAGCTGGCTTTCCTGCTGCCGGATGGTAAGCGAATATGCCGACAGCGTCCCCAAATGGTTCCTCAAGGGGCGCAGCGCTCAGGAAACAGGAGTGTGTAAGGCAGACTGGGAAGCCTGGTCGCAGCTTCCACAGCAGGAGTCTCCATCGTCTAATGGGGATTATCTCCAGTGGACGATGCCCGAACCCACTATCTCGGAGGGATTTGCAGGAGAAATGTCTGCACTGGAGTATCCTGTCGGCTTTGCCATTCCGCACGTTGCGCCTAATGATCCCTGTCCCTGTGGCAGCGGCCTTCGCTACCGCCGTTGTCACGGAAAATTCCTTTCTTAGAATGAGCGGAGAAGAACTTCTACTTAAGCCGGTGGCCTATTACAAGGGGCCCTTCGGCTCCAAATTCGGCATACCCCGTCAAAGCGCACTGGCCTCCGGCATCCGAGGCCGAATCGTATTTACCAAGCCTTTTCAAGTAAGCGAAGCCCTTCGGGGACTGGAGCAGTTCAGTCATATCTGGCTTTTATGGGGATTTTCGGCCAACAAGGAGACCAAGGGGGAGTGGCTGCCCACGGTCCGGCCTCCCCGGCTGGGCGGCAATACCGCAATGGGAGTCTGGGCTACGCGTTCCCCATATCGGCCCAATCCGCTGGGACTTTCCTGTGTAGAAGTGGATGGGATGGAAGGGACAGACATCCTGGTTCGCGGAGCTGATTTGATGGATGGAACCCCCATCTACGATATCAAGCCCTATATCGTTTACGCCGACAGCTTCCCGCAGGCCGTCTCCGGCTTTGCCCAGCAAGCCCCTGAGCAGCGGCTGAGCGTGGTCATTCCCGAGGAGATTCCTTTGAATGAGGAGCAACGTCGGCAACTTACGGAAGTCCTTTCCCTGGATCCCCGTCCCGCCTATCAGGACAATCCGGACAAAGAATACGCTATGCCCTTTGACGGAGCCGATGTCCGCTTCCGGGTGAATGAAGGTGTATTGACTGTAACGGATTATTGTCCGTTCCGGTACTGAGATGGACTCATCCCGGTCTTTTTCTTGAAGAAACGGGAAAAATAAGACTGGTCGGCCAGGCCGACGCGCGTGGCGACTTCAACAATGGGAATACGAATATCCTTGAGCAGTTGTTTGGCCAGATTCAGACGGGCAGTCTCTATCCAGTCTATGGCGGTGCGATGGGTATGATTCTTGACGGTCTTGTTTAGGTAATTTGGCGTAACATTCAGCATATTGGCGTATTCCGATACCGTTAAAGGTGCCTGGTTCCGGTTGAAGACCAGCTGCAGGAATTTCTCAGGAACCACGGCAATTTTTCCGCCGGGACGAAGCTGTCCGATAATCAGATCGATTCCGCTTTTCAGGAAAGCCATATCTTTGTCTTCAAGGGCGACCACCATCCGTTTCAAAAGGGAGCCTATAAAAACGGCATCGTCAAACCAGAAACTCTGGACAAGGGGGTTGTGAGAACGCAGGATAGGATAGGAGGCATCTTTGAGAAAATCGAGGGTGAAGATGCCGTTATACCCTACGCAATTCTTGAAATAATGAATGTAGATACTCTTGTTCTCCGGAATCCATATCATTTGACCGGCTCCCAGAAGATACTTTTGCTCGTCAATTTCCAGCAGGGCTTCTCCCTCGATAAAGAAAGCAAAAATGAACGCAGAAACAGGATGATTGGACAGTTGCATATAACTGCTGTCCGTTTGGAAGTTGTTTCTGATGGGTGCGAGGCCCATATAAGGGCCGTCAAAGGATCTTTTCTTCATAGGCAGCTTAAAACTCTACATCCAGTCCGATATTGATAACAAAATTGCTTCTGTCCGGACGGCGATGGGTAAGCCTCCAGAAAGCATCTACACGGAGAAGACGGAATATGTTGGAGATGCCCACACCGGCTTCCAGGTAAGGGGTAGTATTGATTCTCTCAAGATTGGTAATGTTCATCAGCCTGAACGGCGCCTGGCCGTCATTGGCATCGGAAAGGGCTCCCCAGGCAAAACGGAAGGTAAACACTTCTCTTAAATCCAGTTCTTTGACAAGGGGAATCTTCCCCAGGAAGAAGCCATTGAAATTGTGTTCGTAAAAACCGGCGAGCCAACGGTCCGAAACGAATTCGTAGTAGTCCATACAGGAATAGGTTCCGCGGTCCAGGAAGAAAGTCTGGTTGGCATCGTACAGTTTGAGCATAGGATATGGGACACTGCCCCAGATGGCACCGCCTTCCAGGAACAGATGGCCGAAACCGACAGCACTGGAGGGAACGTTCCAGTTAAGTGTGGCCGTCGTTTTCCAGAAATCGAAATCATCCTCGGTGAGTCCTTTGAAACCCTTGGTAACATTTAATTCAAGGGAAGGATATTTGGAGAATAGATAGGTCTTGACAAAAAAATTGCGGTTCACCTTCTCGTCCGGTGAGGAGAAACGGAGCCCCAGATGCAGGGTGTTCATTGAAAAACTGTCCTGCAGCAATCCGTCTGTCTGACGGATGAAGGCGACGTGCCGGTTGCTCCAGATTCTCTGGGTGTTCCACTCCAGGGTGGTATTGAGCCAGTTGGCAAATTCGTGTTCATACTTTGCCTGTATGGAACGCATCAGGCTGAGCTTCTCGCTTTGCCGGCGCGCCAGGAAAGAGGAGAACATATTCTGTGTGGTGAAGACGCTTCCTCCTCCGAACTGGACGTAGTCGTGCTTGAAATCCAGCGTCAGTTTTCGGGTCTGTTCCCGCTTGAACATAAACTCTGCCATCAGCTCTCCCTTGGGGCGCAGGTCCTTGAATCCAAAAGCCAGACGTCCGCTCAGACGCACTTTCTTGGAGAATTCCTTCAATGTACGAGCACCTAGCTGGATACGGAACCCTTCCATATCATTGTAGGAAAAGGTCTGCGCATATCGGCCGAATTCCACCTTCCAGGGTTTCACCTCCAGGTAGTTCCCCACCAAGGTGCGGACGATACCGTAGGTCCATTTATAGAAAGATTGCTGCTGGATATGGTCCACCATTTCATAAATGCCTTGTTCCCGCTGGGTCAGGGGGTAGGGACGGGCCTTCTCCCAGTATTCCGGATCCCCCGCCACGACATCGCGCATCACTACCGTTTCCTTGGAAGTGAGGGCATCAGGATCATTCACCGGCTCGAAGCAGGGCAATTCGTACACCATATGCCGATTGGCCATCAGCGACAAAAGGCGGGAGTCATTGTTCAAGGTGAGCGAAAAGTCGACGAAAAGGCGCTCTTCTCCGTAGAACCACCGTCCGTCTGGAAGCCTTCGGTTCTGGATATCCACGTGGATGTTACGAATCCAATTCACATTGGATTCCCCGGAAAGAGAGGCGCGGACCGAACGGATTCCGAAATCCTGGGCATCGATCTGCATTTCTCCGTCCAGGGTGGGGGACGTGACCAGTTTCTTGGGATGGAAGCGCAGAACGTACGTCTTGCGTCCTTCCACCTGCAGGCTGTCCACTAGGAAATAGTTGTAGAATATCTGCGATGACGAGGCCGCAGGATTGGGAATAACCAGGTTGAAAACGCCGATACTGGCCTTATAGAAGTTGGTTTTCAGGAAATAGGATCCGGTAAACTGGCGCAGGAAATTGTCCTCCTCCAGGCCGGAGATGCGGCTGGCCCTCATTACTTCCCTCAGGAATGATGGATCCTGGGAATGATAGACATCCGACACATTCTCCGAAATAAGCGCCGGAATATAGGATTTCCCCGTGATGGCAGAGGTGTCGGAATACTGCTGGATAAAGCCCAGGTTGCGGTTCAGCGCCCTGAGCCGAAGCAGGTCCTCCATATTCTGGACGTCAAGTTCGATCTTGGTATAGAGGCGGGAATTCCAGTCAGGGGCATTTTCGGGGTCATTGACGGCCCGGCTCTGGTCCAGCTTACGGAGGATGGATTTGATGTAACGGTTGTCCGGTTTTACCAGGGCGGCCTGAAGTTGTCTCGGGTCCGGCCTGAGCTTGAAGTTGATTTCCGAAAAGATTCCTGGAGTAATCTCCACGGACTGGCTCTCATAGCCGATGAGCGAGGCGGTAAGAATCTTGATTCCGCCCGTTCGGGTTTCCAGACTGTATCGGCCATCCAGATCAGAGGAGATTCCTATGGTTGTTCCATCAAAGTAAATGCTCACGAAAGGAAGGGCCTCACCTGTATCGGCGTCGCGGACGATACCGCGGATGCGGGTAGTCTGGGCTGCGGCACAAATTACCGCTCCCAGCAGTACAAGGGAGAGCCATACTTTCTTGAACATAAATGCAAAAGTACGGATAATGTATCAATTGTACAAACGCGAAACGACGGAAAGCACGGTTTTCGCAGGGAGAAAACGTACAAGCATCCCAATCAACTTGTAATCCAGCCTGGGGATAAGCCTGATCGCCATATGCTCTCGCCGGAGCTGTTTCAGGATGGCGCGGCCAATCACTTCGGGCGCCATTCCTCCCAGCTCGTCGTGTTCGATTTTGGCCAGGTTCCGATCCATCTTTTCGCGATAAGGAGAGCCGGGATCGCTTCCCGCCTTGTTGATCTTGCGGGCCGCGGTGAACCCCGTAGCCACATCACCCGGGAGAATGCTGCAGCACTCAATGCCCGTTCCCTTCAACTCCATCGACAAAGACTGCGACAAGGACAGCAGCGCAGCTTTGGCCGATGAATAAAAGCCCTGATAGGGGAGTTGCAGGATGGCCATCACGGAAGTGATGGTGATGATTCGGCCGAAGCGCTGTTTCCGGAACTGCGGAAGACAGGCCTGGATGGTCTTGAACGTGCCGAAGAATGTGGTCTCGAACTGGCTTCGTGCTTCTTCCTCAAGGGTTCCCTCCACCGGACCGTAAATGCCGTTTCCGGCATTGCAGATAACAGCATCCAGACGTCCTTCGGCCTTCACGATTTGTGCTACGACGACTTCGGTACGACTTGTGTCGTTGACATCCAGCTCGACGGGAACGATGCCTTCCCGGGGATGGTCGATGGTTCCCCGGCGGCTTGCGGCATATACTTTTATTCCTGCACTGGCCAGAATATGGGCGGTAGCAGCTCCGATACCGCTACTGCCTCCGGTCAGAAGTACTACTTTTACTTCCATAATTCAGATCGATTAATATAATGTTCCGGAAGCGGCATATCATAGACGCTGCTTCTGAGAAAAGCCTTGAATTCGTCTTCGGAAACAGCGTCCTGCTGCTCTACGGTAATGATTTCGCCGATTCCCAGGCGAGGATGTGTACCCTGCTTGTTCCAGAGCTCGTGAAACAGGCGGACAAAGCGCACACGGTAATCCAGGAGTCCCAGCGCATAGTAGAACCACGAGTTGCGGTCGAAAAAACGAATGGGGACGATGGGAACGCGCGCTTTGCGGATGAGCTTGACGGCGGCATCCTGCCAGTCCCGTTCGCTGAGAATCCATCCCTGGCGAGGTTTGATATCGGCCACGGCCCCGGAAGGGAAGAGGGCCAACGGTTCGCCGGCCCGGATATGTTGCAGGGCCGCCTTGATTCCGTTGATGCTGGTCTCTGTAATTCTCTTTCGGGTAACGGTGGGATTTACCGATATGAAGTTGGGCGCAAGTCCGTAGATGTACATCAGGAATTCATTGACCATCACCTTTACTTGCGGGCGGATGTGACCGATAAGATCCACCAGACAGATGCCGTCTAAATGACCGTACACGTGGTTGGAAATGGTTATGAATGCACCCTTCGGAAACTGGAGCCGATCGGGATTCCCAATCAGGAAATCCACCTCCATCTGATCCAGGATACCCTTGGCGAAATCGGGCCCCGGAGCGATTCCCTGTTTTTCCACATTGTCGTGAATCTCATTGACGTGGTATATTCCGGTCAGGCGCATTCCGGCTTTATATAGCAGTTTTCCCCATTTTCCTTTGAAAATCGGGGACAAATGGGCTGCTTGTTCGGGACCGAAAACCATCCTACTCTTCTTTTTTTACGGGAGGGTCCAGTTTCGAGAAATACCTGGCATCCCGGAAGAAACCTGCCAGATAGAACACAAACAGCAGTATGGAGATGGCAACGGTGATATAGTCGAAGATCCCCACCATAAAATGCGTGTTAAAAAGAGTGATGGGATGCTTCCAGTTGGAGAGCCAGGGAATATACATGAACAGGATGTTTACCATCACCAGCAAAAGCCGGAACTCAGTGGGACCCAGACCGGCATAGGTGAGTCTCATCTCTCCTTTCAGGTGACAGTTGATATAGACATAGATGCTGAGCATGAAATAGGCGACCAGCGCCAGCATCGCAAAACTCATATTCACCAGCGGACTGACTCCCACGCCGATGAACATAATGGTTTCGTTGATGATATCGACATTGTGGTCGATATAAAAACCGTACGTTTTACGCTGGATGCGCCGGACACGGGCCAGACTGCCGTCCATGGAATCTCCGAACCAGTTGACCAGAAGACCCAGATTGGCCAGCCACAGCCACAGGAGATTCAGATTGGAAAGGGCATATCCGGCAGCCACGATGCAAGCGCCCAGAAACCCCACGAAGGTAAGCATATCGGAAGTAACGGGGGCCGGCATCCTCTCTGCCATCCACACCAAAACTTTCTTTTCGTAACTGTTCAGGATAGAAGTCTGAATTCTGGCTGCCTGTTTAGTCTCTTCACTCATGATCTGACTAATATTTTTTATGCACTGCAAAAGTACGAATTATTTTTTACTAACTTTGTATTTATGGACAAAAAGTATCTTCAACTCGCTTTTCGCATCGTATTGGCATCCCTGGCGCTCCTTCTGTTTTTTTCTGTAAGAAGTTGTGTCAAACACAGAAAGCTCCGCAAGGAACAGGAAGCCTGGCTGGCCCTGGGACCCATTCCCAACCGGCCGGTGAGAATATACGATGTCAAGTTTGCCCGGGAATTCAACGATATGAACGAAATACAGCTTCAGGTGGCGCAGGCTATCGGCGTACCTCCCGTAGCAGACCGTGATGCAGCGGAAAGCCTGAAGAACCGGCTGGTGAAACTGGAGGATACGGACAGCTATGTGGTGGACTCACTGACACACTCCATCCCATACCTCATCCCCTCGGCCAAGGAACTGTTGGACCTGATCGGACGCAATTTCCTGGATTCGCTCTCTTCAAAGGGTTTGAACCCCAACAAGCTGGTGGTGACTTCCGTCCTGCGCACGGAGGCCGATGTCACCAGGCTACGCCGGCGGAACCTGAACGCCTCCGAAAACTCCACACACCGCTATGGCACTACGTTCGACATCTCCTACTGGAGCTATGTAAAAGTTCCGGAGCTTCGTGGACGTCCCTACGAGGATGTTCCACCGGAATACTTGAGGGCCACCTTAAGCCAGGTACTGCGGGATATCCACAACATCCCGGGAATGTGCTACATCAAATATGAGAAAAAGCAGAGCTGCTTTCACATTACAGTGAGGAGATAGTCTTTCTCCTTTGCTGCAGGCGGTTGAACAGCTTGCGCAGATGTTGCCAGCCCAGCTGAACAAAGGAATCGGCGTGACGCTGGCGCTTCTCCGGATACAGGTCTTTGAACGTGACCAGAATGCCCGAATCGTAGATGTCTCCGAATTCGTCGTTGATGCCCGTCCCGAAGAATATCATTGTGGGGGAAAGGTTCATATACGTGTTTACCAGCGGAGGAATGGACACCCCCAGCTTCATAACTTCGGCCTTCAGGACTTTGTAGGCCTCCTTGAAATCCATCCCATTGAACAGGCGCTCATAACGCCCGGGATTGGACACCTTCACCTCCTTCCGGATACGGATGAGGCGGCTTCCCTTCCCGAAATACTTTTTCAGGAAGCACATAATCATCTCCCGGGCCTCGGTCGGATATTCTCGATAGATGGTGGCTTTCCCGAAGAAATACTTGATTTTCTTTTTGTAAAGGATGCCGATGGCGGCTATCCCGTCAAAAAGGTTGTCCAGGGCATACAGGCTTTTGGATCCGGCCTTGGAACTTTGATAATCTATTGAAACAAAACTTCTTCCCAGTTCTATCGTATAAGGCAGATACTCCTTGATGAATTTCTTTGAGAATTCGAACATATGGGAAGAGGTGAGGATAGGCTGTCCGAATTTGTCGTACATGGCATCGTCGCAGATGCAGAAACGGTATCCGCCAATGATTTCCCGGGCATCCGGATCCCACAAAACCAGCTGATGATAGCCGTACGCGGGATTTAAGTCAAATTTATCCAGGTCCAGGGATTCTCCGGTGCCTCCACCGTCATTTCGGAAGGCGATTTCCCGAAGGCGTCCGATTTCCCGCATCACGTTAGCCGACTCAGGCCCCACAATATACAACTTGTTGCCCGCGCGGTTGGTTTCCCGCAGCAGGCTTTCCTGATTAAGCTCCGTCTCCAGCAAAGAACGGTCCACAGGAGGTATAATGGGTTTCATACTCATAGATATATGCGAAGTTACTTCAATTTTGCGAGATATACAAAAAATTGTAAATTTGCAATTTAGTATTAAACCTATGCAGCCCCTAAACTGGAAAGACATACTGAGAAAATTCGTCATTTTTTCACTTACTAGCAGTGCCGGAACCGTTGTGGACCTGGGCTTGCACTGGCTGCTTTGTACTTATGTTTTCCCGGGTAATTACTGGGGCAGTTTCTGGATAGCACCCACCATTTCATTTGAAGTGGCTGCGCTGGTCAATTTTGTCATCGCCTATTTCTTTGTCTGGAAAGAACGCATCAGCCAGTATTCGGTCCGTTCCTTTTTCCGTCATTTCGCCGGGTACAACGCCGCCAGCATAGGGGCCTACCTTATCAAATTTGTGGCGATGCAGGGCCTTCATTTCCTGTTCGTATCGCTGGACTGGTTCCAGGACTGGACGGTGGAGCCAGTCCTTTGCAACCTGCTGGGCCTGTGCTTCAGCGGTGCTTTCAACTTCATCATGAGCGAATTCGTCATTTTCGGGGAAAGAAAGAAAAAAAAGACCCCCGGAGAGAATTCCGGGAGCCCTGTTTAATCTATTCTGTCTGCGTTATTTGATAACGCCCAACTCTTTCCCTACTTTAACAAATGCGGCAATGGCTTTGTCCAGATGTTCCTTCTCATGGGCGGCACTCAGCTGTACGCGGATACGGGCCTGTCCCTTGGGAACGACGGGGTAATAGAAACCGGTCACGAAAATGCCTTCTTCGGCCATTTTGGCGGCAAATTTCTGGGAGAGGGGAGCGTCGTACAACATCACCGCGCAGATGGCGCTCTGGGTGGGTTTGATGTCGAATCCGGCAGCCATCATCTTGTCACGGAAGTAATCCACGTTGGACTGCAGTTTGTCGTGAAGAGCGTTGCTCTCCTTCAGGATCCTGAAGGTTTCCAGGGCGGCTCCGGCAATCATCGGAGGAATGGAATTGGAGAACAGGTAAGGACGGCTGCGCTGGCGAAGCATATCGATAATCTCCTTGCGGCCGGTAGTGAATCCGCCGACGGCACCGCCGAAGGCCTTGCCG
>ONOH01000020.1 GCA_900319405.1 uncultured Bacteroidales bacterium | reverse complement strand
CGGCCAGTTCCGCAACAGCGACAATGTAAAGGTTTTTCAGGAGAAGGGAATTCTTACCCTGGCACAGGATTATCAACAGCGTTTCCCAGACCTGATCAATATCAGCGGAGACTATGTGCTTTCCGGTGAGATGGCTGCAGACTATTTCATTGAGAAAGGCGTACGTCACTTCGCATTCTTCGGCATCTCCGGGATGGTCTGGTCGGAAGAGCGCCTGGAAGGCTTTGCCGCCCGGATCAGGGAGCGTGTACCGGAGGCGCATCTTTCGGTTCGGATGAAAACCGGCTTGCACGATGTCTGGTGGTACGACACTGCCAGTCTTACCGAGTGGCTGGCAGAATTGCCCAAACCGGTGGCCGTCCAGGGCTGTGACGACAATATCGCCTATCAGATTATAGAAGCCGTGTCGCAGGTGGATCGGGAGGATATGCGCATTCCGGAAGATATTCTGGTAATGGGAGTTGACAACGACGCTTCCGTATGCCAGATGTGTGCGCCCCAGCTTTCCTCCATCAACCAGGATGTGGAGCAGGCGGGTTACCAGGCAGCTGCCCTGATTGAGGAATTGCTTTCCTTCCCGCCCCAGGAACGACAACAGCATTACCGAGACATCCTCGTCTGTCCTACTTATATCACCACCCGGCAGAGCACGGACGCCTTCATCCACGAAAACCCGTATATCTCGCGGATCATGTACTACGTAAACGAGAACTTGCATAACAGGATCAAGGTGGAAGGCCTGGTGGACCTTGTCCCGATGAGCCGGCGTATGCTGGAGACCACTTTTGCCCGCGAGACTGGAATCTCTCTGTATCAATATATTATCCGTGCGCGCGTGAACCGGATGAAGGACCTCATCAATACCGGGCTTTCTCCCCTCCAGGCGGCCGATGAACTGGGGACGGACTACAAAATCATCGCCCGCAATTTCAAGAACCTCACCGGGATGACACCGGCCGAATTTGCAAAAAAACAATCTAACCGAATCGTTATATGAAAAAATTTGTCGTCGTGTTGGCGGTAGCGTTGATGGCGCTGGTATCCTGCAGCAAGGGGGACGATGATCCCCGTCTGGTAATCATCACTTTTGACGGCCTGCGCTGGCAGGAACTCTTTTCCGGGGCCGATGAGGCCCTGGTGGGGAACCCCAAGTATGTGAGGAATCCGTCGGCCCTTCAGTCCAAATACTGGAGGGAAACTCCTCAGGAGCGCCGCAGCGCCCTGATGCCCTTTGTCTGGAGTTATGTTCCGGAGCACGGTTACCTGATCGGAAACCGCGAAAAGAACAGCTTTATGCAGGTGGACAACCAGATGAGTTTCTCCTATCCCGGCTACAGCGAAATGTTCTGCGGCTGGGCCGATGACGAACGCATCAATTCCAACGACCCCATTCCCAATCCCAACCAGAGTGTTCTGGAGGTGGTGAACCAGGATCCCCGATACAAGGGAAAAGTAATGATGTATTCCTCCTGGGAGAGCATCCGTTTTGCTGTCAACAACGAGCGCGGCGCTATCCCGGCCAGCAGTGCGCACGAGCCTGCCATCACCCAAAGTTATGTGGCCGATATCCTTCAGGATATGGATGCCGGTTCGCCGGACGGAGGCTTCGGAGGCAGCGAGCGGATGGATTACATCACCTATGGTATGGCGATGGAAACCCTGCGGAAAGATCATCCCAAGGTGTTTTACGTAGGTTTTGGAGACACCGACGAATATGCCCACAGCCGTGAGTATGACCATTATATGGATGCCATTCACTGGACCGATCTTTTCATCCGACGCATCGTGGAGTTTTGCGAGTCCGACCCGTACTACAAGGGAAAGACCAGCTATATCCTCACTACCGACCACGGCCGCGGTTATGGTGAGGCCTTCAACAGCCACAGCGCCAGTGTCCGTGGGGCCGACCAGACCTGGTTCATTGCCTTTGGTAAGGATATCCCCGTTTTGGGAGAAACCTCCGACAACGGCATCTTCTACACCAAGCAGTTCGCCGCCACCATCGCCTCCATTCTGGGAGTGGACTTCACGCCCGGGAACGGTGTCAAGTGCGATCCCATCGACCCCCATTACTACAAAGAGCCCGAAAAGCCGACGGCGCTGGACAGCTTTGAGGCGGTGAAAGCCGCTCCCAAGGGGAATGGTCTCCGCTATATCTACCACGAAGACGATAAGATTATGAGCGTTCCCGAGATGCTGGCCGCGCCCGTGAAGGCCCGAGGCATTGCTCCCGTCTTCTCTACCGACTGCAAAAAGCGGGAAGATCACTTCGGCTTTGAGTTCAGCGGCCTGATGAAAATCGAGAAGGAAGGCTTGTACCTGCTCTCCTTTGCCTGTGACGACGGAGCCAAACTCTTCCTGGACGGGAAACTCCTCTGGGACGTGGACCGCGACGGCGGCGGATACCGCCAGGGCTGGTATCGGCTGGGTGCCGGTTATCACCGCCTCCAGGTGCAGTATTGGGAGAATTATGGCGGAGAAGACCTGGAGATCGGCCTGGAAGGGGAAGGCTTGAATTATGCGAACCTGCCTGCCGCGATGCTTTATTATGAATAACCAAGCTGAAATAATATGAAAAAGATTCTCTTTGCTTTTGCAGCGGCGCTGATGCTTGTTTCCTGCAGTGAGCCGGCCACCCGGAAAGAACTGGCTTCCCACGTGATTGTCATCGGCCTGGACGGCTGGGGTACCTGGTGTATGGAAAAGGGGGAGTATCCCTTTATCCGTGAAATGATGCAGGAAGGTTCCTGGACCCTGAACAAGCGGGTTGTACTCCCATCCATCAGCGGTGCCAACTGGGCCGCAATGATGAACGGCACCCCGGTCGAATCGTCCGGAATCACCAACAACGATCCCTATCCCACTTTTGAGCCCTTGTACCTGACGCAGCACAAGGCGCAGCCTACCTTCTTCCACCTGATGAAAGAGCAGCGTCCCGCAGAGGAATGCGGCGTGGTGTGCGAGTGGGGGGATTTCCTCAATTATGCCGACACCCTGTGCCTGGACTATTACAAGCGGATTGCCAATGCTTCGCAGAACCCCGACGACATTGTCACCGAAAGCGTGAAATACATCACAGAGAAAAAGCCTGTGCTGTGCTTTATCCACATCGATGCGCTGGACCATATGGGCCATTCCTACGGCCAGGGCTCGGAAGAGTATTATGCCGAACTACCCAAGGTGGACGAACGGGTCCGCCAGATTGTGGAAGGCGTGAAGGCCGCCGGAATCTATGATGACAGCATTATTATGATTACTTCCGACCACGGTCACGTCGGCCACCACCACGGGGGACACGACCAGCTGGAAATCCAGACTCCCTTCGTGATCTGGGGAAAGGGCGTGAAGAAAAACCACCAGATCAAGGAGACGATGATTCAGTACGATATGGCCGCCACCGTGGCCCGCATCCTGAATCTGGAAACCCCGCAGAGCTGGCGTGGAAAAGTGATAGAAGTATTTGAATAGGGGCCTATGAAGAAAACGGGATTTGCGCTGGCAGCGCTGATCATCCTGGCCGCCTGTGGCGGAAAGGCCGACGGAGGGAAAGACAGTCCGCAGTGGGAACCTCCCAAGGAGGAAATCGTGGAGATCGACCATACGATGGGCTGTCCGGGGACAACGGACGCCCCCAACCAGTGGATCGCATTCAGGAAGGATGTGAACCTGGAAAAGGTTCCTTCCGAGGCCCTTGCCCGGATTTCCGCCGACAGCAAGTATTGGCTGTGGGTGAACGGGGAGCTGGCGGTCTTCGAAGGCAACCTCAAACGCGGCCCCAACCCTGCGGACAGTTATTTCGACAGCGTGGACCTGGCTCCCTACCTGAAGAAGGGGGAGAACCGGGTGGCCCTGCTGCTGTGGTTTTTCGGAAAGGAAGGATTCTCGCACTCGAACAGCGGAACCCCGCAGCTGTGGTTTGACTGTCCGGCCATCGGCCCGGACGACTGGATGTGCCGCGTGCATCCCGCTTACGGGACGGCCGTGGATCTTCCCGAACCCAACTACCGCCTTCCCGAATCCAACATCCTCTTCGATGCCCGGAAAGACCTGGAGGGCTGGCAGACAGGCACCCCGGAGGGATTCTCTCCGGTGGTAATACGGGAAAACACCCTGGGCCGCCTGCACTTGCGTCCCATTCCCCAGTGGAAGGACTTCGGCATCAAGGAGATAAGCTTTGAGACGAAATCCGGCGCCGAGGCGGATACCGTACGCGCTACGCTGCCCCACAATATGCAGATGACCCCCGTCCTTACGATAGAGGACGAAAGCGGCGGGCACCGGATTGTGATAGAAACCGACCACTCCAAAGTGGGCGTGGAGTGCCTCAGGGCCGAGTACATCACCAAAGCCGGCCGGCAGACCTACGAGTCGCTGGGCTGGCTCAGCGGACAGCGGATCATCCTGACGGTGGAGCATGGTGCGCGCGTGACGGGCCTTGCCTACCGGGAAACTGGTTACGATGCCGCGCCCGATGGTCGCTTCACCTGCTCGGAGGAATTTTATAACCGCTTTTGGCAGAAGGGCCTGAGGACCATTTATGTGAATTCCCGCGACACTTTCTTCGACTGTCCGGAACGCGAACGCGCCCAGTGGTGGGGAGACATCGTGACCATCCTGGGAGAGAGTTTCTACACCTACTCTCCCTCGCTGTATTCCCTGATACGGAAAGGCATCCGTGAGCTCTGCGACTGGCAGCGCCCGGACGATATCCTCTTCTCGCCCATTCCCGGAAAATACAGGTCGGAACTGCCTTGCCAGATGCTGGCGGCCGTGGGATATTACGGTTTCTGGACCTATTATATGAACACCGGAGACCTGGAAACAATCCGCTATGCATACCCTGCGGTGAAGCGTTACCTGGCTACCTACCATATCGGTGAGGACGGCCTGGTGGAATGGCACAAAGGAGACTGGAACTGGGGAGACTGGGGTGACAACCGCGATTTGAGAATGTTGCAGAACCTGTGGTACGTGCTGGCCCTGCAAGGCATTTCGAATATGGCCGACGCCATAGGACTGCCCGACGAAGGGGCCGCCTACTGGAGCCGGATGCTTGCTCTTCGCGAAGCCATCCGGCGCGAAACCTGGACGGGTTCCTTCTACCGGCACCCGGAATTCCAGGGGGAACCCGACGACAGGGTGAATGCCCTTGCGGTTCTTGCCGGTGTGGCCGGCCGGGATCAGTATGATGCCATCTATGAGGTACTGAAGACCCAGGAGTTTGCCAGCCCGTATATGGAGAAGTACGTTATGGAGGCACTCTTTGCCATCGGCCACGGGGATTATGCCCTGGAGCGGGAGCGCCGCCGCTACGACTTTATGGTGAACCATCCCTTCTACGACACACTCTTCGAGACCTGGAGGGTGGGTGTAAACGGAGACTGGGACTGCGGCAGCGTGAACCACGCCTGGAGCGGCGGTCCGTTGTCTGTCTTCCCTTCGCGGATGCTGGGTGTCGTTCCGCTGGATCCCGCCTGGAAGCGGTTCTCCGTGCGTCCCGATCCCTATGTCTTTGACGAGTGTTTCCTTTCCTTCCCCACGGTGGCGGGGACCATCGCGGTCACCTACAGCCGGAGCGGAAACTTTATGGAAGTTACCGTGCCCGGGGGAACGCTCGCGGAGGTTTCCCTGCCGGAAACCCGGGTCAGCAAGACCCTCGGCCCCGGCAAGCATCGTCTGCCGCTCAGCGTCAAACGGGAGAACACCGCCGGAATGAAATTCCGTGATGCCTCCCTCCCGGTGGAAAAGCGGGTCCGGGACCTGATGAAACGGATGTCCGTGGAAGAGAAGGTGGACCAGATCAGCGCCCAGCTGCTGTTCATGGAGGAATTTTATGACCGGCGGGACTACCGCAAGGGCCACGTCCGCAATGTGGGGCATTTTATGCCGGGGGCAAGCCCGAAGGCCAAGGCCGAGGCCATCAACGAGGATACGCGTCGCTCGATGGAAGCCAGCCGTTGGGGCATTCCGGTGCTCCAGCACGGAGAAGCCCTTCACGGGGCGCAGTGGGGAGACGCTACCTGCTTTCCGCAGAGCATCGCTATGGCGGCCACCTTCGATGCGGATCTGTATTACCGGGTGGGGCAGGTTGTGGCACGGGAACTTCGTGCCGTGGGCGTGCGCCAGGTCTATGCGCCGGTGGTCAACATCACCCGCGACCAGCGTTGGGGCCGCGGACAGGAAAGCTACGGAGAGGACGTGCTCCTGAATTCCCGGATGGGCGTAGCCTATGTGAAAGCCCTGGAGGAAGGCGGCGTGGTGGCCACCCCCAAGCATTTTGTGGACAATTACGGCGAAGGAGGACACGACTCCTTCGCTTCCGTCACCTCATGGAGGGAGTTGCGGGAAGTGTATCTGGAACCCTTTCGCGCCTGCGTCCAGGAAGGCGGCGCCCGGGGAATCATGTCGGCCTACAACTCCGTGGATGGCATTCCGGCTTCCTGCAACAGCCGCCTTCTGAACGAAATCCTCAAAAAGGAATGGGGCTTCAGGGGCATCGTGGTATCGGACTATGGCGCCGTGGATATCGTCAGTAAGGCGCACCGGATGGCCCTGACGGAAGAAGACGCCCTGGCGATGTGCCTGGGCGGCGGCCTGGACCTCCAGCTGCACAACACATCGGCCGGCCTTCTTTCCAAGGTGGAGGACGGCAGCATCCCGATGCCTGTCCTGGACGAAGCCGTCCGCCGCGTCCTCACCCTCAAGTTCGAACTGGGCCTCTTTGACCATCCCTTTGTGGAGGCTGACAGGGCCGATGAGTCGGTCCGCACCCCGGAGCACCGGGAGTTGGCGTACGAGAGCGCCGTCAAGGCGATGACCCTTTTGAAAAACGACGGCATCCTGCCGCTGAAGGGCACGGGGAGAATCGGACTCTTCGGCCCTGCGGCGGATGAACTGAACCTGGGAGACTACAGCGGAGGATACGGCGGCTGGAACGGCGAGGGTGCCATAACCCCTTACGAGGGTCTGAAGGCCGCCTATGGCGGCGAGGTGGTCCTGAGCCGGGGACAGGAGGTGGCCTCGGTAGCCCGCGGCTGCGACGTGCTGCTCTTTTTCCCTTCCATTACAGAAGAGGAGGGTAGCGACCGCAGCAGTTTCGCCCTTCCTTCGGCCACGATGAACGTCCGCCGGGAAGAGGGGGGCGTCATCATCGGAGCGCAGCAGAAAAACCACGTCCGGATTGACCAGGAAAAAATGGTGCGGGAGCTCATCGCTACAGGGAAACCGGTGGTCGTGGTGCTGCACAACGGGGCGGTCATCGACATTTCCGACTGGGTGGACGGTGCCGCAGCGGTGCTGGAAGCCTGGTATTCCGGCGAGCAGGGCGGACGGGCCGTGGCCGATGTCCTCACCGGGGCGCGCAACCCTGGCGGACGCCTTCCTTTCAGCTGGGTGCGCAATATCGGCCAGAATCCTTACTATTATTCCATCAAACCCAGCGGACGTGGCTACGGTTATGTGGAGAACGACGGTTCGCCGCTGTATCCTTTCGGCTACGGACTCAGTTATACAAGTTTTGCCTACAGCGGTTTCGAAGTTCCTGAAACGCTGGAAGAAGGCCGGTCCCTGAAAGTGAAAGTGACCGTGACCAACACCGGCTCCGTGGCCGGCGACGAGGTGGTCCAGCTCTATCTTCGCGACGAACTGGCCTCCGTGGTGCGTCCTATGAAACAGCTGGCCGCCTTCCGGCGCATTACCCTGGCTCCCGGAGAAAGCCGGGAAGTGGAACTGGAAGTACCGTACCGGGGTTTTTCCCTTTGGGATGCCGATATGGTCCAGCGCGTGGAGGAAGGCTGGTTTGAAGTGTGGCTGGGCAAGAATGCCGACGAGCGCATCACCGTCGGCCGGGTGAAGCTTGCCGGAGGGATAATAGGTGAGAGAAATAACTGATTCACGCCCGGGCGGCGGCAAAGGCTTACTCGGGCCTGACGCTGGCAGAGTTCGACAGCTATGTAAAATCCTATGCTTCCACCCCGGCCAACGGCTTTACCGGCATGACCTACGGAGAAAGCTTCTACAAGCCGATGCTGGAGGTGTTCGATTATCTGAAGGATTATGGTTTCACCTCCTATGTCGTATCGGGTTCCGACCGCTTCATCGCCCGTGCCCTGGGCAGGCAGTGGCGCGAAGCAGGTTATCACGTCATCTCGATGCGGGACGACTTCAAAACCATTTATGGCCCCGGTGTAAAGAAAGTGCCCTTCAAGTTCTGAAATTCCTTCCGGAAGAAAGAAACACCGTTGCAGAAAGCCTTCTTGCAGCGGTGTTTTTCCATACCCGGCACCCCGCTTCCGGCAAAAGGCCGCGGGCTCTTGTTCCAATGGCAAAAAATGGGTATATTTGTAAGAATCCGATTCATTTTGAAATGACAGATGGCTCTATGAGGAGATTACTTTGCGTGTGTAGCTTGCTGCTGGCCGTTTCCTGCGGGGACAGGGCCGGCCGTCGTTTTCCGCTGCCTGTGGACGAGAGCCGCTCGATGCTGTCGCGCTGGGCGACGAAGGAGGTGCTGGACTCGCTTCTTCTGGACGATATGGAGCAGGAGGGCCGATGGACAGTCCGGGAGGGGAAACCGGAAATCTGCTATACCCGGGACAACTGCAAGGACGGCAGCCGGGCACTCCGGCACCGGATTTCCCTGGTAGACCGGGAGAGTCTGGCCACCTATCGGACCCCCTGGGATACCTTTGGCGGAGAACAGGGCGGCTGGACCTGCGTGGCACTGGAATATGACACGCCGCAGGACTGGAGTGCCTACAACCGGATTTCCCTTTGGGCGTACATCCATCCTTCCAAGAATCCCAATGTGAGTTTTGCCCTGGACCTGATTACGGATACCCCGGACGGGACCCTCACGCCCAGCCGGGAGACCAATGTGGACATCCCGCAGGGAAAATGGGTGCAACTGCTGTGGGAGATAGAGGCCCTCAAAAGGGACCGCGTGCTGCGTTTTGAACTCTGTCAGACCTGCACCGGATACGACCGTGCCATCGGAGAAGAGTATGTGACCATTGATTTTGACCGCCTGGAACTGCAGCGGGTAGAACCGGACCATTATGAGGGCTGGAACCTGCCCTCCGGTCAATTTGCCTACGCCCATACGGGCTACCTGCCCGGGGCCCGGAAGCTGGCGCTGGCCGGTCCTTCCGCAGAAGGGAACTTCTCCCTGGTCAACCGGAAGGGAAAGACGGTCTATACTGGGGAAGCCCGGGAGATTTCCCACAAGGGAAATCGCTTTATGGAGCTGGATTTCAGCCGTTTCCGGAAAGCTGGACAGTACCGCATCCGCTATGGGGAATTCCTTTCCGAAAGCTTCCCCATCGGCCCCGATGTGTGGGAAGAACCGCTTTGGAATGTGCTTAATTTCTATTTCTGCCAGCGCTGCGGCTATCCCGTGGAGGGCATTCACGACGTGTGTCACGCCGATTCCCAGGCATTCCGGGATGGCAGGACCATCGTCGTGAACGGCGGCTGGCACGATGCCGGAGACCTCTCCCAGGGGTTCTGGCGCACGGCCTATGGCTGCTACGCCCTGCTCGCTGCGCTGGAAGTGGCTCCCCGGTCCATCCGGAAAAGGATGGCCGAAGAGGCCCGCTGGGGAGTGGACTGGCTCCTGAAAGTGCGCTTCCCGGAGGGCTGGCATCACAGCTGGAATACCCTCCGGTATTATTCCGACAACGAGTTGGGAACGCTGGACGACGTATCTTCCCCCGCTTCTTTCGTCCCCTGGGAGACCTTCCTGGGCGTTGCCGTATTGGCCAGGGCGCTGGAGGCGCTCCCCCTGACAAAATCCGAAAGGCAAGCCTTTGAAAAGGCTGCCAGGGAAGACTGGAAGGCCATGATGGACGCCCTGGAATGGAACGAAGCCTCTTATCTGGAAGCATCCTGGGGCGCCGTGGCATCGGCCCTTCTCTTCAAGCATTTCGGGGGGGAGGAATATAGGGAGGCGGCCCTTCGTTTCGCGAACCTCCTGCTTCGCTGTCAGGAACAGGACCAGGTGGACGGAATGCCCATCCGGGGTTATTTTTACAGCCATAGCCGTCACCGGCACATTCTTCAGGACTCCCATTCGGCCTTCAACGAGGCCCCTATGCTGGCCTTTTCGACGCTTGCCGAGGTGTTTCCGCAGCAGTCGGCCCCCTGGAAGGAGGCGGCGCGGCTGTATCTGGAGGCCTACCTGAGGCCCGGCAGCGAACTGTCGGCCCCGTATTATCTTTTGCCGGCGGGGGTGTTTACCCGCGAGCAAACCCGCGAGCAGCCCGGAACGCCGGTGAGTGAACACTATGTGATGCGCACCTTCCCCGTCTGGACAAACCACGTCTTTCACGGCGCCACCCATTTCCATCTCTCCCAGGCCTGGGCCCTGGCGCAGGCGGCGGCCCTGTTGGAAGACCGGGAAGCAATGGACTTGGTACAAACGCAGCTGGAATGGACGCTGGGCCGCAATCCCTTCTCTTCCAGTCTGATGTACGGGGTGGGATACAACTTCGCCCCCAACTTCGTGTACTGTACGCGAAACATCGCCGGAGCGTTGCCGGTGGGAATGGACAGCTTTCACGATGACCGGCCCTTCTGGAACGGAACGGCCCACGCCACCGCCCACGAAATCTGGATAGAACCCGTCAGCCGCTTCCTGGGTACATTGTCAGTTTATTTGAAATACCACTTATATGAACCTTAGATTTCTTTTTCTTGCTTTTCTGCTTACGGCCTGCACGATGGCCGTCGATGTGACGGTTCCCGACATCCGGCATTGGGAGGCCAGCTGGATAGGCGCTCCCTGGGAAGGGGAGACGTACCGGGCCGACACCCTGCTGTCCGCCCCCGAATTCCGGAAAGACTTTGTCCTGGAAGGAAAGGTCAAAAGGGCGACGGCGCATATCAGCGGCCTGGGTTTTTTCGAACTCTATGTGAACGGGAAGAAAATAGGGGATGAGGTGCTCACCCCCAACGAGACCTCTTACGGTCACAGACCCTCGCTCCCTTATCAGAAGCACGGGATTCCGGTGGATGACACCCACTGGCGCGCCTTCCGGGTCTTTTACCTGAATTACGACATCACGGAGGCCCTCCGGGAGGGGGAAAACACCCTGGGAGTTGTCCTGGGCAATGGCTTTTTTGCCTCCGGACAACGGCGCTGGGTGGCTCCTTACGGTACACCCCGGCTCATCTGTCAGGTGGATCTGGAGTATGCCGGCGGCCGCAAGGAAACCGTCGTGAGCGATACCAGCTGGCGTGTCCGGCAGAGCCCCATCGTGATGAACGACCTTTTTGAAGGGGAGATTTACGACGCCCGGCGCGAGAATGCCGGGGAGTGGGAAGCGGCCGTCCTCCGGAAAGCCCCCGACGGAAAACTGTGTCTGCAGGACGGTCCGCCCGACAAGGTGATGGAGGTGCTGGAACCCGTCTCCATCGTCCACGGACCCGATGGCCGCTGGGAGGTGGATTTTGGAGACTATGTGACCGGCTGGGTGCGGCTGCTGGACTTTGAAGCGCCTGAAGGAAGGGTCATTACCGTAGAGCATCCCGTGGAAGGGAAGGATTACAACGGCATTTACAAATACATCTGCGCCGGAGGTCCCGTGGCCTCCTATGCGCCTCGTTTCTGCTGGTGGACTTTCCGGAAAGTGGTGGTCTGGGGCTGGCCCGGCACGCTCAAGGCCGAGAACATCCGGGCCGAGGTGGTCCATTCCGACATCCGCGAAAGCGCCCGTTTCGACTGTTCCCATCCGCTTCTGGTGAAAATCAACGAAATCTGGAAACGCACCCAGACCGACAATATGCACCTGGGGGTGGCCACGGATTGCCCGCATCGCGAAAAAGGACCTTATACCGGGGATGGCCAGGTGGCCTGCGTGACGGTGATGCACAATTTTGACGCCAACCGCTTCTACCGCAAGTGGCTGCGGGATATGTCGGATTGTCAGGATACCGAAACCGGCTATGTGCCCAACGGCGCCCCCTGGCATCCCGGCTGCGGCGGCGGAGTCCCGTGGGGTGCGGCGATGACCCTGATGCCCTGGGAACACTATCTCCATTACGGAGACATTTCCGTGCTTCAGGAGCATTACGAGGCGATGGCCCTGCAGTTGAGATATATGGAAAGCTGGAGAACGGAGGAGGGGATCATGTACCAGCAGATGCCTTCGAGGGATAATCCCTTCTACTGGAACAATCTGGGAGAATGGTGCCCGGCCTACAACCTGCCCTCGGACGCCCTGGTGCATACGTATTTCCTTTGGAAGTGCGCCAGATATATGGCGCTTTCGGCCGGCGCCCTGGGAAAGGAGGCCGACGAGGCCCGCTATGAGGCCTTGGCCGAAGAGGTCCGCGAAGCCTTCCACAGGGTGTTCTACCACCAGGAGGCGGAAAGCTACGGAGACAACGACGGCGCCAATTTCTTCGCCCTGCATATGGGGGTGCCCGAGGAACGCCGCGAAGCTGTCTTGAACACGGTAAAAAGAGAATTCGAGGCCAACGGCGGACACTTGAACACCGGCATTTTCGGCACTCAGCTTTTCTTCGATATGCTGTGCGAGTACGGCCTCGGGGAGATGGCCTTCACGGCTATGACGCAAACCGACTATCCCTCATACGGCCACTGGATAGAACAGGGGGCCGATACTTTCTGGGAGCAGTGGGACGGAGAAGCGTCCCGCAACCACCCTATGTTCGGAGGCGGTATCTCCTGGATGTACACCCATCTGGCGGGCCTGCAGGCAGACCCTCTCGAGCCCGGTTACAGGCACATCCTTGTGAAGCCGCTCCCGCTCGGGGATCTGGAGTGGGTGAGCTATGAAACCGAGACTCCGCAAGGTGTCGTCGCCGTGCACTGGGAAAGGAAAGACAGGATTTTCCGTCTCACGCTACAGGTTCCCGAAGGCTCTCACGCCAGCGTGTGGATGCCCGCTTCGGAAAGCCCCGTAAAACTGCAATCCGGACGGCACACCCTTGAAACCCCGCTGGATGCACGGGACCGATTAATCACTAATATACGATAACCCTATGGCAGATTCAAGAAGATCATTCCTCAAGAAAGCGGGGGCCGGCATCGTGGCCGCGACCATCCTGCCCAGAAATGTATTTGGCGCCCTGGGGGGCAACAAAAAGTATGTGGCCCCCAGCGACCAGCTTACGCGGGGAATCATTGGCGTAGGCGGTATCGGGATGTCCAACCTGCACTTTGCCAGTGACGAAAAGTGCCGCCTCGTGGCTGTCTGCGATGTGGACCGGAACCACCTCAACCGGGCCCTGGAAGCTGGAAAGGAACGATTTGGCACCACCCTCGCCGCCTATCACGATTTCCGCGACCTCATTCACGACCCCAACGTTGACATCGTCCACATTGCCACACCGTCCCACTGGCACGGCATCCAGGCCGTCGAGGCCGCCCGGGCCGGCAAGGACATTTTCTGCGAGAAACCGATGACCCGAACCATCGGGGAAGGGCAGAAAGTGGTGGAGGCCGTAGCCAGGTACGGCCGCATCTTCCGCCTGGACACCTGGTTCCGTTTCAAGGATACTTTCTATGGCCTGGGTACCACGGTGGAGCCTCTCAAGAAGCTGGTTTCCAGCGGATTGCTGGGCTGGCCGCTCACCGTCCGCATTTCGGGGGCGACGGGTTTCGCCTGGAAGTTCTACTGGACGGGCCGCGAGGACCTGGTTCCCCAGCCCGTTCCGGCCGAACTGGACTACGACCTCTGGCTGGGTCCCGCCCCGTACAAGCCCTATCATCCGCACCGGGTGCACGGAACCTTCCGCGGCTACTGGGACTACGAGTCGGGCGGCCTGGGAGATATGGGACAGCATTACATAGACCCTGTCCAGTACATTCTGGGCAAGGATGACACTTTCCCGGTGAAGGTGGAGGTGGACGCCCCGCCGCAGCATCCCGATGCCGTGGGCACCTGGCGCAGCGTCACCTACACCTATGACGACGGCTGCCGCATTATCCTAGAAGGTGAGGGGTACGAGAGCCCCGGAAAAGTCCCTTACATCGAAGGCCCGCTGGGCAAAGTGTACAAGGGCTTCGAGTGTACTATCCCCCATGTCTGGGATGTCATCAACTCCCTGCCCGACCCGGCTCCCCGCCATACCGATTTCCTGGAGTGCGTGCGCAACCGCCAGCACTTCGCCCTGGACGAGATCATCGGCCATCACAGCGCCACGGTGGTGAATATGGGCGCCTGCGCCCTGCGTCTGGGCCGGACGCTGCACTTCGACCCGCTCACCCAGCGCTTTGTCGGCGACGATGCCGCCAATCACCTCATCCATCAACCTATGCGTGCCCCTTGGGCTTCGATGATCTAATTGCAGTGCCTTATGAAAAAGATGATAGCCCTGTTTTCTGCTCTTTTGATTGTGGCAGGAAGCCTTTTTGGACAACCGGCGGAGGATTTCGCCAGACGGGATGCCCTGAAGCGGGAAATCCTGCAGTGCGATGACGCTGTTGCCCGTTCTTTCCTTCTCCAGCAACTATATCCGCTGGCCCAGGAGTCCGACATCGGCCTTTACCTTCTTTATGTGAACGATGCCTATTGCGCTCCTATGTCCATTGCCGCGCTGGCGGCGCTTCCCGGCGGGGATAAGGCGCTGATGGACCTGATCCGCACGGAAGGAGCCGACAAGGCGCTCCTGTGCGGCGCCGTGGCCGACCGGGGGCTCCGTGAGGCCGAACCGTACCTGCTTCAATGGGCCCAAAATGCGCAGGTGGACGAGAAGAAGGCCATCACCCGGACTCTTGGCGTTATCGGCAGCAAGGCCTCTGCCAAGTATTTGAAGAGCCAGTCTTTGCCGGACTATATGGTCCTTCTGAACAACTTCAGCGACAAGGACGCCGTGAAGGCGGCCAGGAGCCTTCTGAAGAACGACAATTCCGGTATCCGCTGCGCTGCCGTGAAGACCGTCATCGAACGGTCTGCTCCGGATCCTACGCTGGTGGTGAATGCCCTCAGGACCGGTGACCGTCCCTACCGCAATGCCGCCCTCTCCGCTGCGGAAAAATATGATGGGGAGACCCTGGCAAAAGCGCTGGAAAAAGCGTATGCCACCCTTTCCGGCGAGGCCCGGACGGATGTGCTCAACTGGATTGGCCTGAAGAAAGTCAAGAGCGCCCTTCCCCTTGTTCTGGGCAGCATTTGGAGCCCGGACGAACTGGGAGAGACGGCCATCCGCACCACCGGTATCCTCGGTGGCGGGAAAGCGGCCGAAGCGCTGGTGGCCGCCCTTTCCGGCGACAAGGCCGATGCCGCCTTTGCCGCCCTGGCCACTTTTGAGGGAAACGTGACCGATCCGGTGTCTAAGGCGCTGGATGCCCCTGTGAACGGCTTGCAGTTGGAGAACCTTCTCCGCCTGGCATCCAAGCGTCATCTGGTGGATCTGGCCCCGAAGGTGCAGAAACTGGCTGCGTCCGGTAATCTGTTTGCCGCAAAAGCCCTGGACGGAATGGCCACCGTGGCGCAGGCGGACGGGATTGCCGCCCTGCTGGATGCTTCCGCCGCACCCTTCACGGAGCCCCTCCAGAAAGCCCTTGTCTATGCGCTTCATGCGGAAACGCCTGAAGCTCAAGCAGAAAAGCTGAAGGGATATCTTTCGTCCGCCGTTCACAAGGAGAAGTTCTATCCGGTCCTTGCCGCAGGTAATAGCGAAGCGGCGGCGAAGGTGCTCCGGGAGGCGGCGCAGCAGGATGCATCGGCCCGTGAAGCCCTCTTTGGGATGCAGGTCCCTTCCGTGATGGAAGATGTGCTCGCTGCGGCCCGTGAAGGAGGAAAGGAGGCCGACAAGTACCTGGACCGTTACGCGACCCTTCTCTCGCAGTTCGAGAAGAATGATGACGTGAAGCGGCTGGGCTTCGCCGAAGTGCTTTCGCGGGCATCCGATCCGGCCGTGAAGGTGTCGGCCCTTGGAAAATTGGGCGATATGCCGCTGATGAAGAGTTTCCTTCTGGTCGGCAAGTATCTGGGTGACAATGCCGATGCTGTGCGTTATGCTGCGGCCGATGCTGTCCGCAAGATTGCGTCCAAGTGCAAGGAGGAAATCAATTACGATGACTTCAAGTGCAGCCTGGAGAAAGCCGCCGACCTCTATCGTTCCCGTGGCCTGGCCGATGACGGCTATGCAGTGGACGAGATCGGCAAGATGCTCGCAGAGGCAAAGCCCGCCCCGCGGAGCGAGCTCACTGCCGAAGAGAAGGCCCGGGGCTTCGAAATGCTCTTTGACGGAAGCGACCTTTCCAAGTGGCACGGCGACAAGGAAGGCTATACCGTGGTGAACGGGGCCATCCTGGTGTCGGCCCGTTACGGCAGCACGGGAAACCTGTACACCAACAAGCAGTACCGAAACTTTGTCTTTCGTTTCGAGTTCTGTTTCCTGGAAGAGGGCGTGAACAACGGCGTGGGCATCCGTACCCCCGAAAATGTGGATGCCGCCTATGAGGGGATGTGCGAACTGCAGATTCTGGACCACGACGCTCCGGCCTATGCCGGCTGGCTGAAAGATTACCAGACCCACGGTTCCATCTACGGAATCGTTCCTGCCAAACGCGTGAAACACAAACCTTTGGGAGAATGGAGCACGGAAGAGATCGTGGTGGAAGGAGACCGTATTAAGGTGACGGTGAACGGAGAGCTGATTACGGACGCCGATGTCCGGAAGGTGACCGCGGGCGGCCGGAAGACCACTGTCGATGGCCGTGCGCATCCGGGGCTTTTCAACCGCAAGGGCTACATTTCTTTCTGCGGTCACGGTTCAGGGCTTAAAATCCGGAATGTGCGAATTCTGGATTTGGGAGAAAAGAAGTAATTTTTTTCCGCTTCGTGGCGGAAAGATTCCCGCTGCCCCCTTTTCATAAAAAAGGCAATTTCAGGGATTGTCATTTCTCAAAGTTTTTTTAGCGAAAACAAAAGAGATGCAATCCCTGAAACTGTCTATCTTGTAAAACATTAACTATTGTCTTGTTATGAAAAAGATTTTTTCCGTCCTGCTGCTGGTGACCGCACTTGTAATGGCACAGCCGGCCGGCGCTCAATCTGTCACTGTAGAAAGCGGCCGTTTCTGCAAGGGAGACAACCCCTCCTGGCAGAAGGCTGATTTTGAAGACAGTTCCTGGCAGATGCTTGCCTTGGATAAAAACTGGACCCAGCAGGGTGTCAAGAACCCCAACAATTTTGGCTGGTACCGCCTCCATACGGTGATTCCTTCGTCCCTGAAAGGGGGCGTCACCGGAGATATACTTTTGGATATGGGGCCCATCGACGACACCGATGAGACTTATCTCAACGGGCATCTGGTGGGGAAGACGGGCCGCTTCCCCAAGGAGGAAGGCGGTTTCGAAGGAAAGTGGGATACCCCCCGCCGTTATGTGGTATCCCCCGAACGGGTTCGCTGGGACAAGGAAAACATCATTGCCGTCCGGGTATACAACGGTGGTGAACCGGGAGGATTCTATGAGCATCCCGTCTATATCGCCAAACCGGAGCTGAAAGACTATGTAAGCATCTTCCTGGAACGCAAGAATCAGGAATGCGTGGCCACCGTCAGCAGCCGTATTAAGACCAGCGGCACGGTGGAGGCGCAGATAAAGGATGTCCATACGGATGAAATCCTGTCTTCCAAGACTTGGAAAGTCCGTCTGGACGGCAAGAGCGACCTCACTTTCTCCCAGACTCTCCGGGAGGGGATCCGCCTGGTCTTCATCTATCGGGACAACAGGTTTGACGATTACCTGGAAGCCAATGTATGCGCCCCCTACATCCTCACCCCGCCGGCTCCGGCTACGCCCCGTTACAACGGACCGCTGGTATTTGGTGTACGGCCCGGCTCCCCGGTGATCTTCCGCCTGGCTTTCTCCGGTGAGAAGCCTATGACCTACAAGGTGGAAGGGCTTCCCGAAGGTGTCGTGCTGGATCCGGAGAAAGGGGTTCTCAGCGGCAGCGTCAAAGAAGAAGGCGACTATCCGCTTATCTTTACGGCCACCAATGCCAAGGGCAGCACCCGCGCCTCCTTTACCCTCAAGGTGGGCGGAAGAATCGCCCTTACTCCGCCGATGGGCTGGAATTCCTGGAACTGCTGGGGCACCAGCGTGTCGCAGGAGAAGGTGATGGCATCGGCCGTCGCCCTCATCAACCGCGGCCTGGCTGACTATGGCTACAGTTATATGAACATCGACGATGCCTGGGAGGCCGATCACCGTGCCCCTGACGGCACCATCCTCACCAACGAGAAGTTCCCCGATATGAAGTCCCTGGCCGACTGGCTGCACGGAAACGGACTCCGCCTGGGCATCTATTCCAGCCCCGGAAGCCACACCTGCGGCGGCTATCTGGGCTCCCTGGACCACGAGGAGCAGGATGCCAAAACCTGGAACGAATGGGGCATCGACTATCTCAAATACGACTGGTGCGGCTACAACAAGGTTTTCAGCGCCAGCAGCGACCACTCTTCCGCCGCCTACCTGCGTCCCTATGTGAAGATGCAGCAGTATCTTCGTGAGCAGCCCCGCGATATTTTCTATTCCCTTTGCCAGTACGGTATGGCCAATGTGTGGGAGTGGGGCGCCTATGTCGATGCCAACTCCTGGCGTACCACAGGAGACATCAATGATACCTGGGCTTCCCTCTATGACATCGGTTTTGTCCGGCAGGCCGGGCTTCATCCCTATGCCG
Organism: uncultured Bacteroidales bacterium; assembly: GCA_900319405.1. Classification (GTDB taxonomy): domain Bacteria; phylum Bacteroidota; class Bacteroidia; order Bacteroidales; family UBA932; genus Cryptobacteroides. The sequence goes on along the minus strand of ONOH01000020.1, from coordinate 15,037 downwards.
GCCCCGGCCATTGGAACGACCCCGATATGCTGGTGGTGGGCAAGGTGGGCTGGAGCGACCGTCTATGGGACAGCCGCCTCACCCCGGACGAGCAGTACACCCACATTTCCCTTTGGTCGCTGCTGGCCGCCAATATGCTCATCGGTTGCCCGTTGGACCAGATTGACGATTTCACTTTCAACCTCCTTTGCAACAACGAGGTGAATGCCGTGAACCAGGATATCCTGGGAAAACAGGCCCACCAGGACGTGGTGGAGGACAACGTGCAGATCTGGAGCCGCGAACTCTATGACGGCGGCAAGGCCGTGGGCATCTTCAATCTGAACGATGCCGTTATGCCAACCCTGCTCAAGGGAGCCTTGGAGAAAATCGGCATCGAAGCCGATACCGTACGCGATCTCTGGCGCCAAAAAGACATCCCTACCGATGCCGTGTACCAGATTCCTTCACACGGTGTCCTGTACGTGAAAGTGAAGTAAAATGAAAAAGCCGCTGCTTTTGCTGGGATTGTCCCTGCTGCTTCTGCCGCTCTCCTGCGGCAGGGATGCAAACGTGGGGATTGCACAGATAGAAGAGGGATTCCGGAACATTCCCGACTCTGTCCGGACGGCCGTTTACTGGTACTGGATGGACAATTACATTTCCAGGGAGGGGGTGGTGAAAGACCTGGAGGCGATGAAGCGGGTGGGCATCAACCGCGCTTTCATCGGCAATCAGGGGATTGACGAGGGCGACGGTCCCGTTCCCCTTTTCTCGGATGAGTGGCTGGAAATAACCCACCAGGCAATGAAAACCGCCGGAGAACTGGGGATAGAGATAGGACTTTTCAACTGCCCGGGCTGGAGCCAATCGGGCGGGCCCTGGATAAGCCCGGAGCAGAGTATGAAATACCTCGAGGGACATTTCCAGCAGGTGGAGGGCAATGGCTGCGAACAGCGGCTGGCCCTGCCGGATGTGCCGCCGGACCGGATTGTGGACATCCAGGCCTTCCGCACGGTGGAGGGAGCTTCCCGAAGCTGGCAGCTCACCACCCGCCGGGGCGTTCCGGCTGTTCTCAGAATGCAGGTTCCCTTTCCGGTGCACAGCCTTGTGCTGGAAAGCGACGGGGAGCAGCGGACGCCCGTGACGCTCCGTTGCAACGGCCGGGAGGTGGCTGCCTTTACCTTCGATCGGCACAACCTGAACCCCAATGTGGGCTTCCGGCCCCTGGCTCCCTGGGTGGAGAGTTTCCCTACCGGAGAAAGCGGTACGTTTGAGCTGAGGCTGGAAACCCCTTCCGAGGGCAGTTTCACGGTTACGCTGTCCCAACGGGCCTTTCTGCCCCACTATGCCGAGAAGAGCCTGGCCAAGATGTTCCAGGACCCGCTTCCCCTGTGGGACGCCTATCTGTGGGACCATCCCGAGTACGTAAACTACCGCTACTGCGTGGATCCGGTGTTTCAGCGAGATATCACGGATTGCCTGGTGGATGGAGAACTCCGCTGGAAGGCGCCTGATGGCCGCTGGACGGTGCTCGTCAGTTATATGGAAAGCACCGGCGTCTCCAATTCTCCCGCCGTCCGCGAAGGCACCGGACTGGAGGTGGACAAGATGAGCCGCCGCTATGTCGCGGAGCATTACGACGCTTTTGTAGGAGACCTTCTTCGCCGCATTCCTCCCCAGGACCGCAAGTCCTGGAAGGTGGTGGTGGAAGACAGTTACGAAACCGGCGGCCAGAACTGGACCGACGATATGGCCAAGGTGTTTGAAAAGACATACGGATACAATCCCCGTCCCTATCTTCCCGTTTTGCAGGGCCTGGTGGTGAGTACGATGGAGGAGAGCGAGCGTTTCCTCTGGGACCTTCGCCGCCTGGTGGCCGACCGCGTGGCCTACGATTACGTGGGCGGCTTGCGGGAAAAAGCCAATGCCGACGGCCTGCAAACCTGGCTGGAGTGCTACGGCCACTGGGGCTTTCCCGGCGAATTCCTCCTGTATGGCAGCCAGAGCGACCAGATTGGCGGAGAGTTCTGGAGCGAAGGGGAACTGGGAGACATCGAAAACCGGGCCGCCTCGTCCTGCGGCCACATTTATGGCAAAAATAGAATCTGGGCCGAATCCTGCACCTCCGGCGGCCCGGCCTTTCACCGCTATCCGCGCCTGATGAAGCAGCGGACCGACCGCTTCTTCTGCGAAGGCATCAACGCCACCCTCCTGCACCTGTATATCCAGCAGCCCGATGACCGCCAGCCGGGCCGCAGCGCCTGGTTCGGCAATGAATTCAACCGCAACAACAGTTGGTTCGAAGGAATGGGCGCTTTTGTGGAGTACCTCAAGCGCTGCAACTTCCTCCTGCAGCAGGGACGTTATGTGGCCGATGTGGCGTATTTCATCGGCGAGGATGTGCCCAAGATGACGGGCGTGACCGACCCGCCCGTACCGGAGGGGTACAGCTTCGACTATATCAATGCCGATGTCCTCCGGCACCGCGCGCATGTGGAAGACGGCCGGCTGGTCCTGGACAGCGGGATGGAGTACCGGGTGCTGGTGCTGCCCCGGCAGGAGACCATGCGTCCGGAGCTGCTGGAGACCATCGCCCGTTTTGTGGAAGAGGGCCTGTGCATCGTGGGAGACGCGCCCCTGCGTTCCCCCAGCATGCAGCACGGTATCTTCACGGCCGATGAAAAGGTGAAAAAACTGGCCGAAAAAATCTGGAACGGCGGAGGGAAAGGCCTGGTCTATCCTGCCGGCACTCCGCTGGACCGGGTGCTGGACGATCTGGGCTTCCGTCCCGACTTCACTTATTCGGGGGAGGGGCGTCTGCTCTTTATCCACCGCACCCTGGGAAGCGAAGGGGAAATCTATTTCGTGTCCAACCAGGAGGACCGCCCTGTACAACTGCGCCCTTCTTTCCGCGTGAACCCCGCCCTGAAGGCGGAAATATGGGATCCGCTTACCGGACAGACCTGGGGCTGGGACGGAGAGGTCCTGTCCCTGGACCGTCTCCAAAGCGTTTTTGTCGTCTTCCGGAAAAAGGCCAAAGCCCCCTCTTGTCCCAACGGGAAAATCGAAACTGTTGTTCTCCCCGGTCCCTGGACCGTGGAATTTGCACCTTCGGCCGGAAATCCGGGTTTTACGCGCACTTTTGAAAGCCTCTCCGACTGGGCCTGCAGCGAAGACCCTGCCGTCAGACACTACTCCGGAAACGCCCGGTACACAAGCACTTTCTACCTGGAAAACGTCCCCGAAGACCTGAGCCTGAACCTTGGCGAGGTGATGGTCCTGGCCAGCGTGAAGGTGAACGGAAAGGAGGCCGGAGGCGTCTGGACGTATCCTTATCGCCTTGCCGTCGGTCCCCTGGTGAAGGAAGGGGAAAACCGTCTGGAGATTACTGTGTACAACAATTGGCAGAACCGCCTTATCGCCGATGAGCGCCTGCCGGAGGCGCAGCGCGGCACCTGGACCAACAACCGTCCTTTCGAGGCGGAGGATTCCCTGCAGACTTCCGGCCTCCTGGGCCCCGTAACCCTGGAATTCAAAAAGAAATGAGAACGTTGTTTCCCTTTGCGGCAGCGGCCGCCGTCTTGCTGTCGGCCTGTTCCTCCCGGCAGGAGGAAAGCCTGAGATTCATTACCCCGCTTCCTTTTTCCCGGGTGCAGATCCAGGACGGCTTCTGGTCGCCTCGGCTGCAGGCTCACAAGGACGTGACCCTGGCCGTGTGCATCGACCAGATCGAGAACCGGACCGACCGCATCCGCAACTACGAGAATGCGGCGAAGGGCCGCGGAAAGCACTCGGGCATCTTCTTTGACGATTCCGACGTGTACAAGGCCCTGGAGGGCATGGCCTATTCCCTGCAGAACCATCCGGACCCGGAGCTGGAAGCCAAGTGCGATGAATGGATAGACAAATTCGCCGCAGCCCAGCAGCCGGATGGCTATATCAACACATTCTATACGCTTACCGGGTTGGAAAATCGCTGGAAAGACATGGACCGGCACGAAATGTACTGCGCCGGTCACATGATCGAGGCGGGCGTGGCCTACTATCAGGTCACCGGCAAACGCAAACTGCTGGACGTGTGCATCCGCATGGCCGACCACATGATGTCGGTCTTCGGTCCCGGTAAACGCCACTGGGTGCCGGGGCATGAGGAGATCGAACTGGCCCTGGTGAAGCTGTCCCGGACCACCGGCGAAAAGAAGTACCTGGATTTTGCCGACTGGCTCCTGAACGAGCGGGGCCACGGTTACGGCTCCTATGGGGACGAACGCGTATGGCCCACGCACTATTACCAGGACGAGGTTCCGGTGCGGGAGATGGCCGAAATCTCCGGCCACGCCGTACGCTCCATGTACCTGTACTGCGGCATGGCCGACGTGGCCTCCTACACGGGCGATCAAGGCTATATGGCAGCCCTGGACCGGCTGTGGGAAGATGTGGTGGAGCGCAACATGTATATCACGGGCGGCATCGGCCAGTCGGCCAGCAATGAAGGTTTCACCACCGACTACAGCCTGCCCAACCTTACGGCCTATTGCGAAACCTGCGCTTCTGTGGGGATGGTGCTCTGGAACTGGCGCATGGGGCAGTTTACCGGTGACGGCAAGTATGCCGATGTGCTGGAGCGCGCTCTTTACAATGGTGCCCTGGCGGGCATCTCGCTCTCGGGCGACCGCTTTTTCTACGTGAATCCGCTGGAATCGCTGGGTGGGCACCATCGGCAAGAGTGGTACGGCTGCGCCTGCTGTCCCAGCCAGATCTGTCGCTTCCTGCCTTCCATCGGCAATTATGTGTACGCTGTGTCGGATAAGGCCGTCTGGGTAAACCTGTATATGGGCAGCAAGGCCGATATTGGAGCGGGCATCACCCTTACGCAGGAGACGGCGTATCCCTGGGAGGGCACCGTGACCCTCACCCTGGGCCTGGAGCGACGTCTGCGCAAGGAATTGCGCCTGCGCATTCCCGCCTGGTGCAAGGCTTACACGCTCACCGTAAACGGCCAGGCGGTGGAAGCGCCGGTGGAAAAGGGGTATGCCGTGCTGGAAGGCCCCTGGAAGGACGGAGACCGGATCCGGCTGAACCTGGATATGCCTGTGGAAGTGGTAGCCGCAGACCCCCGCGTGAAGGAAGATGCAGGCCTCAGGGCCATCCAGCGCGGTCCCGTGGTTTATTGCCTGGAAGAGGCCGACAATCCCGTGGACTTTGACAAACTGACGCTCACAGAGGGTGCTGAATTGGTGACGGAGACGCTGCCTGGCAAGTTGGGCGGCATCGTGGAGATATCGGCCCGTACGCCGGAGAATGTCCTTACCTACATCCCGTATTATGCCTGGGACAACCGCGAAGCCGGCAAGATGAAAGTATGGGTGCCGTACCAGCAGGAAAAGCAGGCCTATGTGCTCACCTATTTTGACAATTCCCGCCAGAATGCAGGCCTGTTTGTGGCGTATAGTTACGACGGCTACAACTGGACGGCCGTGAACGGCGGCGAACCCATTATGAAAGCCCTGGCCGGGCATAAATTCGAGACCGAATGAAACGAAGAGACTTCATCAAAGTATCCGGCGCGGCCGCGGCAGGGGTAGCCCTGGGTGGCTGCTCGGTTCCCCAGGAGGCCAAGAAGGGTCCGCTGGTAAAGGGGTGGCAGCAGTTCCCGGAGCGCATCGGCCGGGATGTGGAAGCTTTTGATCCGCTGAACATCAAGGAAATCACCATTGAGATCGGCCTGAAAAAGCCCTTTGACGTACTGCACGTTTCCGATACGCATATTGCCAGGGCCGATAACCGGGACGACGAACGGAAAATCAAACTGGCGGCCTCCCGCAGCCGCTGGATGAACGCCGGCGAGCATTACCTGGACGAAGCCATCCGGATCGCGCGGGAAAACGGGATGTACCTGATGCACACCGGTGATATGCACGATTTTGTTTCGGAAGCAAACCTGGACTGCGATGCCAAGCATATGATGGAAGGGGATTGGTTCGTGTGCGCCGGCAACCACGAATACTCCAAGTATGTGGGCGAGGCCAGGGAAGATGAGGCATACAAGGCCGATAGCTACAAGGCCGTCCGGGATGCTTTCCCCAACGACCTGTCCTTTGCCAGCCGGGTCATCGGCGGAGTGAATTTCGTGGCCGTGGACGACGTGTACTACAACTTTACGGATCGGCAGCTGGAGCTTATGAAGGCCGAAGTGGCCAAGGGCCTGCCCGTCATCCTCCTGATTCACGTGCCGCTTTATACGCCGGAATACTACAAGGATGAGATAGAGCGGATGGAAGGGCGCTGCGCCTATCTGGCCGGCGTTCCCCTGGAGCTTACGGAAACCTACGAGCCCGGCGTTACCTACCCTGCCGGGGAGGAGTGGCGATACCGCAAGGTGCAGCAGCGCTCCGATGAACCTACGCTCCGCTTCATTGCCTGGCTCAAGGAACAGCCGCTTCTGAAGGGTATCCTCTGTGGCCACATGCACCGCTTCTTCGAGGAGCGATTCTCTCCCACCGCCATCCAATATACCGTGGGGGCCACCTACAACGGTGATGCCCAAGTGGTTCATTTTAAGTAAGGATTACGATATGAGAAAAAGAGAATTTGCTGCTTTTGCCGCCGCCGTTATGGCATTAGCCGCCTGTTCGGCCCCCGTGGAGAAAAGTGAGTGGAACCTTTTATGGGAGGAAAACTTCGACGGCCCGGAGATAGACACCTGCGTGTGGTCAAGGGTGGAAAAGGGCCCGTCGGACTGGAATGATATGATGTCCCTCCGCCCGGACCTGGCCTTTATTGAAAACGGAGAACTGGTCCTTCTGGGAAAGAAGGGCGCCGAGGGCGACCAGACGCCTTTCGTTACCGGTGGCGTCCACAGCCACGGCAAGAAATCCTTCCGCGAGGCAAGGATTGAAATCAAGGCCAAATTCAACTGCGCAGATGGTTTCTGGCCCGCCTTGTGGCTTATGCCGGACTGTTCCCTGCAGGCGCCCGAATATGCCGAGGTGGACATCATGGAACATCTCAACGCCGAAGACATCGCCTATCAGACCCTGCATTCGCGCTATACGCTGGACGGCAACAATGAGCCTGCCCATTCGGCCACCCACCCTATCGACAAGGAGGGATGGAACATCTATGCCGCCGAAATCCACCGCGACAGCGTGTGCCTGTTTACCAACGGTGAAAAGACCCTCTCCTATGCCCGTATAGAAGGCGTTCCCCGGCAGTTCCCCTGGGCCGATTATCCCTTCTTCTTCATTCTTTCCAACCAGCTTGCGGGAAGTTGGGTGGGCCCTGTAAGCCATCCGGAGCAACTGCCTTGTGAACTCCGGGTAGACTGGATCAAGGTCTATGAAAAACCCCATACGGATCTTTTCAACGGCAAGGATCTGGAAGGCTGGCTGCCGTTCCTGAAGGAAGGTGAGGAGGCACAGGATCCAACTTTCACCGTTTCGGACGGCATCCTTCATATCAGCGGACAGCCGTTCGGCTATATTCGCACGGAAGGGAAGTACTCCCATTATACCCTTCATCTTGAATGGCGCTGGGCCGGCCCCGAAGGAGTGGACGGCGGCATCTTCCACTTCCTCCAGGACGGAGACAAAGTATGGCCTGCCGGAATCCAGATGCAGATGACGCCCAAAGATATGGGGGACTTGTTCGGCGGGATTCCCATCGAGGGGATAGAAGGCCCTTTCTACTGGAAGAAGCGGTTTGATCCGCAGTCACACGAAAAACCGGTGGGAGAATGGAATACCCTTGAATTCGTCTGCCGGGACGGTAATATCAAGGTATTCCTGAACGGCTTTTTCATCAACGAAGCCAGCTGCGCCGTCCGGGAGGGATACATCGGAATCCAGTCCGAAGGTGGCGCCATGGATGTAAGAAACATATTTATAAATAATTGCCAATGAAACGATTACTCATATGCTTCGGCCTGCTTTGGGGGACACTGACGCTTATGGCGCAGGAGCTTTCCATCGAGGGAGGACGGTTCCGGAAAGGGGACGACCCCGCCTGGAGCTCACCGGCGTTTGACGACAGTTCCTGGCAGGAGGTCACTTTTAACCAGTCCTGGGAAGAGCTGGTGGATTACGCAAACGGCTATGGCTGGTACAGGATTCATGTGGTGATCCCTTCTTCGCTTAAAAAGGGTGTGGTGGAAGCCATTATGCTGGATCTGGGCGCCATCGACGACTCCGACCAAACCTGGCTCAATGGCCATCCTGTGGGAAAGGACGGGACCTTTCCGGAAGATCCAGATGGCTATTCCAGCGAGTGGGGCAGACGCCGCCACTATATCGTAGATCCTTCCTGGGTGCGCTGGGACCGGGAAAACATCATTGCCGTGCGGGTGTATAACTACGGCGACCCCGGCGGTTTCTACCGGGGAGCAGCCCGGATTACCAAACCCGGTCTTAAAGATTTCGCCAAACTGTCCCTGCTTTCCGAAGAGGGGGGCTACAAGGCAGTGCTGACCACATCGGTCAAAACGGCGGGTTCCTTGCGGGTGACCGTTTCGGATGTGATGACCGGCGCCACGGAAATGGCCAAAACCCAGAAAGTGACGGTGTCGGCCTGGAAAGAAAAACAGTTCACTTACGCCTTGGCACCGCAAAAGCGCATATCCGTTACGTACAGCGATTCCCGTTTCCCGGAAGAACTGAAGGCCGAAGTTAGTTCGCCCTATATCCTCACGCCTCCGGCGCCGGCTACGCCGCGTTACAACGGTCCGCTGGTGTTCGGTGTGCGGCCGGGTTCGCCGGTGATTTTCCGCCTGGCCTTCTCGGGTGAAAAGCCCATGCAATACACCGTGGAGGGCCTTCCGGAGGGCGTTGTGCTGGATCCGGACAAGGGCGTACTCAGCGGCAGTTGCGCCGTAGAAGGAGATTATCCGCTGGTGTTCACGGCCACCAATGCCAAGGGAAGCACCTCGGCCCGGTTTACCCTTTGCGTCGGGGAGGACAAAATCGGTCTCACCCCGCCCATGGGCTGGAACAGTTGGAACTGCTGGGCTTTGAGCGTGTCGCAGGAAAAGGTGATGGCATCTGCCGCCGCCCTTATCAACCGGGGCCTGGCCGATTATGGCTACTGTTATATGAACATCGACGACGCCTGGGAGGCCGAATTTCGGACGCCGGAGGGGCGTATCGCAGCCAACGAGAAGTTCCCGGATATGAAGGCCTTGGGCGATTATCTGCATGCCAATGGCCTGAAGTTCGGCATCTACTCCAGTCCCGGAGACCACACCTGCGGCGGCTATCTGGGCTCTCTGGACCACGAACAGCTGGATGCCGAAGTCTGGAACGAGTGGGGCGTGGATTACCTCAAATATGACTGGTGCGGCTATTCCAAAGTCTTTGATGCCGGCCGGGATAAATCCGAAGCGGCGTATATCCGCCCTTATCTGAAGATGCAGCAGTACCTGAGGGACCAGCCGCGCGACATCTTCTATTCCCTTTGCCAGTACGGTTGGGGAAAGGTTTGGGAATGGGGCGCTTTTGTAGATGCCAACTCCTGGCGCACTTCGCACGACATCCAGGATACCTGGGAGTCCCTCTATGTCACGGGTTTTGAGCGGCAGCCCGGACTGCATCCGTATGCCGGTCCCGGCCATTGGAACGACCCCGATATGCTCATCGTGGGCAAGGTGGGCTGGGGCAGCAGCCTGCATGACAGCCGTCTCACCCCCGACGAACAGTACACGCACATCTCCCTCTGGTCTCTCCTGGCCGCCAATATGCTCATCGGCTGCCCCATCGACCTGATTGATAATTTCACCTTCAACCTCCTCTGTAACAACGAGGTGAACGCCGTGAACCAGGACATCCTGGGCCACCAGGCCCATCAGGACGTAGTGGAGGACGGTATGCAAATCTGGAGCCGTGACCTCTACGATGGCACCAACGCCGTGGGCATCTTCAACTTGAACGAGACCACGGTTCCTGTTTCTTTGGCCGGTATGCTGGCCAAAATCGGCCTGAGGGCCGGGACCGTCCGTGACCTTTGGCGCCAGCAGGACATTCCCACGGATGCCATTTATCCAATTCCGCCTCACGGGGTGCTTTACATCAAAACCGGAAAAGAATGAAAAAGCTATTGATGATTCTGGGCCTTGCGCTCTCTTTGTGCAGTCTGCAGGCCCAGCAAAAGTACGATGTGGCCGCTTATCTGTATCCCGCCTATGCGGCGGGTGATGTTCGTCTGAGGCCCTTCTGGCCGATGGGGATGGGCGAATGGGAGACGGTGCTTACCATGCAGAAGCGTTTCCCGGGCCATCCCTGGAACCGAACCCCCCTCTGGGGCTACATCAACGAGGCCGATCCGTATGTGATGGAGATGGAAATCGAGCAGGCCACCAGCCACGGCGTGAATGTATTCATTTTTGACTGGTACTGGCTGGACGGCCGTCCCTGGATGGAAACCACCCTCACGGAGGGCTTCCTGAAAGCCCGCAACCGCGACAAGATGCAGTTCTATCTGATGTGGGCCAACCACAATGTGGGGAACGACTGGGATACCCGTATTTCTGGATATCAGGAGGGCAATATCATCTATCGCGGCGGGGTGAGCCGGGAGGAGTTCGAGAAAATCTGCAAGCGGAACATCGAGCTGTTTTTCCGGCAGCCCAACTATTACAAGATAGACGGCAAACCGGTGTTCATGATCTACGAAGTGAACACCTTCATCGAGGGGATCGGCGGCGTGGATGCCGCCCGGGATGCCCTGGCGTGGTTCCGGGAAGAGGTGAAAAAGGCCGGTTTCCCGGACCTGGAACTGCAGTTCACCATGTGGGACAGCCAGTTCAACTACAGTGGTGTGGATGATGCCAAGGTGAAGGCTGGCCGGCCCCGCGAGGATTTCATCCGGGGCCTGGGTTTCAACAGTATGTCCCATTATCAGTTCTGCCACTTCATCTGGATGGACGATGACTATCAGACCATCCTGAACCGGGCCTATGAAGAGTGGGACAAACTGGATGCCGAATTCACCCTTCCGTACTATCCGCATGTGTCCGTCGGCTGGGACAACAGCCCCCGCTTCGGCGACAGCGCCGTGGTGAAGGAGAATACGCCCGAGCGCTTTGAGGAGGCTCTTCGCCGGGCCAAAGCCTGGGTGGACGCCCGTCCCGGCCTGCATCCGCTCATCACCATCAATTCCTGGAACGAGTGGACCGAAACCAGCTACCTCCAGCCGGACAACGTATATGGCTACGGCTACCTGGATGCTGTCAGGAACGTTTTCGTAGAGCCTTCGCATCTGCCGCAGGCGGCCAATAAGGCCGTTTCCTGCGTTCCGGGCAGCCAGGCTGTGACGGTGCGGTTGGAAACCGGCCGGGATCCGCTTCCGGCGGGGGATTTGGGACACAATCCCATCTGCCCCATGGGTGTATATATGGCCGATCCCAGCGCCAAAGTGATTGACGGAAGGTTGTATGTGGCCTGCTCCCTGGACCTGAACACCGATCTCTGGTGTTCGCCCTATCACCATATGCTGTCCTCGGACGATGCCCTTCACTGGACCCTGCACCCCAACGTTTTCGCCACCCGGGGGGCCTGCGATGAGGTTTCCTACAGCGATTCCGACCTGTACGCTCCGGATATTGCCGAAAAGGACGGGAAGTATTACCTCTATTACGACATGTCCGACTGGACGGAGGGCGTGGCCGAGGCCGACAGCCCGGCCGGCCCCTTCCTCGGCGGACAGCGCATCGGCGACATCCGCGGCATCGACCCCACCGTGTTCATTGATGACGACGGACAGGCCTATTATTTCTGGGACCAGTTCAGTGCGCAGGGTGCCAGGCTGAACCCGGATATGAAGACGCTGGACATGTCCACCCTGCACCAGGGCATTGTCACGGAAAAGGACCATTATTTCCATGAGGGCAGCTTCGTGTTCAAGCGCGACGGCTGGTATTACTTCGTGTATGCCGATATCAGCCGCCAGAACATGCCCACCTGCATCGGCTATTCTATGTCCCGCAACGTCTTCGGTCCTTATGAATACAAGGGCGTGATCGTGGACAGCAACGGCTGCGACCCGGACGTGTGGAACAACCATGGCTCGGTGGTGGAATTGAACGGACAGTGGTATGTGCTGTACCACCGTTCCACCCATCATTCCAGCAAGCTCCGCAAGGCCTGCATCGAGCCCATTACCTTTAACGCCGACGGTACCATCAACGAGGTGGAAATGACCTCCCAGGGCGCCGGGGCCCCGCTTTCGGCCTGTAAAACCATCGACGCCGCCCGCGCCTGCCTCTTCAACGGCGGTCCGCATATCCGCCTGATGGAGGGTCGCACGGACCGGGAAATCGTTTCCGGTATCCTGGACGGAACCAAGGCCGCCTGGAAATATGTGGACTTCCCGGCCGGGCTCAGGAAGTTTACCGTCCGGGTACGTGCCCTGGCCGGCGGCACCATCACTGTGACCCAGGACCAGCCTTTCTCCGGCCGCATCGCCCGGCTGGACGTGCCTGCCGGGAAAGGCGAATGGAAAACCTTGTCCTGCGAGGTGGAGGAGGCAAAAGAGGGTCCCCGCGCCCTCTGGCTTATGTTCAGTGGCTCCGGTGAATCCTGGAAGGAAAGGCCGGAACTCTTCGAGATCGATTGGATGGTTTTTGAATAGACGCAGATTCTATGTTTCTCAGAAATTTACTGACAATCGGCTGTTTGTGTTTGGTCGTTACGGGAATTCCCCTTCCGGCGCAGGAGCGTTTCCCGGACGGAAAAAAGGTTCCGGCCTGGTTCCATCATTCCGGGAAGGTTTTCCTATCGGCCCTGGGCCGACAGTATGTCCTTACGGACTACGGCGTGGAGGCCGGCCAGACCTGTGTGCAGACTGAGGTCATCCAGCAGGTGATCGACCTGGCTGCCGCGCAGGGCGGCGGGGTAATCGTGGTGCCCGAAGGGGTGTTCCGCAGCGGAGCCCTGCACTTCCCCCAGGGAACGAACCTCTGGGTGGAAGGGGTCCTGATGGGATCGGACCGGGTGAAGGACTATCCGCTCACCACCACCCGTATCGAGGGACAGACCTGCCGGTATTTCCCGGCCCTTGTCAACATTGAGGGGGTGGACGGGTTTGTCCTGGGCGGTCCGGGCCTGATAGACGGCAACGGGACGGAATTCTGGCGGGAGATGAAGATTCGCTGGTCCTGGAAAGGGGATGCCATCAACAAGGACGGGCAGCGGCCCCGCCTGGTGTACATTGCCAACAGCGCCAACGTGACGGTGCAGGACCTTCGCATGAAGGACAGCCCTTTCTGGACCAACCACGCTTACCGAAGCCATCACCTTCGTTTCCTGGACCTGAAAATCACCTCCCCTTCCAGCGGCGAGGTGGTGGGCTACAGCACCGATGCCATCGACCTGGACAACTGCCATGACGTGCTGGTAAAAGGCTGTTATATGGATGTTTGCGACGACGGCGTAGTGCTCAAAGGCGGCAAGGGAACCTGGGCCGATCTGGCTGCGGAGAACGGCCCCAACAGCGACATCATCGTGGAGGACTGCCGCTTCGGCCAGACCCATGCCTGCCTTACCCTTGGCAGCGAATCCATAGAAAACCGGAATGTCATTGTCCGGCGCTGCTTTTCAGAGGCCGCCCATAATGTCCTGCATCTGAAACTGCGTCCCGACACCCCGCAGCAGTATGCCTTCGTCCGCATCGAAGACATGGTGGGCAAGACGGGGTCCATCCTGCGTATCCGGCCCTGGACGCAGTATTACCAGATGGAGGAGCGGGAGAATATGCCCGTTTCCCTTTGCCACGACATCGCCCTCCGGGACATCCGCGTGGAGTGCCGGCAGCTGTTGGATGTGGAATTGTCGGATCAGTATGAACTGTTGAAGGTCACGCTGGAGGGGAAAGACGTGGTGGAGATGCTAAAGGGCGGGGCGGAACCCCGTCCGGCTCCGTCCGTTCCCGGCGCCTGGACGGTCTCGCAGCAGAACGAAGCGCGTACAAAAGCTTATGCCACGGTGAATTACGATGAATCGGCCATCCCGCCCTATACCCTGGAAGACCCCTTGCGCTTTGCCGACGGCCGCAAACTGCGTTCCCGGAAACAGTGGCCTGAGCGACGGCGGGAAATCCTGGATATCTTCCAGCGGCAGATGTACGGGCAGATGCCTCCGTCGGCCGAAATCTATCCGGAAACGCTGGAGGAAGGTACCACCCTGGCGGGTTTCGCCCGGCGCCGCCAGGTACGGATGTGGTTCAAGGCCGATCGTACCGGACCCCACATCGACTGGCTGGAGTTGATACCGGCCCAGGCGCAAGGCCCCTGCCCCGTGATTCTGCTCCTGAATTATACGGGCAACCATGAGCTGCTGGAAGACAAGGAGATCCTGGTTACGGAATCCTGGATGCGGGAAACGCCGCACCGGGCCTCCCAGCGCAGCCGTGGCAAGTTCAACCGGGACGGCCACGATACCGTATTCCCCGTAAGCACCTTGCTGGCAAGAGGCTATGCCGTGCTTACGGCTTGTTATGCGGACATTTCCCCGGACCCGGACCCGCTGGAGGAAAAGGACGGAACCATCCTGCAGGACAGCTTTGCCTATACCGGGGTGTTCGCGCTCTGGGGCCCCCGGGATCCGTCCAGGGACGACAACACCACGGCCCTGGCCGCCTGGGCCTGGGGCCTGATGCGGGGCATGGACATGATAGAGCGGGATCCTGCGCTGGACCAGGACCGGGTGGTGCTCACCGGCTACTCCCGGCTGGGTAAGGCTGCTTTGCTGGCGGGGGCGTTCGACGAAAGGTTCCCCGTGGTTGTCCCCGTCCAGACGGGCGGTGGCGGCGCTCCGCTGGCCAAGCGTGACTATGGAGAGAAGATAGCCACTCAGGTGAGTTCCTTCCGGCACTGGTTCTGCCGCGCTTACGACAGCTACGCCTATGATACGGCTTCCATGCCCTTCGACCAGCACCTGCTGCTCGCCTGCGTGGCGCCCCGGGCCTTGCTGATCGAGGGCTTCAACAAGCCCTGGTTCGACACCGAAGGAGAGTTTCTGGCCCTGCAGGCTGCATCCCCGGTGTGGACCTTCCTGGGAGAGAAGGGCCT
>ONOH01000047.1 GCA_900319405.1 uncultured Bacteroidales bacterium | reverse complement strand
TTCTCCGGTTTCAGGATCAAGGCCTGCATATTCAACAGTAGGATTATACTGGTTCAGACCTACAACAGAACCAACTTTAGCACCTATATCACTGTTGTCGTCCCAGCCTTCCAGCTGTCCGGACTTGGCCATCGGCTCCAGGACTTCCTTCTCAAAAGAGAATTTCTCCGGAAAGGGCTTCAAATCCAGCCTGTCGCGCCTGAGTGCATAGACACCGCCGTTGATAAAGCCTTCCTCGCAGTATTTTTTCTCCTGGAAGGCCGTGATGCGTGTCCCGGAAAGGGATACGGCGCCGTAGCGGTCGAAATGTCGCATCCGTTGAAGCGCCAGGGTGAGCGCTCCGGTGCAGGGCATCTGTTGCAGATCGACCGGAAAAAAGCTATCCCCGTTTAGCACATAAACCCTCCGCTCCCTGCAGTAATCCAGGGCCAGCCGAATTCCGCCACCTGTTCCAAGAGGCGTTTCCTCTATGGAGAAATCGTAGGTGAAAGGCCATTGTTCTCCCTGTATGTATTCGATAATCTGTTCCTTCAGATAACCAACAGAAAACACCACGTGATCAACAGAATGCATTTTTAGCCAATCCAGTAAATAGGAAAGGAGAGGACGGCCTCCGACGGGGGCCATACATTTGGGAACTTCCTGCACCACGGAGCGAAGCCGGGTACCCAGACCACCGGCCAGGATTATAACTTCCATCCTACAACACCTTTATCGGTGAACTGGAAAGGAACCACCTTGCCCGGGAGGGCGCTGAGCGCTTCCCGTACGGCAAACTTTTTCTCCGGAGGAACCATCAGCATTATGAAGCCGCCGCCACCCGCTCCGGAAACCTTACCGGAAATGGCACCGGCAGCAAGGGCTACGTCGAAGGCCTGCTGGATCATCGGATTGGTGATGGCATCGGCCATTTTTTTCTTGTCTTCCCAGGCTTCGCCGAGAATCCGGGCGAAGGAATGCATATCTCCTTGAAGGAGTGCCAGTTTCATATCGATGGCACTTTGCTTGATGCGGTGCATCGCCTCAATTGCCACGGAATCTCCGCTGCGGGTAGCGTGCTGTTGCTGCTCAATGATGGCGGCACCTTCCCTGCTCCGGCCCGTAAAATACAACAGGAGCGAGGCTTCCAGTTCCTCCACAATCCAGTCTTTGACGCGCAGAGGGTTTACGATGACCAGGTCACTGGGGAGGAATTCCATAAAGTTGAAACCGCCGAAAGCGGCGGCATACTGGTCCTGTTTGCCGCCGGAAAGGAGGAGGTCTTTCCGCTCTATCTCATAGGCCAGGCGGGCCAGTTCGTAGTTTCCCAGCGGAATTCCCATCCACTCGGCAAAGCACTTCAGTATGCAGACCACCATAGTGGAAGATGTGCCCAGGCCGGAACCGGCGGGTGCATCGTTATACGTGGTGATAGAAAAACCCGGAGAAGGGACTGGTCCAAAGTCTTGAACCACACGTCGATACACGCCGTCTATCAAAAGGGCACCCGTCTGGACGGGACCTGTTCCCAGGGGGAACTCTGCAAAGATGCCTGCATCGGCCGCCCGGACACGGACAACGGGCCGATGGAGGGGTTCGACGGTGCAGTAGGCAGCTAGGTTGATGGTGGCATTGAGCACATTTCCGCCATACAGATCGCTGTACGGGGAAACGTCGCTTCCGCCTCCGGCCAGGCCCAGGCGAAGAGGGGCTTTGCTCCGGATAATCATAGCAAAACAGCCTTTGCAAGGGCTTCCAGAGCCGCTTGGTCCTCTCTCTTGAGGCGGCTCTTGATGGTGACCAGCTCCCCTACCTGCTCTACGTCTTTCATTGCAGCAAACATCTCTTTCATCACACGGCCTGCACTGGGAGCCCAGGAGCCGTTCTCGATGATGGCGACGCGGCGCTTCTGCCATCCTTTCATTTGCAGGCTGTGCAGGAAATCATAAGCCGGGGTGAAAAGACCGGCATCATAAGAACAGGCGGCCATCACCAGGGTTCCGTAACGGAAGGCGTCTTCCACGGCTTCGGCCCTGTCTTCCCGGGTAAGGTCGCAGGTGGCTACTTTGGGGCATCCTTTGTCCCGGAGCATCTGCGCAAAATGAAGGGCTACCTCTTCCGTACCGCCGTGGATGGAGGCATAAGCTACGAAAACGCCGGGGGTTTCCACGGCGTAGCTGCTCCAGGTATCGTAGAGCTCAAAATACTGCTGCAGGTCTTTTCGAAGAATTGGGCCGTGCAGCGGGGCGATGAGTTTGGCGGGAGCCCCTGACAGTTTTTTCAGAAGCGTTTGAACCTGAGCGCCATACTTGCCCACGATGTTGAAATAGTAGCGGCGTCCTTCACAGGCCCAGTCGCTGTCTTCGTCTCCGTAGAAACCGCAGGTGGAAAGGGCGCCGAACTTCCCGAAGGCATCGGCACTGAAAAGGGTGGCGGTCGCGGGATCGAAACTCACCATCACCTCCGGCCAGTGGACCATCGGCGCGGCAAAAAACTGCAGGCTGTGCTCACCGAGGGAGAGGTTGTCCCCTTCCTTGACTGCGAGGGTGTTGAAGCTTTTTCCGGGCTGGAACTGGCCCAGCAGCTGGATGGCCTTGGCGCTGGCCACAATCTGCATCTCCGGATACAAGGCAGCCGCCTCTCCGATGAGGGCCGAGTGGTCCGGCTCCATATGATGAACCACCAGATAGTCCGGGGTGCGGCCATCCAGGGCCTCCTTCAGGTTTTTCAGCCATTCCTGGCCAACCCGACGGTCAGCCGTGTCCAGGACGGCGCATTTTACGTCTTTGACCAGATAGGAGTTATAGGCCATTCCGTTGGGAACGATGTACTGACCCTCAAAGAGCCTGCCCGGGAACACTTCTCCGGCCACGGCTTCCACCCGCTTCTTGGCAGCGGCCTGGTCGCCGGTCGTTTTCACCAGGAGCACCCAAGGATAATCATCATCCGGATTCTCCCCGCGATTATAAATCATCGCGGCGCTCTGGTCCTGCTCCAGCGGGCGGATTTTGAAATCATAGTAAATGCCGCCGATGCTTCTTGTGCCGTTCTGGGCCGTCTGGAATTCCGTTGCCGTTTCCTCGATGCCGATTTGTTTGAAAGCATATTCATTGAGCCACCATTTGTTTGGTTGATGGTTATCTTGCTTCACCTTCAAGCCCAGGATGTCAAAATATTTGTCATCCCCTTGGATTTGTTGGAAGGACACCCAATGTCCGTCAGGCATTTCCATGGTCCAGTTGTTCGTTCCTCCCAGCGGAATGCCGTCACCTTGGCCCACTTCCTCCACGCAGGGCTCCTCCCGCCACTTATCCAGCAGCGGACGGATCTGCCCGGTCTGGCCAAAGGCATTGTCTACTACCAGGATGTCCTTGGTATTGTAACCCAGGTCCGCCGATACCATGTGCCGAATCTGGAGGCCAATCGTCAGGGCGCTCACCAGCATGATGATGGCTACCACATTCTGTACGATGATGATG
>ONOH01000022.1 GCA_900319405.1 uncultured Bacteroidales bacterium | reverse complement strand
TACATTCCCGTCCACTTTCTTTTTAAGATACTTCTGGTTGCGGGGAATGATGCCGGAAACGGTAACTTCAAGAGGCGTTCCGGTCGGATCGGTAACGCTTAAGGTGCTTCTGTCCGTGGGCGTAGGATACACGGAAAAGAAATAGCGCGGGTCCTTGGACAGATCCCAATAGAAGTTATCCTTTTCGTCCGTGCTCAGGACCTTGGCATCGGCCGCGCTGTCCTTGATGCCGCTTTCGTTCGTTACGCCGGGGATGTACCAGGGACTGTAATCGGCAAGAAGTTTATTGTTCTTGGTGAAGACGTCCTTTGACCATATACGGACGGTGTCCACCTTGTTTTCCGGCTCCGTGGCAGAGGGGTCCCAGTTCCAGTTGATGCGCTCGTAGCGGACGTTTTCAAGAACATAGGTCTCGTTCTCCCCCGCATAGGTGGTTTTGGTGAGGGGCTCGTTGTCATCGGCCCCGCCCATATAGGTGTCCAGGCCGAAGCGGACCACGGGGTCGAACTCCGCGAAGCGCTCCTCTCCCCCGTCCACGGGCTGCATCTCCTGCTCATTTTCCTTCACGCAGGAGAAAGTCGCGAGCAGCATTAACATTATCCCGAAAATCCTGAGTTTCATATATTTCGCCATCAAACTGTCCTGTAATATATAATCGCTGCAAAGTTAGCCAAAGTATTTAAAAAATTCAAATTTTCCCTTCCGAGCAGGCAAGCGCGACAGTTGACAATGCAATCCCGGCCTGTCATTCTGAACGCAGTGAAGAAGTTGCGCAAATCCAGCACAGGCAGCCTCGCAAAATCGGGCGTTTTTGTTGGGATGAGTAGGCGTTCGCCTACCCAGGCTCGCATTTGGGGCCCTTTTTGCACAGATGGGTATGCTACTCCTCCCTCCGCATCCTTTTCCTTTCGACAAACGCGCTTTTTGGCCAAAAGTGCGTTTTCTGTTATGCCGCTGGCAGCCCCTGCCGGGTAACAATGCCCGGCAGGGATGAAAGCGCTATATGGAGTACCAGAAATTGAAGAAGTAGAACAGGGCTGCCCGCTTCAGGTCTGCCAGGGGCTCTACGCGGCCTACGATGGAACCGCCTTTGTAAACATCGCCCTGGTCACTGATCCCTCCAATGATGGAGCCGTTAATGCGCACATTGCCTTCGCTGTCAATGCTGCCCACCACGTGGCCGTTTTTCAGGACTTCACCGTTGTCGCGCAGGCCGCCTTCGATGTGGCCGCCCACGTAGATGTTATTGTCGGCGTCAATCTTTCCCACAATGGAGCCGCCCACGTAAACCGTTCCGTCGGGCAGGATACGGCCCACAATGCTGCCGCCTTTGCGGAGTGACATCTCGACGGCCTGGCCAGAGGAAGAGGAACCGCTCCCGCCATGCCGCTTGTCGATTTCCGCGTTCATCTGTGCGCGCCACTCCTCGTCGGTGGGATTCTCAGTCATGGTAGCCTCCTGGTAACCTTTTTTGGTTGCCAGCAGCTGCTCGTTGCTTTGCAGGATGCCAAAGAGGAAGTAGCCCAGCACCACTCCGTTCATCTTGTCCGACACGTCTATGAACGAACCGTCTCCCAGAATGGCCATTTTGGGGTTGGAAACGGCTCCCACATTGGTATTGTCCACGAAGATGATACCTATCTCGTCGCAGCGAAGCTGCTCCCCGCGGGGTGTCGTAAACGTCTGTCCATCAATGCTTCCAACCTTGGCGCCGGAAGCATCGGCCACGGTGCCGTCTTCCTGGAAAATGAAGGTGGCGCCGCTGCTGGTGGTGAGCTTGCAGGCGGCACGGTCGTATGTGCCCAGCACCTTGCCGGTCTTGCGCTGCGTGATGGTAACCACGCCGGGCTCTCCGGGGCCAAGCTTTGCCAGTACTTTTTCCTGTGCTTGGGACGTCGCCCTAGCCTGCGACTGCGCCGGGGCTTCTTTTTGGGCATTGTCTTTCTCTTTCACCAGGCTTTTTGCCTTCCCCAGCAGTCCGCCCAGCTGGGCACTGGCTGCGCCCTCTGCGCCAAACAGGACGACAAGGGTCATCAAGGCGCTGCTTAAGATCTGATTCATTCTCATGGTGTTTAATTTTGTTGTTTCTATGGCGCAAAGATAACACAAGAACACGTTCTGTGCGTAATGATTTTTCAGTAATTTGGCGTGCGGAACGCGCAAAATTATTTCCTGACGGGGACCCTGAGCATCCCGGCGGCCGCCGACAAGGCCGAGTAGAACTCTTCGCCGAAAGCGTCCGTCAGCGGCCCGCGGAGGAATTCGTACACACGGATTCCCTCGCGGCGCCCTTTTTCATAGGCTTCGCGGCAGATGTCCCAGCGGTGCAGGTTGAGTCCCAGCCGTCCCGCACCCAGTTCCACCACCCGGATAGGATAAAGGGAGCAGGAAATGGGTTTTTTGAAGGGGATGAGTCCCTTGCAGAACTGACGCTCGATGGCGCAGAAGCAGCTTTCGCCCTCGAAATGACAGAAAGCGCACTCCTCGCTTCCGGGCACCAGGGGAGTTACCAGATCCCCTTCCCGGTCTATCTCGAAAAAGCCCTTGGCCGCCACAGCCGCCCGGCCCTCCGGCCGCATCAGGGGGCTGAACACATCGTAGGCGGCCTCCAGGGGCTCCAGCTCTTCTTCCTTGAGGGGAGCGCCGCTGTCCCCGATGATGCAGCATTTCCCCTTGCAGGCATCATAGTCGCAGGCGAAATACTCCAAAACCACATCCTCGGAAACCAGGATGTCGCCTATCTCGATAAGGGTGCCGAAAGCGGATTTTCTGCTCATTGGATAATGTATTCTACGCGCCCGCCGCCGGCCATCGTTTCCAAAAAGCTCCTGACCTTGTCCCAGCTGATGCCGGAGATACTCTCCCGGTAGCGGCTGGTGACGTCCTTGTTCACGGCGTAACGGGCAAACAGCGTATTCACAAAACCGGCGGAACTGGCGATGGCGGTGGCCGTCTCCCCTTCCAGCTTGGCTTTCCAATGAGCCAGGTCGGCCGGGTCCACCTCCTTCTCGGAAACCTCGCGGATGGCCGCCCTCACCGCCGTAAGGGCTCTCTGGGCCGATACCTCCTCCACGTCGCCCGGGAGGCCCTGGAGCGGAAGGGGAAGGCAGGTGATCCAAAGCTGGAAACGTTCCTGGGGCTGGGCCTGCTCGCTCACCCTCACGTCACAGGAGAATCCGTATCCGGCGAGTTTCTGCACCAGTTTCTGGCGGAGCGCCTCGGCCCCGATGCGGGCGATGTAGTACTGGTCGGAGGTGATGCCATATTCCGCATCCATCAGGATGTGGATGCCGGAAACGGGACCCTCTCCCGTCACGGTTTCCGTTCCGCTGCGGGGACGGTAATCCACCGGCTTCCTGGGCGTGGTCCCCTTTACCACGCGAAAGCCGCCCAGATAGCGGCACAGCATTTTCTTGACCACCTCGGCATCGAGGTCTCCGGAGAGGATGAGGATGCCGTCGTTCATCCGGCTGAAACGGCCGGCGAAATATTTCTCGGCCTTTTTCCAGGTTTCCAGGCTCAGGACCGAGGGGTCTTTCCGGGTGGCGAAGGGGTAATCCGGTGTGAGCTGCTTCTCCAGCAGGGCTTCCATACTTACCCCCCGGACGCGCTCGCGGCGGCTGTACGCCTCGAATTCTTCCTGGTTGGGGATGCGGTTGTTGGCCAGTTCCAGCAGCACCTTCAGCAGCATCGGAAACTGCGAGGAAGGAGCGGCTCCGCCGATGGCCATTCCGTTGAGGTCCACCCGGGTCTCCATACTGATGCCCGCCGCTTCCAGCACTTCGCGGAAATGCCAGGCCCGAAGACCCGCCGCATCGTAGAGGGGGAGCATCTCTCCGATATAGCCTCCTTCTCCTTCCCGGAGGCCTTCAATCCGGGACAGGCCGCCGTTGAGCTGCAGCGCATAATGGAAAATCCCGCTGCCGGGCACCTGCTTGTAACAGACCCGCATGCCGTTGGAGAAGGTCCATAGCGTGGATCCGGTAATGGCTTCCTTCTTCTCGCTCCTGATTCTTACCTTGGACCCTGCGGAAGGGAGGCCCAGCGTATCGGCCCCGCGCCAGCTGTAGTCGTTCCCGGTCGGGATGACCGAGCCGTAGAGGTAAGACAGGTTGTAGTAGAACAGCTCCTGGTCCTTGTCCAGGGAATCCGGGGCATCCGTGTACTCCAGGGTAAGGTTCCCGAGCTGGTCCAGCAAGGCGCCGGAGAAATTGTTGAAAAGGCGGGTTTCGGTGCTGTCGGGCACGTTCTTGCGGGCAAACAGGCGCAGGGTTTCGGAATAGGGTGCCAGGTTGGCTCCGTACAGAAAATGGGCGATACAGCGGGAGACATACTCCGAGGGGGACGGGATTTCCTCCGCCTTCCGGTGGATGGCGGGAAGCAGCACTTTCTTGGCCTCGATGAATTCCTCCGTACTCACGCCGTAGGAGTCCATCTCGGCCAGGGTGGCGGAAATTACGCGCATCGCCGCGTTGTGCTGATCCGGGGCCACCGTGACCCGCACCGTATAACGTTCGTCCCCGCCGTAATCCTCACTTCGGAGCGTGGTGAAATCGATGTCTCCGTAGGCGATACCGGCTTCCCGGAGCGCCCGCTCCAGGCGGTGCCGAAGCAGGATGCGGAGCTCCCGGGAAAAAAGATCCGTGACCAGGGCCTGCGCCGTATTCATGAAGGGGAAGGGAATGCGTGAGCAGGAATACGTGACGGAGACCATGGCCTCACGGCCGTCCCGAAACTGGACGGAAGGAGCCGGGGAAGGCTCCCAGACGTAATCCGGCCGGTGATTTTCCTTCACCAGCATCCGCGGAACCAGCATCGAGAAAATGTCCATTTTTTTCTTGAGTTCCGGGGCGTCGATATCCCCGCTCACGATAACGGCCTGCTGGGCCTTGGACTGCGCCACCAGCGCAAAGGTATATAAAAGGGTGGAATCCAGGACCTGGGGCCTGTAGAAAGGGATGTGCTCGAAACGATAGACGGTGGAACCGTCCACGTCCGAGACATAACCCTTCGACCCGGGCGAAACCTCCATCCTTCCCAGGAAAGTCGAGCGCAAGCCCTCCCGCTTGGCGGCGGACAGGGGTTCGTCCCGCTGGACGACGGCAATATCGGCATAGCCTTTTACAGCGGGGTCCGTAACCATATAATAGGTGACTCCGCTGCCCAGGGTTCCCTTCTGGATGCGGGAATCCACGGGGAGGGGCGGCAGCTGTGTCTGCGCTGGCACTATTCTTGAAAAAGAGCAGAGGGCCGATACTGTCAGAAGCAGATATTTTAGCCTTTGAAAGTTCATTTTAACCCTGTTTCGTACAAAATTACAACTATTTTTGCTATTTTTGCAATTCGCAAGCCAAGAATGTATAACTAAAAATAAAAAAGGAAAGACAATGAAAAGATTTTTTGTAGCCATCGCTGCCCTCGGGCTTGCCGCCTCCGTGGCCACTGCACAAGATTTCAATGCCGCCGTTGACGCATTCAATGCCGGAGCCCAGGCCCTGGAAACCAATAAGGTCGAGGCCCTGGCCCAGTTCCGCTCGGCCCTCACCCAGGCGCTTGCCTGCGAAGGTGAAGATGCCGCCAACCTGGTAGCCAAGTGCAAGGAAATCATTCCCGGCACCCTTCTTTCCATCGCCAAGGAGCAGATCAATGATTCCGCCTATGACGAGGCCCTGATCACTTTGGCCGAGGCCAAGTCCGTCGCTGCGGAATACGAGGCCGCCGAGGCCGTTGAAGAAGCCACCTCCCTGGTTCCCAACGTGTACCTGCGCAAGGGTTCCACCCTGCTCAAGGAGAAGGACTTCGCCGGTGCCGTAGCCGCCCTGGAGCAGGCCACCACCCTGGCTGTCGACAACGCCCAGGCCCAGCTTCTGTACGGACAGGCCCTCCTTCAGGTCAATGCCACGGAAAAAGCCGTCGACGCCCTCACCAAGGCCCACGAAATGGGTCAGGAGAACGCAGCCAAACTGCTTTCCACCACCTATCTCCGGCAGGGCCAGGCCCTGATGAAGGCCAACAAGAATGCAGAAGCCGTAGAGGCTTTCGAGAAGTCCAACAGCTATGCCGAGAGCGCAAACGCCTACAAGCTGATGGCCAGCGCCCTCACCAAGAGCGGGAAAAGCGCCAAAGCCATAGAGGCCTACAAGAAATACCTGGAGGTAAGTCCGGATGCCAAGGATGCGGCCGACATCATGTTCACCATTGCCGCCACCGCCCAGAAGGCCGGAGACAAGAACACCGCCAAGGAGTATTACAAGAAGCTCGCCGGCACCAAGTACGCCGCCCAGGCCGAGGCCCAGCTCAAGACCCTGTAAGCGTCATCTCACAGACGCAGCAGTCAAAATCCAGACGGAGCCGCTCTTTCCCATTCCGAAGAAAGAGCGGTTCCGCTTTTAGCGCCTTCCCCTGCCGGGGGCAGAGGCCCAGTTCGTGACGGATGCAGTATTTGGAGCGCATCAATTCCCCATGGGATTCGTAACGGAGCTCGAAGCCGCTCCGGGGGTCGCGCACACCCCGCTGAAGGGGAAGTGCCCGAACCGGCTGTCGGTCCAATTCCTGCGCCAGGCTGCGCCGAAGCCCGTTCAGGGCCGACACGGCAAGGAACGGGACCGCTCCCTGCACCGATACTTCCGGTTTCAGAAAACGATACTGCCCCGTTCTCTTGGCCAGCTGTTCGGACAAGGTTTGCAGCATCCTTTCCGGATCCCGGGCCCCGTCCGAGGCCTTTACCGACTGCACCAGGAGGGCCTCCCGGCCGTCTTCGGTCTGCGCCCTCAGGCTCAGAATGCCATCTTCCAGCCCGGCCCAGAGCTTCACATCCATCTCCCGGACCGGCCTGGCCGCTTCCAACTGTTTTTCGAAAGCGGAGCTGATGTTGCGGTACAGCTTTGTTCCCGCCTTCAGGCCTTCCGGTTTTTTGCAGCGGACAAGGTAGCCCTCGCAGACATCGGCCCGGAAGCCGGTGATGCCGCCCGAGGGGTTCACGAAGGCGAAGCCGTCCCCGTTGGACAGCTGTAAGCCCGGAGAGGCGGCCTGCAGGACCAGCCCGTCCGGGGTGAGACGGGAAACCGTCCCAACATACTCTCCCATGGACTTGGGGGCTTCCGGCGTAGCCCATTTGCCCCTTTTCCCGTCCAGAAACAGCTCCGTATAGCCCCGGTTGAAGGTTTTGTCCAAATCCGGGGTGAATCCGCCCCGTACATGCCCGAAGGAGGCACGGGTATAGCGGTCCGGATGGCGGGCTGTCAAGGCATCCAGGGCCTCAGAATAGGCCTTGACCACGTTGCGGACATAGGATTCGTTTTTCAGCCGGCCCTCTATCTTGAAGGAACAGACGCCGGCTTCGGCCAAGTCTTCCAGGCGGTGGATGAGCCGAAAGTCTTTCAGGGAGAGCAGGGCCTTGTTTCGTACCAGCTGCTTCCCCGAGGCGTCCTCCAGGTCGTACAGACTGCGGCAGGGCTGGGCGCAGGCTCCCCGGTTGGCGCTTCGTCCAGTGAGATATTCCGACAGATAGCACGCTCCGCTGTAACACACGCACAGCGCCCCGTGAACAAAGACTTCGACTTCCGTATGGACAGCCTTGCAGATGGCGCGAATCTGCTCCAGGGAGAGTTCCCGTTCCAGCACCAGCCGGCCAAAGCCCAGGCTTTCCAGGCCCCGGGCCTTGTCGGGCGTCCGGATGGCGCACTGGGTAGAGGCGTGCATCACCAGTTTATCACTCATCGCGAGCACGGCGGGGTCCTGCACGATCAGGGCGTCCACGCCGGCCTCTTCCAGGGCCTTGACCAGCTCCCTTGCCCGGGGAAGTTCTTCTTCCTCCAGAAGTGTATTCACCGTGGCGAAAATACGGACCCCGAAGCGATGGGCGTAGGAACACAGGCGGGCGATGTCCTCCACGGAATTGCCGGCGGCCTGACGGGCCCCGAACGCCGGGCCGGCGATATACACGGCATCGGCCCCGCAGTCGATGGCCGCGATGCCGATTTCCGCCGTCCTGGCCGGAGCCAGCAGTTCCAAGGGAGTCATACAGGCAAATATACAAACTATTCCGGAATTATATCAGTTCCAGGACCAGTTCCACGTCTCCGAAGCGGACTTTCTGGCCGCTGTATTTCTTGATGTAGTCGGAGGTGAGGGTTCCGCGCCAGACAATGTCGTCCCGGCTGTTGAGGGGGATGTCGACATCAATACCGTAGCTCTTTGAATTGTACTTGACCGTGGCGCTGGCCTTCCAGCTGGTCTTTTTTCCGCCGTCATCCTCGGTCAGGAGGAAGGCTACGGAAAGCAGCTGCTTCGTCCATTCCGACACCAGCACGGCATTGAAGGGCAGTTCCTCCCCCACCTGGCCGCGGCGTACTACGATCATAAAATCCGTGACGCTGGGCACATACTGCTGCATCTCGGCATCGGTGGCGGCCTTGAAGTTTTCCACCGATCCTACCCGGCAGAAAAATTCCGCACCGCCGGCAAACCAGGAATCGTAATGCCGATGGGCCTTGAAGGAACGCAGGACCAGCGTCTTGATTTCGCCTTCGGCCTTGGTTACGAGGATTTCTCCCCCGCCGTTACCCCAGTTGGGGTCTTCGCGGCGAAGCAGTTCCAGGCTTTTGTAGTCTGCATCCGAATTGCGGTTCACCACCCAGACGGGACGCTCGGATGCCATCTGCTCGTCCACCATCAGCTTGCGCACGCGGCCGTCCGGGAGCAGTTCATAGCCCTCGTTCCGATCCGCCCCGTCCCCGGGATCGTAGGTGATGACCGGAAGCCGGCTGCCATCCCAGTTTTCCGACCCCGGCCAGTAAATCTGGACATCGGAAGCGGCGAGCGAATCCAGCCAGGCATCGGCCTCTCCGTCGGCCGATTTGGTGGCAAAACGCTCCCTTGCGGCTTCCCGGATCAGGTCACGCAGCGGACGGTCATAGGCCTGCGCCTTGGTGGAAAGCTTGTCTCCCACGCCCATTCCGGGCGAGGCGAACAAATCCCGCATCCGGTACTCTTCGTCGTAGCCGTTTCCGGCCGATGCCGTGCTCCCCTCCTTCACCTCCGCCATCTGTTCCGGTCCCAAAGCGACTTCGGACAGCAGCTGCGCTACTTCTTCCAACGTGATGAAAGCGGCCTCCGGCCTTTCCTCCGGGGAAGGTTCCCCGTATTTGTCGCAGCCCACTACCAGGCCGGCGAACAGGACGCCCGCGGCGCCCCATAAAAATTTTCCGTACTTCATGATGCAAAGTACGGAAAGAGTTAGCGTGTAAGAAAAGTTTAAACGTTTAATTGAAAAACAAGCCTTTCAAGCCGCCCGGAGGGCTATTTTGTATAGAAGACGAAGCGGTTTTTGTCGTAAAAATCCTTTACGAGCGAGGTCTCCGAAAAGCCTGCATCCCGGAAAATGGCCTCGGTCTCCTTTCCCAGTGACTCGTTGATCTCTGTCAGGCCCTTTCCTTCCGGGGAGAGGAAACGCTGTGACCAGCGGGTAATAGCGCGGTAGTACACGAGAGGGTCTTCATCGCTGACGAACAGGGCCCCGTGGGGTTCGAATTCCACCACGTTCCTACGGAGCAGGTGTCTTTCCTTCTCCATCACGTAGGGCGGGTTGGAGAGGATGAGGTCGAAGATGCCGTAATTGAATTCCTGTTCGGTGTCCAGGATATCGGCCGCCACAAAGGTAGGGGCCAGGGCGCCGGTTTGCTTGAGTTCGGCCGAAAAATTCTGGCTCCTGGCCACCTGGAGAGCCCCCTCAGAGATGTCCACTCCCACGACGCGGGCTCCGGGAACCGCCAACGCCACCGACCAGGCGATGTTACCCGACCCGGTGCACAGGTCCAACACGCGCACGGGTTCCGCCGTTTTTCCATAAGCCGCCCGCATCCGCTTCATGCGGCCGGCCAGTTTGATGGCCTCCCGCACCAGCAGTTCCGTTTCCGGACGGGGAATGAGGACCTGGGAATTCACGTGGAAACTGCGTCCGGCAAATTCCGAACTGCCGATGACATACTGGATGGGTTCTCCATTCTGCAGGCGCACCAGGGCCTCGGCCAGAGGCTTTTCCCCCTTTTTGTCAATCCGGTAACCCGGCTCCACGATATGGGTGTAATTCTTGGTTCCGATAAGCTCCTCGCACAGCATCAGCACGATATTCCGTGCCTCGGCCGTCGGGTACAAATGCTCCAGGGTAGCAATTCCTTCCTTCAAAAAATCTGTCAGCAGCATTCTCTATGAATTTTCGATGATGGTGGTAAGGAAGTCCGTAATGCCTATCCCGGCGGCACGCACCATCTTGGGCACCAGCGAGGCGTTGGTCATCCCCGGGATAACGTTCACTTCCAGGAAATAGATGCCGTCGGGGGCCGATATATAATCCATCCGCACCAGCCCCTTGCAGCCCAGGCGGCGGTAAATGCGTTTGGAAATATCCTGAATGCGGTCCCGGAGGGTATCCGGAATCTCTGCCGGACAAACCTCCCGGCTGAAGCCGTTGTACTTGGCATCATAGTCGAACCAGCCCGTATCGGAGAGGATCTCGATGACCGGCAGGGTCCTGACCTCCTTCCCGTCGAAATAAACGGCGCAGGTGAGTTCGTGTTCGCAGGGGACGGCCGCTTCCACGATGACGGTAGGGCCCTCCCTGAAAGCATAGCGGATGGCAGCGGGAAGATCTTCTTCCTTATACACCTTGGAAATACCGAAACTGGAGCCCGCGGCGGTGGGTTTTACAAACAGGGGAAGGCCCAGTTCTTCCACGGCCTTGCGGCTGAAAGCCTCCACGTCATCCCCTTCCCGGACAAAAGCGTCCGGGGACAGTTTCACATAATCTTCCGTGCGCAGGTAGCTTTTGCAGGAATACTTGTCAAAAGCCACAGTGGTCACGAAGGCACTGCAGCTGGAATGCGGTACGCCCAGCATTTCCAGGTATCCCTGCAGCAGGCCGGTTTCCCCGGGGGTGCCGTGCTGCATAATATAGGCATAGTCGAACTTGATCTTTTCCCCGAGCACCATCACGGAGAAATCGCTTTTGTCCACGTCCGGCTGGGCGCCCTCCGGAAAAGCCTGACGCATGGAATTGGCCTTCCGCATCGCCACCAGTTTCCACTGGCCGAAACGGGCGAAAATCTCATAGACATCGTACTGGAATTCGTCGATGCGGGAAGCGGTGAATTCACCGCTGCGGCACGACACCTCCCATTCGGAGGAGTCGCTGCCATAGATTACGGCTACAGACTGATACTTGGCCATCTTATTCGAAATAATAATTTTCCAGGTCTGATTTCTCCGGAGCAGCGTTTTCACCTGCCGCACCCGTATGGCAATAATTCCCCTTCAGGGACTCCGGGAACACGTCCGAGGGCGATATGCCCAGGGTTCCGTCCTTCACCACCTTCTGCATCCAAAGTCCCCAGATGGGCAGGGCCATATTGGCTCCCTGGCCCAGGCTGTTGTTGGAAAAATGGACATAACGGTCTTCGGCCCCCACCCAGACACCGGCGGTGATGGTGGGCGTGTAGCCGATGAACCATCCGTCGGAATTGTCGTTGGTGGTTCCGGTCTTGCCAGCCACCTCCCCCTTAACGCCGTATTTGAAACGAAGGCGCACACCCGTTCCGTGGTCCACCACCGAGCGCATCATCTGGATCATCGCACCGGTGGCGCGCTGGGAGAGGGCCTCCCGTCTGCGGCCCCGGAACTGGCCCAGGATATTGCCTTCGCTGTCCTCGATTCGGGTGACAAAGAGCGGATATGTATAGGTTCCTCCGGAAGGGAAGGTATTGTAGGCGGTTACCATATCATAGACGGACAGGTCGGCCGAACCCACGCAGAGGGAGGCCACGGGGTCTATGAATCCGCCGATTCCCATATTGCGCATCATCGAGACCATCGAGGCCGGTCCCAGCTGCTTCATCAGGTAGGCGGCCACCGAGTTGGAACTGTGGGCAAGCCCCCAGTTGAGGTTGACCATGCTGCCGTCGGCATGGGTGTCCTGCGGGCTCCAGGTCTGGTCGCCGTTGACCACGATCACCACGGGGGAATTCTGCACGGGATCGCAGGGGGTCATCCCGGATTCCATTGCGAGGGTATAGAGGAACGGCTTCACGGTGGAGCCCACCTGGCGGCGGCCCTGCCGGACATTGTCGTACTTGAAATAACGGTAGTCGGGGCCTCCCACATAGGCCTTGACGTGGCCGGTTCCCGGTTCTATGGCCATAAAAGCGGCCCGGAAGAAGGACTTGTAGTAGCGGATGGAGTCGTCCGGCGTCATCAGCGTGTCCCTGTAGCCGGGCTTTTCCCAGGTGAAGACCCGCATCTTGACAGGCTCGGAGAAACTCCTGTCAATTTCTTCCTGCGAGTGGCCGGAAGCCTTCATCATACGGGTCCGGTCGCTCCAGCGGCGGGCCTGCTTGAGGGTGGTCTCCACGACGGATGCGTCCGTATCGGAAGAGAAGGGGGCGTTCTTGCGGTACTTGAGTTCCCGGAAAAAAGCCTTCTGGAGGTCCTTGCCCAGGTGTTCCGCAATGGCTTCCTCGGCGTAGCGCTGCATCTTGTAATTGACGGTGGTATAGATGCGGAGACCGTCCTGGTCAAGGTCGTAGGGAGTCCCGTCGCTCTTGGAATTCTTGTTGAGCCAGCCGTAGAGGGGGTCGTCGGCCCAGAGGAGGGAATCGGCCCTGTAATCCTCCACGATGGGATAGGCCGATTTCCTGGGCTTCTCCGCACTCATGATGCGGCGGAGCATATCGCGAAAATACGGGCCCACGCCAGTGGTACGGTCTCCCTGGCGGGCATGGAGAGTGATGGGGATGGCTTTGAGCGAATCGCATTCCGCCCGGGTGAGGTAGTCCATCGACTGCATTCTCTCCAGCACCACGTTGCGGCGGCGCAGGGCATGTTCCGGATTGATGGCGGGGTTGTATCGGGTGGGCTTGTTCACCATTCCCACCAGAACGGCACTCTCTTCGGTCAGGAGTTCGGCCGGCCTTTTCCCGAAAAACTGGTTGGAGGCCGATGAGATGCCATAGGAGTTGGAGCCGAAGAATACGGCGTTCAGGTACATTACCAGAATCTCATCCTTGGTGTAATTCCGCTCCAGCTTGATGGCGGTGATCCACTCTTTGAGCTTGATCCAAACCATCTTCAGTTTGTTGGGACGGGAGTCGCGGGGATAGAGCGTCTTGGCCAGCTGCTGGGTGATGGTGGAACCGCCGCCCTGCGAAGAATCACGAGACAGGAGCGTGCGGAAAAGGA
Organism: uncultured Bacteroidales bacterium; assembly: GCA_900319405.1. GTDB lineage: Bacteria > Bacteroidota > Bacteroidia > Bacteroidales > UBA932 > Cryptobacteroides. The sequence goes on along the minus strand of ONOH01000022.1, from coordinate 20,419 downwards.
CGCGTCCCAGAGAAGGGAGATCCACCCCGGAATGCTCGTAGAAACGCTTGTCTTCCGTGGCAACGGCCGCCCGGATCAGGGAGGGGGCCAGTTCCTCGTAGGTGGCGAAGGTGCGGTTCTCTATATGATAGGTAGTAAGGATCTCACCTTCTTCCGCGATGACCTGGGTGGCCAGCTTCGAATCCGGATTCTCAAGCTCTTCGATGGAGGGGATGTCGGCCAGCGCCCAGACCAGGCACAGCAGCACTCCCAGAAGGACCACCGGCGCGGTGAGCGCAATCCAGAACCACTTAATTATCTTTTTCTTGGTATTGTCTGTCATAGCTTGTTTTTTTCACCTGCGCACAAGACCTAAGGTCTTGGCAGAAGTTCAGTTTACAAAAATAAGCAGAAAATTTGGAAAATTCCCCGGATTCTGCTTTACTTTGCAGAAAATTGCGGTCTTCAGCCCCTAAAAGCATAGATATGGAGGGAAACAAAAACTTAGTGATCGTGGAGTCTCCCGGCAAGGTGAGAACCATTCAGAAGTACCTGGGAAACGAATATCTGGTCAAAGCATCTATCGGACACATCCGGGATTTGGAAGAGCACAAACTGAGCGTAGACGTGGATAACGGCTTTGCACCGGAATATGTGATTCCTTCTGAAAAGAGAAAAGTGGTCGCGGAGCTGAAGAAACTGGCCGATGCCGCCTCGACCGTGTGGCTGGCCTCCGATGAAGACCGGGAAGGGGAAGCCATCTCCTGGCATCTGCTGCAGACCCTGAATCTTTCCGAAGACAAGACCCGGCGCATCGTTTTCCACGAAATCACGAAAAATGCCATCCTGGAGGCTATCGAGCATCCCCGCTGCATAGACATGAACCTGGTGAACGCCCAGCAGGCCCGCCGCGTGCTGGACCGCCTGGTGGGCTTTGAGCTCTCCCCCATCCTGTGGAGAAAAATCCAGCCCAAGCTCAGCGCCGGCCGCGTACAGAGCGTGGCTCTCCGGCTGATCGTGGACCGTGAGAAAGAAATTATGGCTTTCCGACCGGAGCCTTTCTACCGGGTGGAAGCCCTCTTCCGGCCCGAAGGCACCGATACCACGGTGAAGGCCGTCCTGGACACCCGCTTTCCCTCCGAGCAGGAGGCACGGGCTTTCCTGGAAGACAGTATCGGCGCCACATACCGCATCCATTCCGTGGAGAAAAAGGATGGCGTCCGCTCTCCGGCCGCACCCTTTACCACTTCCACCCTGCAGCAGGAAGCCGCCCGCAAGCTCCATTTCCCGGTTTCCACCACGATGCGGGTTGCCCAGTCCCTGTACGAGCGGGGTCTCATTACCTATATGAGAACCGACTCCACCAACCTGTCCGCCCTGGCGCTCGGGACCGCCAAGAAATACATCCTGGACAACTTCGGGGAAGCCTACTCCCATCCCCGCCAGTACCGCACCAAGTCCAAAGGGGCACAGGAAGCCCACGAGGCCATCCGCCCCACCTACCTGGACAATACGGACATCGAAGGCACCGCCCAGGAAAAGAAGCTCTACGAACTTATCTGGAAACGCACCATAGCCTCCCAGATGACCGAAAGCCGGGTGATGAACACCACCCTGAAAATCTCCTCCGACAAGCGGCCCGAACGCTATGGCCTGCAGTCGGTCCAGCTGCTCTTCGACGGCTTTATGAAGGTGTACCTGGAAGGCCGTGACGACGAAGAGCCCGAAGGCGAAGACATCCTCCTGCCAGACCTTCCCAAGGGCAGCCTGATGCTGGAAAACGGGGTATCGGCCCAATGCAAATATACCGCTCCGCCGGCCCGTTATTCGGAGGCTACACTGGTGAAGAAACTGGAAGAGCTGGGTATCGGCCGACCTTCCACCTACGCTGCCACGGTGGATACGCTCACCCGTGGAAGAGGCTATGCCATCAAGGGAGACAAAGAAGGCAAATCTTTCAAGGTCAACAATTTGAGCCTCAAGAACGGCAGCATCAAAACCAGCCAGAAAACGGAGGTCACAGGCGCCGAGAAGGGCAAACTCCTGCCCCAGGAAATCGGCCTTATCGTCACCGACTTCCTGGTGGAGAACTTCACCGCCATCCTGGATTACGATTTTACGGCCAACGTGGAGGCCGATTTCGACCAGGTGGCCGAGGGCAAGAAGGTATGGAACGAAACCATCGCCTCCTTCTACAAACCATTCCACGCCCACGTGGAACAAGTCCTGGCCGACCGCAACTACAGCAAGGTGAGCCGCGAAATCGGCATCGCTCCCGACGGACAGAAAGTGATTGCCGCCTTCGGAAAATTCGGTCCCTACGTGCAGAAGGGAGAGGGCGAAAACCGCCAGAGCGCATCGCTGGGAAAAGGTCAGCTCATCGAAACCCTCACCCTGGACGAGGCCCTGAAACTGCTGGAGCTTCCCCGCACCGTGGGACAAGTGGACGGGGTGGACATCGTAGCCCTGCGCGGACGCTTCGGCCCATATCTCAAGTACGGGGACCGGAATGTGAAGCTCCCCAAGGGAATGGATCCCCTCAGGGTGAGCCTGGAGGAATGTGCCGCGCTGGTGAAGGAAGCCGCCGCCCAGGCCGCTGCCGGCCCTGTCTATATCGCCGAATTCGGGGACATCAAGGTGGTCAACGGCCGCTATGGTCCCTATATCAAGCAGGGGGTTTCTAATTATAAGATTCCCCGGGGCACATCGGCCGAAAAACTGACGGAAGCTGACTGTCAGGCGATTATCGCCGCTTCAGACCCTACAAAAAAATCAAAAGGAAAGCGTAAAAATTAAAAAAAAGTTGTACATTTGCATTGGTTAGTTAAAAACTGAAAGCAAATGGCAAACTATCATATCGATCAGATTGATCAGAAGATTCTCTCTTTCCTGATAAAGAATGCCCGTATGCCCTTCCTGGAGATTGCACGGGAATGCGGTGTATCCGGTGCGGCCATCCACCAGCGCTTCAAAAGGCTGGAGGCCAACGGAGTCATTACGGGGTCCCGCCTGCAAGTGAAGCCGCAGGCCCTGGGGCTCAACGTATGCGCCTATGTGAGCATCTCCCTTTCCGAATCTACCAAATATCCGGAAGTAATCGCCAACCTGAAAAAGATTCCGGAAATCGTGGAGTGCCATTTCATTACCGGCAAGTACGCTATCCTGGCCAAACTCTACTGCCTGGACAACGATCACCTGATGGAGGTGCTTCTTAACACCATCCAGAAAATCCCATACATCCAGTCCACCGACACGATGATTTCCCTGGACGAGCCCATCGAGCGCCAGGTCTGGGTAAAGGATTTCAAGAATACGTCTTATACCGGAAGGGATTAGATCCTTCGGAACAAGTGCCTCAGGATGACAAAGCTGTCATTCTGGCTGTCATTCTGAGCGCAGCGAAGAATCGATGATCGCCCTGGCCAGGACCAGATCCTCCGGGGTGGTGATTTTGAGATTGAACCGCTCTCCTTCGATGAAGGTGAGCGGTATTCCGTAACGCTCCGCCACGGAGGCATCGTCCGTGAAAAGCGTATCGAACTGCTGGCCATAGGCGGCTTTGAGCGAATCGGCCTGAAAAACCTGCGGGGTCTGGGCCCCATAGACACGGCTGCGGTCCAACTGCACGCCTTCGCTTACCAGCTTCCCCTCCCGGCGCTCCAGCAGTTTGAGGGTATCCGTCACCGGCAGCACCGGAATCACGGCCGGGGCCTTTTCCGCCGCCTGGAACAGTTCCCTGATTTTCCCCGGCGTGATGAGGGGACGCACCCCGTCGTGAACGGCCACGATGGCCCCCTCCGGCACATAGGCCAATGCATTTTTGACAGAGTGGAAACGGGTGAAACCACCCTTGACAAGCCGCTGGGGACAAAGGAAGTTCTCCTTTCGGCAGTACGCTCTCCAATAGTCCATATGACCCTCCGGCAGTACGGTGATTACCTGGATGTCCGGAATTGCCCGGAGGAAAGCCTCAATGGTACGGCGAAGGATGGGAATGCCGTCCAAGACAAGAAACTGCTTGGGAATCACCGTCCCCATCCGGGTGCCGGTTCCTCCCGCCGATACGATCAAGCATTTTTTTTCTTCCATCCGCTAAACTTCTTTTCGCGAATATAATAATTTTTTGTAATTTTGAAGGTTAAAACCGAACAAGAAATTAGAACGACAGAATATGGCCTTCCGCTTCCTTAACCAAGAACTGGCAATCGACCTGGGAACTGCCAACACCGTTATCTTTCAGAATGACCAGATCGCCTTGGACGAACCCTCCATCGTAGCCATTGACAACCATTCCGGCAAGTGCATTGCGCTGGGTCAGAAGGCCAAGCTGATGCACGAAAAGACCAATCCCGGCATCAAGACGGTACGTCCCCTGAGGGATGGCGTCATCGCAGACTTCAACGCTGCGGAAATGATGATCCGCGGCTTCATCAAGCAGGTAAACTCCCGTCACCGCAGCCTCTTCGCCCCCAACCTCAAGCTGGTCGTGGGCATCCCTTCCGGTTCCACGGAAGTGGAAATCCGCGCCGTCCGGGATTCCTCCGAACACGCCGGCGGACGGGACGTCTTCCTCATCTATGAACCGATGGCCGCAGCCCTGGGTATCGGCCTGGATGTGGAAGCCCCGAAGGGCAATATGGTGGTGGATATCGGCGGCGGCACCACGGAAATCGCCGTCATCTCCCTGGGCGGCATCGTCCAGCAGGACTCCATCCGCGTAGCCGGAGACGTCTTCACGGCCGATATTCAGAACTACCTTCGCCAGCAGCACGTCATCAAGGTGGGTGAGACCACCGCCGAGAGAATCAAGATCGCGGTCGGCGCCGTCATCCCCAACCTGGATGAAGAACCCGAGCCGTTCGTGGTCCGCGGTCCCAACCTGATGACCGGACACCCGGTGGAGGCCCTCATCCCCTATCAGGAGATTGCCCACTGCCTGGACAAGTCCATCGCCCGTCTGGAGGCCTCCATCCAGCAGGTGCTGGAACAGACTCCTCCGGAGCTGTACTCAGACATTGTGGAGAACGGTATCTTCCTGAGCGGCGGCGGCGCCCTGCTCCGCGGCCTGGACAAACGCCTCTCGGAGAAGGTGAACATTCCCTTCCACGTGGCCGAAGACCCGCTTCGCGCCGTGGCCCGCGGCACCTGCATCGCCCTCAAGAACACCGACAACTACTCCTTCCTTATGCGCTGATTCCATGAAGCAGCGGCGCCTTCTTTCCAGACTTTTCAACTTCGCGGTCTTCATTGCACTGGAGATCGCGGCCTTGCAGATGCTTACCCACAATGCCGCCCTGCAGCGGGTGTGGGTGGCCCGCAGCGCCCATTTGTTCATGGGAAAAGTCTGGGGGGCTTCCCAGGGCGTCCGCTCCTACTTTTCACTGTCCGAGACCAATCGGGAACTGTCCCGGGAGAATTTCCTCCTGATGCAGGAGCTGGAACTAGCCCGCGAAAGCTTGCGCGATGCAAAGACGGAGAGCCAGGACAGCCTGTCCCGGCCCGGTTTCTCGATGGTAGCGGCCGAGGTGGTGAAAATCAGCCGGAACAAGCAGCACAACTACCTCATCCTCAACCGGGGATACAAGGACGGCGTACAGGAGAAATCCGGCATCATTACACCTAAAGGGGTGGTGGGCATCATAGATGCCGTGAGCGAAAATCACGCCTATGCCTTCTCCTTCCAGAACAGCGACATCTCCATCAGCGCCCGTCTGGGCAGCGAGGGAGGCAGCGGCCTGCTGGTCTGGGACGGAGTGCGCTCCAATGGAGCCATCCTCAAGGAGATACCCCTGCAATACCGCTACCAGAAAGGCGATACCGTGTATACCAGCGGCCACTCGCTGCTGTTCCCGCCGGACATCCCGCTGGGAGTGGCCGGAGAATCCAAAGTGGTGAACGGTGCCACCAACGAGATTGCCATCACCCTGTTCCAGGATTTCAGCGCCATCCGCTACGTGAGCATCGTCCACAACAATTCGTTTGACGAAATAGAGCAGTTCGAGAGATGAGAAAGAAGACCTTCTGGATTGCCTATATCTTCCTGCTGCTGGTTCAGTTGATTATCAGCAACTATTTCAGGTTTACTCCGTACATTATGCTCAGCATCCTTCCGGTGATGGTTCTGTGCATCAGTACCCGGCTGGACACGCTGTGGACCATGCTCATCGCCTTTGCCACCGGGATGACGGTGGACCTGCTTTCGGAAGGGCTCCTTGGCCTCAATGCCCTGGCGCTGGTTCCCGTCGCCTTTTTCCGGAACCCCATCATCCAGCTCATCTTCGGAAAAGAGATCTTTGCACGAAAGGAGGATTTCACCCTCAGGAGCAGCGGCTTCGCCCAGGTAGGGCTGGCCCTGCTGCTGGCCCAGGCCCTGTTCCTGGTCCTGTACATCTGGGCCGACGGCGCCGGGATGCGCCCGTTTTCGTTCAACCTCTACCGCTTCCTCGCCTCCCTGGGAGCCGGCTTCCTACTGTCCCTTCTTACCCTGAACGTCCTGGTGACGGACTCCCGGGAATGAGCGCCGACGGTCGTCATATCCGCCTGATGATTGGCCTGGGTGTGGCTGCCGTCCTCCTCCTGGCCAAAATTTTCTCGCTCCAGATGCTGGATGACCGCTACAAGGAAGACGCCGACCGCAACTCCACCATCTACGAAACCATCTATCCCACCCGGGGCGTCATCTACGACCGTAACGGAGAAATCCTGGTAGGCAACAAAGTAGCCTACGACATCCTGGTGAACCCCCGCGAGGTGCAGGCCTTCGACACCGTCGCCCTGGCCGCCGTCCTGGACGTGACGCCGGAGTTCATCCGCGGCCGCCTGCAGGAATACGCCAAGCGGAGATCCTCCATCGGCTCACAGGGCGTTACGATGCTCCGGATGCTTCCGGCCGAAACATATATGCGCTTTGACGAGGTGAAATACCGCTTTCCGGGCTTCCGGGGGCAGGTGCGCGGCATCCGTTATTATCCCGTAAACGCCGGCGGAAACCTCCTGGGCTATGTCTCGGAGGTGGACCAGGACTACATCAAACGCCACCCCGGGGAGTACCGGAGCGGAGACTATGCGGGAATGACCGGCATCGAAGCGGCCCGCGAGGCCGACCTCCGCGGAGAAAAAGGCTATCACATCTACCTGAGAAACTCCCGCAACCAGATCGAGCAGCCCTACAAGGAAGGCAGCGAGGACAAGGAGGCCGTTCCCGGCAAGGACATCACCACCACCATCGACGCCGTCCTCCAGCAGTACGGCCAGGAACTGATGCAAAACAAGGTGGGCAGCGTGGTGGCCATCGAACCCTCCAGCGGGGAAATCCTGGCGCTGGTATCCTCTCCCGGCATCGACGTGGAGCAGCTGGCCGATATCGGCAAGCACTATGCGGAGATTGCGCAGAATCCCTACAAGCCGATGTACAACCGTGCGGTGCAGGCGTCCTATCCCCCGGGGTCGGTTTTCAAACTGGTAAACGGGCTTATCGGCCTGGAAGAGGGCGTCCTGAGGCCCGAGATGATGTATCCCTGCTCGCACGGTTATCACTTCGGAGCCGGGCATAAACTGGGTTGCCACGGGCACAAGAGCCCCCTTAATATGGAGGAGAGCATTATGATGTCGTGCAACGCCTACTACTGCTATGTGCTCAAGAACATCATCGACAACCGCAAGTACGGCTCGGTGGCCGAGGGTCTGGACGCCTGGCACGAGTACGTGGAGAGCTTCGGCTTCGGCCGCAAGCTGGGCAGCGACTTCCCCGCCGAGCTCTCGGGCGGCATCCCCACCTCCAGGACGTACAACCGCGCCTACGGCCGCGGCCGATGGAACTCGACCACGGTCATTTCGCTATCCATCGGCCAGGGAGAAATCCTGGCCACCCCGATGCACCTGGCCAACCTCTGCGCCACCATCGCCAACCGGGGACATTACTACATCCCGCACATCATCAAGGCCTCGGAAGGTGTGGAAATCGAAGAGCGCTTCCGGCAGCGGCAGTACACCCTGGTGGACACCCTCCACTTCCCGAAAGTGGTCAAGGGAATGTGGCGCGCCGTAAACTCCGGCCCCGGAATGGGCGGAACGGCCTGGATTGCGCACGTGGATTCGCTGGACATCTGCGGAAAAACCGGAACGGCGCAGAACCCCCGCGGAGCCGACAACTCCGTGTTCATCTGCTTCGCCCCGATGAATGATCCCAAGATTGCCATTGCCGCCTACGTGGAGAACGGCGGCTTCGGTGCACAGTATGCCGCCCCCATCGCCTCGCTGATGGTGGAGAAATACCTCAAGGGGCAGATCCGGCGCACCGAACTGGAAGAAAGAATGAAAAAGGCCGATTTGATGGCCCGTGTCAAACGTGACTGACGGAAGAGCACATACAAGACAGTCGGTTGACTGGTGGCTCATCGGCACCTACCTGGTGCTGGTGGTCATCGGCTGGATCAATATCTTTGCCGCCACCCACAGTTCTGAGCCCGGTTCACTGCTGAATTTCGAATACCGGGCGGGGAAACAGTTCGTCTGGATTCTCACGTCGCTGGGACTGGCCGCCACCATCCTGTACCTGATTCCGCCCCGCCTGTGGGAAGCGGCCTGCATCCCTTTCTACGTATTTGTGCTGGGGCTGCTGGTGCTGGTTATCTTCGTTTCCAGCGATGTAAAGGGATCCCACTCCTGGTTCGATCTGGGACCCGTCCGTTTCCAGCCGGCCGAGATTTCGAAAATCTCCACTTCCCTGCTGCTCTCCTATGTGGTGAGCCAGCAGAACTTCCGGATCACCCGCTTGAAGGATTTCCTGACGGCGGCTTTCGTGATCGGGCTGCCGATGCTGGTCATCGTCGCGGAGAGCGAGACCGGCAGCGCACTGGTATATACCGGCTTCATCCTGGTCCTGTACCGGACGGGGCTGTCGGGCTGGTGGCTGGGCGCCATCGGCCTCATTATCCTCCTTTTCATCAGTACGCTCACCCTGAGTCCCTACTGGTCTGTCTTTATTCTGGTGAGTTTCCTGCTGCCTTGCAGCATTGTTATGGGCCCCCCTTCCCGGCGGCGTTTCCGCATCCTTGCCGGGGGCGGTTTCGTCCTGCTGATGGGGCTCCTTCCTTTCCTGCTCGAGGCACTTTGCTCGCTGATCAATGCCCGGATGGACGGACTGTCAACCCGGGTATGGGTACCCGCGGCCGATGAAGACTACAACTACTTCTGGAGTTTTCTCCTGAAGGTGAATCCCCTCTATCTTTTCCTGGGTCTGTGCTTTGCGGCGCTGCCTTGGCTGGGATGGAGGGCCTATAAGTACCGGGACCGTTTCCTGGCCATTTCGCTGGTGGTTTTCATTGCCGGAGTTATCCTGGTTTTTTCTACGGACTATCTTTTCGAGAATGTGCTTCAACCCCACCAGCGGGGGCGCATCGAGGTGCTGCTGGGCATGCGGGAAGACCCTGCCGGAATGGGCTACAACGTGAACCAGTCCAAGATTGCGATCGGCTCCGGCGGGCTGCTGGGAAAGGGCTTCCTGCAGGGGACGCAGACCACCTTCGGCTTCGTTCCCGAACAGGCCACGGACTTTATCTTCTGCACCGTTGGAGAGGAATGGGGCTTTGCGGGGTGCCTCCTGGTGATCGGTCTGTATATCTTTCTGATTGCCCGCCTGATGATTGACGCGGAATCGTGCCGGGACAAATTCACCCGTACCTACGGTTACTGCGTGGCGGCCTGCATCTTTATGCATCTTTTCATCAACGTGGGGATGACGGTGGGGCTGATGCCGGTCATCGGAATTCCCCTTCCGCTGCTCTCTTACGGCGGTTCTTCCCTCTGGGCCTTTACCATCCTGCTGTTTATTTTCCTATCTTTGTACCGGGACGAAAAGAAGTATTTTTAGACATGAGAAAAATCCTACCCTTACTTTTGCTGATTCTGCTGCCCCTGGCCTGCAACAAGCCGGCGAAGGATAATCCGGATGACAACCAGGGAACGGGCGGCGTGGAACCGGCCACCTACTATGGCAACCTCTTCGCTTTCAACAATATGAAAGCCTATTATCTCTGGGCAGACGACAAGGACATTGCCGCCAGGATTGACTCCTGGACCTATGGGAGCAATCCGGTGGAGAAAGTGGCGGATTGTTGTTACAGGGAAGGCAATCAGCTGGTGGACAAGTGGACGGCGCTGATGACGGACCGCTCTTCGTTCGAGAGCAGCATCACCGGGAACGGGAAAAGTTTCGGCATCGACTTTGTCCTCTACGCCGAAGGAGAGCAGGTGGTGATGGTGGTCACTTTTGTCTATGACAACTCCCCGGCGCAGAAGGCCGGGCTCAAACGGGGCGATGTCGTGGTCACCTTCGACGGAACCACACTGACCCGGAATAACTATTCCGAGGTTCTGACGGAGAAGATTTACAACTTCCCGGAAACCCTGCAAGCCGGTCTCCGGGACGGCCGCAACCTCACGATGACAGCCGTACAGATGTACTCCAACCCCGTAAACGTGGTCCGTACGCTGGAAAAGAACGAAAAGAAAGTGGGCTACCTTCACTTTTCCAACTTCACGATGGATGCCGCCCAGGACCTGGTGGAAGCTTTCCGCATTTTCAAGGCCGACGACATCCGGGAACTGGTGGTGGACCTCCGCTACAACAGCGGCGGCTACGCCATCATCGCCGCTGTGCTGGGCTCTATGATCGCCCCGGTTTCCGTGGTATCCTCCGGCGCCGTTTTCAACAAGGACATTTACAACTCCAACCTCACACCCTCGACGCCTTCCAAGGCGGAAACGTGCTTTGCCAACAGCTTCACCCTCCCCCTTTCCGGCGGCGAAAAGACTTTCAACACGCTGGAAGTGAACCCGGACCTCAAGCGGGTATGGTTCATCGTCACGGGGCAGACGGCATCGGCCTCTGAAGCCCTCATCTGCGGCCTGGCTCCCTATATGGACGTAACCCTCATCGGCAGCGACACCTACGGAAAATTCTGCGGCGGATACCTCCTCAAGGCCGATGAGTTTTACGACCACCTCTCCGGCCAGAAAACGGACTTCGACTGCGCCGCCGGTAAGAAAGCCACCGACGGCTGGGGGCTTTACGTGATCTCCTCCCGCTACGCCGACTGCAACGGCGTCACCTTAAGTATGCCAAACGGAATCCCGGCCGATATCCAGGCCACGGACGACCCCCGCGACGGTCATCAGTTGGGAGACCCCTCGGAAACGATGCTTGCCACCGCCCTGGGCTTTGCCACCGGCGGCTACGCGGCACCTGTCTCCCCTACGAAATCGGCCCTTTCGGAACGGCTGCCCTTCGAGAAACCGGGCGCCGGCGCGTTACTCTATTGAAGATTATGAAAATTCTTGTTACAGGAGCCAGCAGCGGCATTGGCTATGATGCGGCAAGGGCACTGGCCCGGAAAGGACACACGGTTTTTGCCGCCGCCCGCAGGGTTTCCCAGATGGAAGCCTTGAAAGCGTTCGGCGTTACGCCCCTTTTCCTGGATGTGTCGGACGAGGCCGCCATCGATGCCTGCCTGGCCGCCACCGGTCCTTTGGACGCCCTGGTAAACTGTGCCGGATACGGCTCCTTCGGCGCCATCGAGAATGTTCCTATGGAGGAAGCCCGCCGGCAGTTGGAGGTAAACCTTTTCGGCCTGGCGGCCCTTTGCAGGAAAGTGCTGCCGGGGATGCGCACACAGGGTTATGGGCGCATTGTGAACATCAGTTCGGTGGCCGGCAAGGCCTGCCTGTACTTTGGCGGCTGGTACCACGTGTCCAAGTATGCCGTGGAGGCCTTCTCCGACGCGCTGCGCATAGAAATGCAACCCTTCGGGGTGGACGTGGTGCTGATTGAGCCCGGCGCCACACGCACCGACTGGGGCCTTATCGCGGCCGACCACCTGGCCCGCACTTCCGCGGGCACTCCCTACGAGGAGCCCGCCCTGGCCGAAGCGTCCCTGATGCGCAAAGGCTTCTCGGGCCGATTCTTCTCCGAGCCCGCCGTGGTGACACGCGCCATCTGCCGGGCCGTGCTTTCCAAACGTCCCCGCACCCGTTACCGCATCGCCTCCGGCTCCTTCACGATGGTCTTCTGGCACGCCATCCTTCCGGACCGCTGGTGGGACGCCATCGTCCGCCTTCTGGGCTCTCCCCGCCTCGCCCGTCGCGTGGAAAAGTTGTAAAGGCCGCCGTTTGGGACTTCGGCAAAAAAACATTACCTTTGCATCCCCCACATTTTGCCTTGGTGGTGGAATGGTAGACACGAGGGACTTAAAATCCCTTGGCCCGAAACGGCCGTGCGGGTTCGATTCCCGCCCGAGGCACAAATTTACCGCGTATTAGATTGATAATCAATCTTGTACGCGGTCGCTATTATCTCTTACCCCACCCGCGCCCCACCAAATACTATAGTGTGGTTTCAGAACACCTCTTCTCACTTTCAGGCAATTATTTGGATGGACGGAAAAGCTTGTCTAAATTTGCAGGCGTATGAGTACGTTGAATGTCATACTGTTGGCGCTAGTCGCCATTACCGGTGTGGCTGTTGCTTTCTTTCTAAGGAAGCAGCTGTTCCCATCGTGGACAGACTTTTACAAAGCCTTTGCCGACAACGACTACTCACTTGCATTCTTCCTTCACCGTCAGTTCCGCCAGCAGGTCCTTTCCGGGAAACAAAGATACGACAGATTCGTTCAACAGGCAAACGCCTCCAGGCTTGCTGACTACGAGAATCCTAAGCGGCCCTCATTTGATGTCGGCCTGGAGAATAACCGCCGGCAGCGAATGCGTGAAATGCTGGGCAATGAGGCATTCATACATGCGTACTTTAAGGATGAGCCGTTCCGGTTTGAAGACTGGCAAAAGATGTTGGGAGAATGGAATCAACTCCCCGTCAATCCAGAACCGGTTTCACACGAAGAATTGCCAGCCCAGGACACAGAAGAATATATCGAAGACCCGAATAAAGAATTCCTTCTGCCATTGGATCAGATGTTCTCGGGCAAAGCTCCGCGGGATCTGAAAGACAGAATCGAATCGCTTTTTGATCGAAAAGCCCCTACCGGGAAAGAAATGGCGGTTATCATCGCCGTCCTTCAGCATCACTGCTACTTCAAGTTCGGTTATTCGAACAAAGATATCGTCCAGGCATTTTCCAACACACAATGGAAAAGGCAATATACTTTTAAGGCCTATTCAACCGTGATGGATTACCTGAAAGATTCTCCCCGGGAATACTACTGGGAAGAGTTTAACGACATCGAAAAACGCCTCTGTAAGCCTTAATTCGGCCCATTTCCGTATCAAAACCGTATTTCCGAACCGGAAGCGTAGATTACGGGCCATCCGGAAAATCCACCTATATTTTTGCAGCCATCACCCAGGTCGGGTGGTGGCTTTTCGTTTTGCATTGGCCGGACGCAAAGCCGGGAAAAAGACCAATGGACAATACCGTTTGTAAAATGCAAAACGATTTGTTACGACTGCTGCAAAGCAGCGACTCACCCCGAATCACCGTTCAGATTACCGGGGAAGAAATGTTGGCACTCCTTCACATGTTACGTGAGGAGGAAGAAAAACAAAACACATCCAAAGAAGGCATAACCGACACGCTCCTCACCAAGAAAGAGGTGATGGAACTGCTGGGCGTCTGCGACACCACCCTCTGGCTGTGGAGTAAAAACAACTATCTGAAGCCTGTAAAGGCCGGGCGCAAGGTCCTGTATCGAGAGTCTGACTTGCACAAGTTTCTCATAACCAGGGAGGACCGCGTATGAAAAAGTATCTGAACGACGGTCCGTTTAACCGAATCTCGCGGGACGTGATTACTAACCCGGAACTTTCCCTCAAGGCAAAAGGATTGCTGACGCTGATTCTGGGTTTCCCGGACGACTGGGACTTCTCCCTCTCCGGCCTTCAGCCCTTCCTAAAAGAAGGACGCGAATCCATTCAATCGGCCCTAAAAGAGCTTATCGAAAAAGGTTATGCTGTCAAAGAGTCTTCCCGCGAAGCCAACGGCCGCTTTACCAAGAACGGATACTCCTTTACGGAAAAGCCGTTTGCGGATAATCCAGAGACGGAGGATTCGCAGCAATTAAGAAGTATAGAATCTATAAGTTCTAAAATAAAGAATATTAAAATCGAGAAGTTGCTGGCCCACGAGCCGTTTTTGAAGATATGGGAAAAATTGACGGCTACGCCGAAATGGATGAAGAAGAATGATGCCCAGATTGAGAAAGAGTTGGAAGAACTGTCTGCCTACGAACTTGATGAGGCAACGGCCTTAGTTCAAGAAGCACTGAATAACCTTTGGGGCAAAGCAATTTATGACGAATCATCCGTCAGAATTGTCACGAAGGTAAGAAAAGAAAGGCCAAAAACATTCGTTCTGAACCATCCCACACCCACACCTCCTCCTCTTTCACCAGAAGAAACGGCCAGGAGAAACAAGGAAGCGCTAGACTGCTCGGCACGCCAGATTTTCGAAGACGTGATGAAGAACGGCCGAATCATCGGCAGTACCGACATCACCATCGCCGCCGTTTTCGACCACCTGCTCGAAGAAGGGGTCATCCACCCGGAGCAACCGCGCCTGGACGAAATCGCCGCGCAGGAAACGGACAAAGCGCGAAGGAAAGCCAAGCGCCAGGTGCTGCAGGAAACGCTGGTGCAAATGCAGGCCGACGGCAAGGGCCTGGAACTTCGATGAACCGGCAGAGGCGGCAGGCGGGGGCATACCTTCGAAAGAAGGTAGCGAGTTTATGTTTCGGTAAACCGAAACCCACTCGCAGCCTGCTCCCGATGGTCGCAGACTGATTATCCAACACACAAGCCATCGCTAAGATGAAAAAGAAAAACAAAGGCGGGCGTCCCAAGGCGGAGCCCCGTAAAGCCAAGAAATACCGCGTGTCAATGGCCATCGACGAAGTGGACAGGCAGGTGCTCCAGAACCGGATTCGGAAGACCGGACTCAAAAAGTCCGATTACCTCCGGCGGGCCATTTTCAGCGGCGTCATCAAGACCGCCTTAACGGCTGAAGAATCTTACCTCATCCGGCAGATGTACAAGGTGGGCCAGCTCCTGGCCTTGCTCTTCACTCAGGGCCGGCTTAACAAAGACGTCAATGCCAAGGTGGAATTCACCAAGGCTATCGTCGCCATCAACGCAATCTATGACTACTTCCTAACTCAAATCACAAAGAAATGATAGCAAAACTTGGAAAAGGCGCCGGCTTCGGAGGCTGCGCCAAATATGACCTGGATCAGGGGAAAAAGAACGGCAAAGACGCGCGTCTTCTGGACTCGAAAGGAGTGCCGCTGAAGGTTGACAAAAATGGCAATCTTACCGCAAACGCCAACGATATCGGCCGGGCGTTCCGGGCGCAGGCCCAAGCGCTAAATCTAGGCGTTAAAAAACCGGTAGGGCGCATCATGCTCTCCTTTGACCCGAAGGACACGCCCAAACTGACCGACGCCTATATGGTGAGAATCGCCCAGGAGTATATGGAGCGTATGGGAATCACAAACACCCAGTACACCATTGTCCGGCACAGCGAAAAGCCACATCAGCACGTCCACATCATTTACAACCGGGTGGGCAACGATGGAAAACTCATCGGCGACAGCAATAACTTCGCCCGCAGCCGGGATATCTGCAAAGACATCACCCAGCGCGAAGGCCTTACCTGGGGGAAGAGCAAGGTCCAGTCCAAATCTATCCCCAACGACCCCACGGAGAAACTGCGCTATGAAACCGCAAAGATTGTCCACCAATGTGTAAAGAGAGTCGGCAGCCTGGCCCAGTTGCCCCAGGAAACTGCCAAATATGGCATCACTACACATATCAAGACGAACCCTAACACAGGAAAGCCCAACGGTATCAGTTTTTCCGTAACGGATGCCGCCGGTATGGAGCATCACTTCAAGGGCTCAGAGCTGGACCGCAGCCTTTCCATCGGCAATATCCAGAAGGAGATGGACGGCAACCGGGGATTCCAGGAACGGGAAGCCGAGGCAAATATCATGGGGAAAGATGTCAGGGAGGAAAGCAATGAACCCAGTACCGGAGAACAGATTGCCGATTTCATTATCAGCATTATTCCTACGGAAAGGTCACGCCACTACGAGGATGACAAAATTATGAACCAGGCCAAACGCGGTCACCACAGATAAATACTCTTAAATCAAACTATCATGTCAAAAGACACAAATATCCCCGATGCCGAATTCAAGGAAATCGTCATTGGAACCTATGGCCCTATGTTGGAGGCTATTCTCAAGGAGTTTAAAACAGTGAAATCCAACCAGCAGGTTCTGTCAAAGCAAATTGATTCCGTGCAGACGACAGCCGATACCATAAAACGGGAATGCGATATGCTACATAGCCGGTTGTTCACGCTTGATACAACCAGTCCGCGGGCGCTAGTCGAAAAGGAGCACCAATTGCTCTCTGAAGTGCATACCGGCATCCTGGATGAGAACAAAAAGCTGAAAGAAAAGTTGGTCAAGAGTGATAAACTGTTCAACGCTATGGGCATTCTCTTCATCGTAACCGTCATTGCAATGTTTATAATGTTGCTTCTGAGCAGATGAAGATTACCTATAAACAAACTGCCGTCACTTGAATCCAAGATGACGGCAGTTCTTGTCAATATTTATGTTTAACCGCGCTAATGAAAGCTCCTATCAGAACAGCATATTCCACGCTGCCTGCTGCGCCCTTGCACTGTGGACAGCATTCATCTTGCCGAAGTTCCACTTCACCCCGAAAAGAATGTATCGGCCCATACACAGGCGGTAGCTGTCCTCCTCATAGTTGGCAGTAACCGTGTGCGTCAGTCTCCGCGTCTGGTTCAGGATGTCGTAAACCTTGACACTCAGGTTGAACGCGCCGATATTCTTTGAAACTGAGGCATACCATCTCCATTCAGGATCTCCGTATCCGGCTGCATACCCCTTGTAGAAAACATAACTGATGTCGGTATTGAACTCAAACTCATGCTTGGTCCAGGCTGATGAAATAATGGTCCTGATTGTACTTCAAGGTGAATCCAGCATAGGGATTGAAGGAACGAGTCCTGCTCTCTCCGAAGCCGCTGAGCCCGCCATAGAAGCGGTCTCCGTCCGCATTACCCCAGAAATCGTCCATAAAAGCTGAATAATCGAAGTTGTCTTTGTCCAAACCGGGCAACGCCGTTTTGGCCTGGTAGCTGACAGAAGATGTGTACGCCATGACGCCATTCAAAGTGAGCGTCCAATTCTTCTTCGCATCCAGCGGAGTGGTATAATTAGCAGTCAAGCTGGCCGTCACACTCGGCTTCTGCGCATTGACCGGGATGGAATACAGGATGCCGTCAGTATCATACCAGCGGGCAAAACTGATGGGCGATGTATTCAGACGACCGTCCACATAGACCATCAGCGTGGAAAAACGCTCCTTATTGTCCCTTTTCCAGTTGCCGCCGAAATTCGTCGTCGTATACGGCTTCAGGAACACGTTGCCAAGACTCAGTCGGGAAGGATCACTGATGTTCAGCACGGGCAGCATCCGGGATGAATTGGGGCGTTGGCCATATCCGGAGGCATAGAGCGAAAATCGGTCGTTGCCCTTGCTGTATTGGAATCGTATGTTTGGCGTGACAAACCAATCCCATTGGCCCTTTCCGGTATATTCCTCTATGCCGAAACTCTTTGAGTATGTTTCGTTCATGATACCCGATACCCGGCCGCCGAACGTAAACCAACTGCCCTCCCCAAACTTATATTGTGCAGTCACGTCATATAGTTGAATCAGGTAATGGTTGTTGCTCACGGAACTGTAGTAATCGTTTCTGCCGTTCGCATCAAACGCATCGCGGTTGCTATTATACTTGGCCCAGTTCAGTTCGGCCTTGGCAGAAAGCGTCCATTTCTCGCCGATGGGTTCCGTATATTGGGCAGATCCGCCAAAACCATATGACTTGCTGTCCGACAGATAACGCATGGCGTAAGAGTTCAAGCCTCCTGCTGTTTTCAGGACAGAAGATTCATCGCTTTCTTCGCCTGTACCACCATAATTACCATTGAAATCAAAGCGCAGGTTCCTGTTCGTCTTTCCTCCCAATTCTCGGAAAGTAACATCGGCTTTAAGCCTGGTATTATTGCTCGAGGACAGTCTATGGGAAGTATTATCCGAACTGTTCACGAATGTTCCAGTCCTATAAGTCTCAGAGGACCCTGTCCCAGTCTCATCAATCTTGTTAAAGCGGAAGGAGGGGGTGAAATGGAACCAGACCTTCCCTTTCTCCTTCTTGAATTCCACATTGGTATTGAGCGCATTCGCAAACTGCTTGCCGCTGTTTGCCGTTGATGAATTAAGGTTGCCGTCATCCTGGAAGGTTGTCCTTTCCGTCTGGGAACCGGAATCCGTGTCCGTGTATTTGTAATTTGCACTGACCGTGGTCTCCACATCTTTTATCCCGGGACGTGTTGTAATTCACGCCCGCTTGGGCAGCCGTTGAGAGTCCCTGGTCCAAGGATGAACGTTCTCCTTCGTCGTCAACGATAATCATCACAACATTTGAATCATCGACATTCTGCCCATTGGCAATGACCGTCAATTGATCCTTCTCCGTATAAGCCGACACAAGCGCATTTCCGCCCCAAAGCAGTCCACGGTTATCCTGGAGAGGGTTGTTACCGTCCTGACCGCTGATTGTAGTCCCACCTTTGACTCCCATGTTGCCGAACCAGCCTTTCTCATACTCCTTCTTCAGCGCCACATCCAGCACCTTCTCCCGGCTTCCGTCCTGGATACCGGAAGCTCGGGTGGCCTCTGACTCCCGGTCGATGACACGAATCTTGTCCACCACCGCTGCCGGCAAGTTGTTCAAGGCCGTACTCTGGTCTCCGAAGAAGAAGGTGCGTCCGCCCACGGTGAGTTTGTCGATTTCCTCTCCATTGAACTTCACCGTACCATCATCTGTGATTTCCATACCCGGCATCCGCTGGAGCAGATCTTTCAGCATCGCATTGGCTCCAACCCGGAAGGAAGAAGCGTTGAATTCAACAGTATCCTTTTTGATGACGATAGGATTGCCAACATCGGTGACCACCGCAGCCTGCAGGAACTGCTCGTCCACCTGCAGCCGGATGGTACCCAGATCCACCTTCTCCTCCCGGAAGAAGCGCTCCAGCACAACCGGCTTGTATCCCATCATCTCCACGTGGAAAGCATAGCTGCCGAAGGGTACTTCGTCCAGCTTTGCTTCACCATTGGCGTCCGTGAGGGTGAAATTCGTGATTGTAGTGTCTTTGGCAGGAATGACATAGACCGAAGCATACGACACAGGCTCATTGGTCAGTGAATCCAGAACCGTGGTCTTGATTTCGCTCATACGCTCTTTGAGCATGTTTTCATTGAAAATGTACACCTGTGCATGTGCTGTAAATCCGACGCACAAGGACATAGTGAGGGCTGACAAGAATCTTCTCATCATCATAACAGTCTTATTTTAAGGGGATTATTTTATTTCGTATCTATCGAATACGCTCGTCCGTTTATCATGATTGTCGTGACCGCACGGCCATTGACGGTAATCTTTCCGTCCTCATCGACCGTCACACCGGGAAGCCCCTTCAGGAACTCCGCCCAATCGGTCTTCTCTTTTTTCGTGGTAATGTTCATGACGACTACGTTCTCGCCATATTTCTTCTGCTCCGGAGAGCCATCCTTGACCACGGTAATGTTTTCAATGTCGAAAGGAGAAATGGAGTTGAAGGCCGAAGCATCTTCATGAGGCACACCGTCGATCACATAGATAATCTTACGGTGTGTGGGCTTGATGACAATCGACGAATCAATGGGCGTCAAAGGTTTCAAGGGAGTGAATGACCCCGTGACGGAAAACACTGATGACGATGTAGTGATGGCATGAACCGTAATGGCATTGCGCCCAGAACCCTTCGTGGTGATCTTATAGTCCCGGATGGTCCTGTCCTTGAGCTGGGAACCGTCGAAATTCTCCACGGTCTCATTGTCGATGATATAAATGGTCTGCTGGGCACGCAGTGTCCATGCTCCTATCAGCAGGCAGATGGAAAGAAGTATTATCTTTTTCATGGGTTATCTTCTTATTTGTTCAATGCAACGAGATTAAAGGATTTGCCCCCATCCAGCGGTGTGAGGATGTACGAGGCAGTCTGCCCATCGGGGAAATGGGCGGTCATCACAAACCCGTCCCCAACGGGCTTGAATTCCAGGTTCTCGGCTTCCGCCGGGTTGAAGTTGGATAAAAAAGCTATCTGCTGAATCAGCTCAGTGTAGTCATTCTGAGGCGTAGGCGGCACACCGGGTTGTTTAGGCTTGCCCGTAAACAAGACCACGGCAGCAATGGCAGCAGCAACACCGGCCAAGGAAAGGCCCCAGGTATAGAAAGGCCGCACCCTTGAAGGCCTGACCATCCGGTCATACTCATCGCCGGCTTCCG
>ONOH01000050.1 GCA_900319405.1 uncultured Bacteroidales bacterium | reverse complement strand
TTCATGCCCGTGTTGAAAGAATAGCTAAAGCGAAAATCACAGGACAGACACACACTGTCGTCTGGCAGAAGTTATTGTTTAACAAGGCCAAAGCCTTAACAGAAATGCAGGCTTTGCAAGAAGAGTGTGGAGAAGTAGCCATTGGCTGCAAGGTAAAAGCATTTGATAATCTTCAAATGTATTTGACTTTGATAAACCAGAGCAGTATTATAACCATTCAGGTACCGGAAGAGAGTTTCACCCAGCAGGTTCAGGATCAAGTGGATTCGATTGTCGAATTCTTCCATAATACTCTGGAATCTAATGATACAGGACTTCGTGTTGCGTGAAGCGCAATTTGGAGTCCGATTGAGCTAACCCCTGCCGCGGTAGGACGCTCAACTCAGACCTTATATATTGGGGGAAAAGGCTGTTGCGGTTTGCTGCACCAAGTCAGAGTCAAGTCCCGGGAGACCGGGATTTGGCGTATATATGCGCCTGTCAACCCCCGTCAAACAATCACCACACACCCGTGCGGAGGGCCCGGATCCGGCAATGCGTGGCCGCAGGGCACGCCGCGGCCGGTCCGGAAGCGGGAGACTTTCAGACCACGGGAGTGACCGATATGACAGATGCTCAGCCGACATAGAGAGAAGGGTTGCGCTCCGGGGAGCGGATATGGGGTATGACGTCAGCGATGACAAGGATGCCTACACCGCAGTGCGGGCAGAGACCCATGATCAGGCCACGCGCAGCCGCAATGTCCTTCCAGCGTTTGCGGGCTCGGTTCTTCACCACCACCGGCGGATTGCCGAGCTCCACCTGTAGGGCGGCCAGTGCCTTGCGGTTGCCGGGGGCGAGGATGCCGTAGTGGCGGATGTGGACGAAGCGGTACGGGAGGATGTGCTGGGCATAGCGCCGCACGAACTCCACCCCGTCAAGGGTCATGGGCTTTTTCTCGCCGCCGTTGCGGTAGTCCTTGTATTCGAAGGTGATACCCTCGTCATCAATGGCGAGGATGCGCCTGTCACCTATGGCGACGCGGTAGGCGTAGCGGGAGAGGTACTCCAGCGTGCTTTCGGGCCCGCTGACCGGGGACTTGGCATAGACCACCCACGGCTTCGAGAAGCACTCCCTACGAACAGGATCCGCTATCATCTCAATGGCGGAGAGTGCCGCCACGTACTTGGCCCTGAACATCTTCCCGAGTGCCTTTACCGGGAAGAGGAACGGCTCCTTCTCCCCGTCCTTGACCTGAGGCAACGCCTTCCACCTTTCCGTGGACAGGGCCCTCCCGCCGCCGGGCACGATGCAGTGCAGGTGGGGATGGAACACCAGGTTGCCGCCCCAGGTGTGCAGAAGAGCCGTCATCCCCAGCTGCACTCCGGCCTTCCGGCCGAAGGCGTCCAGCGTGTCCCACGCCGCATGGAAGAGGGCCGCGTATGCCTCCTCCTGATGGCTGAAGATGAACGGGTTCAACACGTCCGGGACGGTGAACACCGCGTGGAAGTACACGATGGGGAGGAGTTCCTCCTTGCGGGAGAGCAGCCACGCCTCACGCTGCGCATACTGGCAGCGGGGACAGTGGCGGTCCCGGCAACTGTGATAGAGCGTATGTTCCTCCCCGCATTCCGGACAGACTGTCACATGGCCGCCAAGGGCCTCCGTACGGCAGTCACGGATGTGCTGGAGCACTGTAGCGACGTGCGCGGTGGGATGGCACTGCGCCGCCCAGCCCGGGCCGAACCGGACCAGGGCCTCGGATATGCCTCCCTCCACGGCTACTTCACCGGGAAAATCAGGTCCGTGGGGCCCACCCAGCGCTGGTCGCTGTGCGTCTCGGCGATGTTCAGGTAGATGGCCGTCGTCTCCAAACGCTTGTGGCCCAGCCACTGCTGGATGTGACGGATGTCAACGCCATGCTCCAGCAGGGTGGTTGCATAGGTGTGCCGCAGGGCATGGCAGCTCACATGTTTGGCAATGCCAGCCCGCTCAATGGCACCGCTGAGCACCTTCGCCGGCCAGGCCTTGCCACGGGGCTTACCGGGCTCGTGCTCGAACAGGTACGAACGGGGATGATACTCACGCAGGTACCGCGCCACCACCTTCTGCATGTTCCGGGAAAACGGAACATAGCGGTCCTTGCGACGCTTCCCTTCCCGGATGTGGATCTTGCCGCGGTCAAAGTCAAGGTCATATACGGCTACGTTCAGCGCCTCACTTTTCCGCATACCCGTGTCGAACAGCAGCCCGATGAGCGTCTTCTCGCGAAGCTCCACACAGGCCCGTAGCAACGCCTGCATCTCACGCTCGGACAGGACCACCGGCAACGTACGGCGGGCCGGTATCGTGGGGTTGGCGGACAGCGGGCATTCAAGACCGAACACCTTGAAGTACTTCCGGACGCAGTACACCGCGTGGAGCATGTGGGACCCGGATGACTTGCGCTTGAGCAACTTGTTGTAGTACTCCACGTACTCATCGTCCGTAATCGCCTCCGGCAGACGCCCGTATTCCAGGCATATCAGGGCAAGATTGTAGCCGTAGTTTGAGATTGTGCTTGCACTTGCGCCCTGATTTTCGAGACGTCTCAGAAAATTTTCGTACCTTGCGGCGAACAAGGGCACCTCCTTGAAGGCCCTTGCGACAGAAGATTCTTTCTTCATAACACTGGTTGGTATATTTGGTTTGGCGATTAAATATAACCAAAACCAGTGTTATTTCGTACTACCCTCGCATCAGAACGATATCGTCAGGCACTGACGCTCCCCGGCAGGGGTTAGTTCAATGGCGGTGAAGACCCCATGCACGTCCGGGAGGCTGGCAATCCGGTGAATGACGTGATACGGCCGCTCATCGTCCAGCCAGGCGCCTCCGTAAATGGCACCGTAGGTGGGCTCTGGCGAGGGCATGAAGGTGAAATAGCCCACCAGCCGGTGGCCCTCCTCCAACACATAGCCTTGCTGCAGGTGAATATCGTCCCGAATGACCTCCGCCGACGGATAGCCGTTCCCCCACTGATGCAGGTTGCCGGAGGCGCGCATAATGCCCTTGGCCGCCTCCAGGACAGTCATAA
>ONOH01000052.1 GCA_900319405.1 uncultured Bacteroidales bacterium | reverse complement strand
CTGGTACTACAACAACCCTTACCAGCCCCAGTACCCGCTGCCCACGCGCCTCGACACCGACTACGACGCCACCTTCGGCAACCAGGACGGCAAGGCCTCGGCCTACTATACCCCCTGGGACGAGATCAACAAGAACGACCAGTGGCACTACGGCCTGAAGGACTATTACCAGAACTTCATGGCTCCCTACTACGTGGCCGAAGTGCTCAGCGACGAAATGGAGTCTATCGCCAATGACCTCTACGGCATCTCTGCCTCCACCAGCGATGGCGACGCCTTCAACAGGAAGGTGAAGAACTGGAACAACCTGCACCGCGGACAGTACCTCACCGTCGAGAGCCGAGGCTACCAGGTGCGCGTGCCCTACTACCAGTTCCCGCTCATCTTCGGCGATGCCTGCGTCAATGCCTACGACCCCGTCAACGACCATGAGTGGACTCAGAGCAACCGTGGCTTCGGGAAGTCGCTCGGCGAGAGCAACATCGTCAAGGCCCGCTGGAAGACCTACGTGTCCAACCTCTTCTGGTGGCGACTGGTGGGAGGCTACCTCTGGAAGACAAACAGCTCCTTCGACAAGTTCTACACCACGAAATACTACAAGAAAAAGAACCGCAAATACGTCGAGAAAGATGATTTCACCGCCGTTGCCGCCCTTAACAACATCAAGGAGCTGCAGGCCTACATCTACCGCGTGAACAGCTACGACATCAGCACCGGCCTCTATCAGATTTCCATCCGCGGCGTGGTGACGGAGCTAAGGCGGCTGCCCGGCCTGCCCGGGGCGCTGCTGCCCCTGCCCGGGGGCGAATTGCTGGTGGGCGCGCTGGGGACGCTGCTGATCCTGCGGCATGACGGCCGCCTGCTGCGGCGCTTTCCCTGCGGCCTGCCCGCCCGCCTGCGCTTGTGCCGCCAGAGCGTCCTGTGCGCCGACCCCCTGGAAGGCAGGCTGCTGCGCGTCCCCCTGCGGGAAGGACGGCCGGAAGCGCTTTATACAGGCGGCGCGCCGGCGGATGGGATGGACGTTGAGTGAGGAAAAACAGAAATTGGCAAGGGAGAACGTTCGAGGCCTCCGCGGCCTCGAGCTCTGCGCCAGGGCCCGCTTGGGCCCTGGACCCATCCCGGCGAACCGGCTTGAAAACAACTACAAGCAGTCTGCGCCTGTAACTTGAAAGTCGCAAAGAGAGCTTCCGGGCATAAGAAAAACCGATGGCCAGCCAGAAAATGAATGCATTCATTTTCTGGTCTGTCCAGCGGTTTTTCGCTGTGCGCTTCGCGCACAGCACGCCAGCAAAGCTGGCTGCCCGGAAGCGGTGGACTGCGATACTCAAATAGCTGCGGGAAGCTGCTTGTTATTGAAGTTCCGCATCGTCCGCCGCTGCCGGGTCCAGGGAGGGGCTCCCCTCCCTGGTGGGGTTTGGGGCAAAGCCCCAACGGAACCTCTTCCCTTGCCAATTTCTGTTTATCTGTCAGAAAACAGTATCAGAAAACAGGTAATTCCTTGTTAGCCATATGAGCAAAGCCCCTCCGTTTCCGGAGGGGCTTTGCTTGTTGTTTCGCTTTGTTATTTGGCGTACTCGGTGCAGCGGGTTTCGCGGATCACGTTCACGCGGATCTGGCCGGGATATTCCATTTCCTTTTCGATGCGCTTGGCGATTTCCTTGGCCAGCACCTTGGTGCCCTCGTCGGTCACGTCCTCGGGCTTGACCATGATGCGCACTTCGCGGCCGCTCTGGATGGCGAAGCACTTGTCCACGCCGCTGAAGGAATTTGCGATCTCCTCCAGCTTGGTAAGCCGCTTGATGTAGTTTTCCAGGCTCTCGCGGCGGGCGCCGGGACGGGCGGCGCTGATGGCGTCGGCGGCCTGCACCAGCACGGCTTCCACGGTCTGGGGCTCCACGTCGTTGTGGTGGGCCATGATGCAGTGGATCACGTCGTTGTTTTCATGATACTTGCGGGCCAGCTCGGCGCCGGTCACGCCTGCGCGTCCTGCGTGAAGGGTGTCGACCATGATGTAAAGGTTGTCAGCGCCGACGGTATCGACCAGGGTGATGGCTTCCTGAAGGTTCCGGACGCCTGCCCAGGGAAGGAACTCCACATTGTACTTCAGGCCGTACTTCTTCGCCATCTCGCAGATCTTTCCGACCTTCTCAATATAGAAAGCCTTGTCTCTGGTCCAGATGCTGCCCAGGACGTCGGTTCCGCCGAGCTCTGCAGCCTTCTCGAAAGCCGGCTCATACTCGTCGATGTCAAGATCCGGACGGACCCGGGCCAGCTCGATGTCCATCAGCGGCATGTCATATTCCTTCAGTGCCTTTTTCGTCGCCTCGAACAGTTCCGGATCCTTGTCCAGCAGGAACTCGGGCTCTCCCGGAAGATGCATCGGGATCGTGCGGAGGCTTACATAATCGTAACCGCACTCTTTTGCGATCCGGATCTGATCCATCGGGTTTACACCCGGAATGGTCAGATATGCGAGGGAAAATTTCTTTGCCATAGTTTTTCCTCCTTATTGATGAGAATCTTCACAGCAATTTGAAAACAGTTTTCTGAATCCGGGACGCCTTGTATTTCTGCAGGAACAATTCAATGTGCAAATTGTTCAATCATATTTTTTCTGACATAATCATAATTGAAATTATGCACAACCGTCAAATGGCGGTTTTTCATATATCCATCGAAACCGTTCATGAATAATCAATTTTATTCATGATTCATCGTTTATATCCCGTCATCATCCCGCAAACCCCGCATTA
>ONOH01000053.1 GCA_900319405.1 uncultured Bacteroidales bacterium | reverse complement strand
CCGCGAAGCCGCCGTTGTCCGTGGAGGCGAACAGCATGCTCTCCGGCCTGAACCCCTGCCTGTCCAGCGCCTGGGCCAGCGCCAGCCGCTTGTCCTCCAGCTTCCTGAGTTTCTCGAGCCTCTCCAGCTCGTTGGGATCGGAAAAAAGACCCATGCCCATGCCTCCCTGTTTCAGGTTTGATTAGCCACTTGTAAAAGTCGAGAAAGCCCGCAAATACAAGTGATTTTGATACATTTATCAACTGATTTTTCTCCACTTTTGCTGTATAATATCAGTACACCACTACTTCAACCGTACAACAAAAGGGAGAAAAACCATGCGAAAGTCAGCCGTGCAAATATCCTTGTGGGACATCTACAACGGTGTGTCCGAAGCCATCGAGCAGCATAAGCCCCAACTTATCCGCCTTCTGGAGGAACACATTGATTTTGACAGGCTTATTCCTGTCAGTTTCAAGCTTGCCTTCTACCGCTACATGGGAAGAAAGCACATTTACCATCTTGAAAGCTTCATACGAGCTTTCGTCATCCAAAAACTGCTGGGTATTCCCACAGACACGCTTCTGATTTCGCTGCTGCGCTTATGCGCGGAGCTTCGGGATTTCTGCGGCTTCGATAAGGTTCCTGACGCTTCCCAGCTTACTCGCTTCAGGGACCGGTATCATCCTTTCCTCGCCCAGATGTTTGAGGATCTTGTAGAACTGACCGAACCCATCTGCCGTGAGATTGATGCGAAAAAGGCCGATTACTTCATCTATGATACCACCGGTATCGAACTCCCCGTCGCCGAGAACAATCCCAAGTTCTTCAACACCAAGCTCAGGGAAGCCAAGAAGCTCGCAAAGTCCAGGACGGATTTCGATCCTTACAAGGCCGTCTATTCCTTCCTGCCTGATGCGGCCAAAGCCAATCCCGACGCCCGCCAGCAGTACATCAACGGTCACTTTTGTTATGCCGTCAAGGCCGGCATCGTCACCAACGGCCTGGGCATCTGCCGTCACATCGCTCTCTTCGACGATGATTTTAGAAAACGCCACCCGGAGGTTTCCTCTCCCAAGTCCGATTGTCCCGATAAGGATAAGGAAATTGGGGATTCCGTCTCCCTCAGGCCCATCCTCTCCGATTTCCGGGCTGCTCACCCTAACATCCATTTCAAGACTTTCCTCGGCGATTCTTCCTTCGATTCCTACGACATCTACTCCATGCTCAGGAACGAGTTCTCCTTTGAGCGCGCCTGTATTCCAATGAATCCCAGAAACTCCAAGGCTTCATCCTCCGACTTTGACACCTCTGGCACTCCGATTTGTCCCGTTACCGGCACGCCCTTTACTTTCCTCGGCAAGTCCGGCGGTAAGAACCGTTCTTCCCGTTTCAAGTGGGTTTGCCCGGCTTCCGTTCCCAAGGGCTCTTCCAGAGTGTGCATCTGTGAGCATCCTTGCACCGATTCCTCTTACGGCAAGTGTGTTTACACCTATCCCGACAAGGACTTTCGTCTCTATCCCGGCATCCCCAGAAACACCGACCATTGGAACAACCTCTACCGGTACAGAGTCACCGTTGAGAGAACCATTAACATCTTCAAGGATTCCTTCACGCTTGATTCCGGTAAATCTCACCGTACCGCTACCGTTAAGGCTGATTTGTTCCTGGCCGGTATCGCTCAACTCGTCGGCGTCCTTCTCGCTGATGCTTTGCACAAGCCTCAGTTCATTAAGTCCATTCGCAAACTGATTGCCTGACTCTTTCCTGAGTTCCTCCTTTGGGCGGCTTTTACCCCGCCCGCTTTGCGCTGCCTTTCTCTCTGTGTCTCTGTCCCCGTCCCTTCTTCTTATCCCTTCTCCGGCTTTCTCTTGCTCTCATCTCGCGCTCCCGCACCGACTTTTACAATTGCCTAATATGTTTGGTGTTTATACTATTTATCCTCCGCCAGCGCGGCGGTTTTGGGGTGCGGAGTCTGGCCCCGCGAAATGAGATAATCGTTGGAGAGCCTCGCGGACAGCCGCATGGCGGCGAAGATGTCCGTCTGGGCCAGCGCCCGGACCTGCTCCAGTCCCGGAAATGGGCGGCGTCCCGGCTCGATGAAGTCCGAAACGTAGATCAGCGCGTCCATGGCGGTCATGTCCGGCCCGCCCAGGGTGTGACGCCGGATGGCCTGGAGGATGGCCTTGTCCCGCACGCCGTAGTCCCGACGCGCCAGCACCATGCCAGCGGGGGCGTGGAGCACCGGCTCGGCGTCCAGCTCCTGCGCGTCGGTGTCGGGCACGTTCTGCTCGACCAGCCGCCGCATCTCGCCGTAGGGCATGGACTTGGCGCAGTCGTGGAGCAGGCCCGCCAGCCGCGCCCGCCGGGGGTCTACCCCGAAGCGCTCCGCCAGGGTCTCGGCGGTAGCGGCCACCCCCAGGGTGTGATGGTATCGGTGCACCGTCAGCGTTTTTTGCA
>ONOH01000055.1 GCA_900319405.1 uncultured Bacteroidales bacterium | reverse complement strand
AGAAGACACAGTATGATGGTAAGGCATATCATTCCTTTGCAAAGATATCATTTCCTCCCGAAATATCCTTGCAAATCAGCGCTTTGTGGCGGATTCCGCCGCAAAGCAATCATTCCTATGGGTTACCTTTGCGAAAAACACTGAAACGTATGAAAAAGATACTATGGATTGCGCTGGCCCTGATGGTTTTATCGGCCTGTGAAAAAGACCCCACGATGAACGATAAATTCTGGGAAGAGGCTCCGCTTGAGATGGAGCAGCACCAGTTCCAGATAGAGACGGAAATTCTGGCGGGTCTGTACTGGCACTGGAACAATGCCTACGCCTCCTTTGTGGAAGACTGGACTCCATATAACGGCGAGAAAAAAGAGCCGGAACTGGTTTTCAGCAACCGTCGCTGGTTCCCGGCCGATTACGGCCCGCGGTTCTGGAGCGACTTTGACCTGGACAATAAGATGGTGCCAGGCACACCTGCCGTATCTTATTATGACTGTGACAGCCATCCCTACGAGAAAACGGACCTGGGAGACGGCAGTTACAGGATAGAGGTGGGTTTCCTTGGATATGAATGGTCCGGTATCCTCCGTCCAGGAGAAGACTGCATTTTATCGGCCGGAGAATACGACGAATTCCGCCTCCGCCTTCTCCCCGCCGACGCCGTCTACGACCATTCCCTGGACGACCTCCTCCTTGTTGCCCGCGAGTTCGGAAAACAGCGGAAGAAGTAACGCTTAAGAGGTTGGCAATAATTTTGCCTTGAGCCGCTGGCGGGCCTCGGTGACGGAGGCGGGTGAGATTCCCAGCAGGATGGCCTGCTCCGATACCGAGAACTGCAGATGCGAGAGAATATAGGCACGGATATCGCCTTTTGTCAGGCCCGGATGCTCTTCACGGAGAGATTCGGGCCTGAAGTCTGATGAATTTCGGAGCATGCGTTCCAATTCGGCCCATTCTTCATCCTGGATATAGCGGGGCTTGGTACGGAGCTGCTGAAGCAGGTGATTCTGCCCCACCAGCGCCTGCATCAGCACATAGGAATCTACCTCTCCGGAAGGCCCCCCGCCGGCGTTGGGGATGAATCCCTCCCGCACATCCTTTCCGGCGTGGATGACCATCAGGAAGGCCCTGACATTCTTCCCCAGGATTTCACTCACCTGCTGGATAGTGAGCGGGCTTGAGCCCACGGTACAGGTTGAGGCAAGTCCCAGGGCCACCAGTACAAGTTGATAATAAAGCATTTCGGCCTCATTCTCCTGCAGGCCGAAAGTTTCTTCTATGGCCGAAAGGCTCTCCGCCTTGAAGCCCACATAGGAATCTATGTATTCCCTGTATGAAGCAGGATGAGTCTCAGATTCCATAACAAGGGAAAACAGCTCAGGCTCATCCATCGCAAACCAGATTAAGGCAATACCAAAGCCTTTGAACGGAGGATTGAGCGCAAATCCGTCTCCAACGCGCTTCCTGTACAGTTTCCGGGCTTCTTCGCGGACGGCATCCCGTACCCCTTTGATTGATCCGAAGCAGGAGAAGATGGCGCTGGCGCCGCAGCCAAGCCGGGCGCAGAGGTTTCTGGCCGTCAGGAGCGGGAGGCCTCCGGATCTCACCAGATCAAGGGCTGCGGAAAGGATTCTTTCTTTTGTGACAGTAACAGGTCTTGCCATAACGGTTGTTCCGTGATTGTTTATGGCAAAGGTAAGGATTGTTCCCCTGTTGTCCAATAGCGCCTACGCCAAAATCGGCCAATTGTCCACTTTATTGTCCACATGGATTTTTATTTCGGAACGGAATATACCATAACTTTGCAGGTGAAAAAATATGGACAGACAATGAAACGCTTTATTTTGATTCTGATGCTTGCAGTGGTCTCCTTCCCTCTGTTTTCAAAAGAGGACTGGAGGGGAAAAGTGGTGGATGAAAATGGGGAACCGGTCCCTTATGCCAACGTAGCCGTGCTTTCAAAGGCCGATTCTACCGTAGTATGCGGCGTGGTAACTCAGGAGGACGGCACCTTCAATATAGTGACCAGTGAGACTGACGGCATTATGATGGTGGCCATGCTGGGCTACAAGACGCTCTATCTTGCACCCGTAGACGGCGCTGTGATTACCCTTGCAGGTGACTCGCAGATGCTGGAGGGGGCCGTAGCAAGCGCCGTCATGCCCAAAACAAAACTGACGGGTGAAGGATTGCAGACAAATGTACGCGGTTCCGTGCTGGAGAACGCGGGATCGGCCAGCGACGTCCTTGCGAAGACCCCCGGCATAATCAAGGGACAGAATGGTCTGGAGGTAATAGGGAAGGGCTCCCCGATGGTATATATTAATGGAAGAAGAGTCACTGACAGCTCGGAACTTGACCGTCTCCAGAGTAATGAAATCCAGAGCGTGGAGGTAA
>ONOH01000056.1 GCA_900319405.1 uncultured Bacteroidales bacterium | reverse complement strand
CAAGGTCTTTGTCAAGAACAATGTGAGCAACTGGGGGAGCTGCTCCGTGCGCGGGAACATCAACCTGAACCTGCGGCTGGTGACCCTTCCTGAAGAGCTCAGGGACTATGTGATGCTGCACGAACTGTGCCACCTGAAACAGATGAACCACGGGCCCAAGTTCCATGCCTTGCTGGAATCGGTCTGTCCCGGACACCGGGAACTGGCCAGACAGCTCAGAACCTATCGTATCCAATAATGGCCAGGCTTGCCGTCATAGGGGCCGGAGCTGCCGGTTGTTTTTGCGTTGCCGAGCTCAGAAAGACCGTTCCAGAGCTTTCCATAGCCGTTTTTGAAGCTGCCCCAAAGGCTATGGCCAAGCTTTCCGTAACCGGCGGAGGCCGCTGCAATCTCACCAATTCCTTCGAAGGCCTTCACTCCCTTGCCGAGGCCTATCCCCGGGGAGAAAAGCTGATGAAACGGGCCCTGAAGGTCTTTTCACAGGAAGATACAGTTAAGTGGTTTGAGGGCGAAGGCGTTCGGCTGGTGCTTCAGGAAGACCACTGCTGGTTTCCCCGTTCTCAGAAGGCGATGGATATTGTCCACTGCCTGGAAAAGCATCTCAGCGGAGTGGACCTGCGGCTTCGCACGGCGGTGAAACGGATTGTTCCGGCCAAAGGTGGCGGGGCTCTTGTTGATGGAGAAGCATTTGATTACGTGGTAGTTACTACAGGAGGTGCCGTCCACGGTCTTTCTTTTCTGGAGGCAATGGAAGTGGAGGTGATTCCGCCGGTCCCCTCCCTTTTCACCTTCACCATAGATGATCCACCCCTTCGCAATCTGATGGGACTGGTGGTGGACGCATCCGTAAGCCTTCCCAGCACCCGTTTCAGTGCCTCCGGTCCGCTTCTTATCACAGACTGGGGGCTCAGCGGTCCCGCCACCCTGAAACTCTCTTCCTATGCCGCCCGGTATCTGGCGGAAAGGCAATATAAGGGATCTGTGTCTGTGAACTGGCTGGGGGCCAGTGAAAGCGAGGCCAGAACCCTTCTGCAGGGGCTAGCTGCCCGGAATCCTCAGAAGCAGCTTTCCAACACCCCTCCCCTCCAACATCGGCTTTGGAGCCATCTTTTGTCCCGTGCCGGTCTAAGGGAAAACCTTCGCTGGGCCGAGCTGGGAAGCAAAGGACTCAACCGACTTACGGCCGTTCTGATCAATGACGTGTATCCCCTTTCCGGAAAGAGCAAGTTCCGGGAGGAGTTTGTGACCGCCGGGGGTGTCGCGCTTTCCAACATAGACCTTTCCACCCTGGAGAGCAAGCGGCACAAAGGAGTCTTTTTTGCGGGTGAAGTACTTGATATAGATGCCATTACAGGCGGGTTCAATCTGCAGGCGGCCTGGAGCACCGGATACATCTGCGCCCGGAGCATCCTCAAGGCTGTCCAAGACGGATAAACGGCATTCCGCAGGCCTTGGCGAAGGCGTCGTCGGAATCGGAATCTCCCAGCATTACGGATCGCCGGGCCGATATGTCCGGGAACAGGGCACAGGCCTCATCATACATTCCCGTATGGGGTTTTCTGCGGGGATCGGTATCCTCCAGAACTGTGCAGCAGAGAATAAGGTCCAGCCTTCCTCCGGTCTCCAGGATGTCCTGCATCAGCCGGGCGTGGATGCGGGAGAGGTCCCGGTCGCTCATGAGTCCCTTCCCTACGCCACGCTGGTTGGTGACCAGGATAAGCCGACGGAACTTGGCCGACCATTGGCGGATAGCCTGCAGGATACCGGGAAGGTATTCGAATTCCTCCCAGGACTTCACGTAATCGCCGGGACGCAGGCGGTTGGTACGGTTATTGGCCAGGCGCAGAAGGCCGCGCAGGAAACCCAGCCGATTGCGGCGCAGGTCGGGCAATTGGCGCAGCCTGCTCAGCCGGTGCAGACTACGCAGGAGATGCCCGCGCAACAGACGCCGATGACCCAGACCGAGCAGTTCAAGTCGCACCGCCCGACCGGGCGCTACGCCTCTTCGAGCGGCGGTTCGAAGCCGGCCGCCGAGAAGAAGAAGTCGAAGCTGCCGCTGATCTTGATTGCCGCGGGCGCATTGGCCCTCGCTGCCGTTTTCGCGTTGTACGTTGTACCGAGGTTTGTGTTCCATCCGGTCGATCCGAACGAGCATACGGCGCTCGTGTCC
>ONOH01000057.1 GCA_900319405.1 uncultured Bacteroidales bacterium | reverse complement strand
TTAATGCTTATGTGCTATGAAACGCTTGATGCTTTTCTTTCTTTTGATGGCCGTGGCTGCGCTCTCTGCAGCGGGCCAGGTTTCTCCAAAGACTGCTGAACTGGGGTGGCTGGAGCTGCCATCGCAGGGCGGGCGGGTATTCTTTGTGCGGGAGCCTCGGGCGGTGGCGTGCGTGGGCCTGGGAGAGTCTCTCTGACTTCCTGGGAGCGCAGCGTACAGGAAGGCTGAGAGTCTCTCCTGCGGGGCAAATGAGAGTGGAAGTCAGCGTCCGCGCTCTTTGCGGCGCTGGCTGGAACCAAGCCTTCTGAACGGAGCTTCAGCGGAGAGAAGAGGGCTTGACCGCTTTTCTTCTGATATCGGCCATAAATATGCCCAGGCACAGAAGGTAGTGATGATAGTCCAGGTAGTGAAGGTAGTACAGGGACAAAGTGAAGTACATCGCAGTGGGACATTGAGATTCGGAGAGTTATGCTTACCTTTGTACGAGAAACCCCATTATTATGACTACAAAGCAAATGACCGACCTTGTGGATCGGTATCTGGATTCCAAAGGTCTGAGTAATCCGAGCATCAGGAAACGGGCTGCTCGGAAGGTTCTTGGATATATGGACTCCACAGGCGCATTTCTGTCTGGTAGCCAACTGGCTCTTCCTTCGGACAAACGGATTGTTGCATCAGCCTATGAGCGTCATAAGGGCTCTCCTCTCAACGGTGCGGAGAAGAGTGCCATCAACCATATCTATGATTTGGCCGGATCGTCTATCGGCAAATCCACCCCCCGACCTGATGTGACTCCCAAGGCAACAAAAACAGTGGCCGTGGCTCCAAAAGCCGTGAAGGGATTGGCCGCAGCGGAGAAAAACCTGTTGCAGGGAGACTTCATTTCCGTAGGCGCTCTCTCTGGAGACATGGTTCCTGATGTGCCGGGCCTGTATTGCATCAAGCTGCGTAAAGAAGTCCGCTTGCCGGCAAAGTATGGCAAGGTCAGAGAGGATGGGGTTATCTATATCGGGAAGGCCGACAATCTCCGAGAAAGACTATGGGAAGAGGAATTGAGCCACAAAAGGCCAGCGACTTTCTTCAGAGGAATTGGCGCTATCCTCGATTATCTTCCTCCCAAAGGCTCGCTGATTGGCTATGCTAATCAGAAGAATTACAAGTTTAGTCCTGAAGATACCAATGCCATAATAAAATGGATGAAACTCTCCCTGGTGGTGAACTGGATTCAGCTAACACCATCTCTGATTCTTGATACCGAGAAGGAACTGATTGTGAAGTATGCGCCTATGATGAATACGACACATAATCCTCACAAAAACAAAGAACTGGCCGCCGCCAGAAAGCGTTGCAGAGAATATGCCAAAAGTGAATAACATCCCCCAGGAGAAGCCCTGGTACCGGAGATCCAGCAGCTGGGCATGGATTGTTACCGGAGCCCTTGTGCTGGCCGTCATTATCACACAGATTATGGCAGATGCGGCAGAAGAACGTGCAAAAGCAAATCGGCCCAAACCTCGCTCCTATGAGGAGGTCTTCAGTCCTGAGGAGGCAAAAAGGATTGGCATCGGCGGGCGCATCGATGGACCCGGCGATTGGAAACCTGACCCGAATGCCGCCAAGAATTTTCGTGAATTCATCGAGAAGGGTGGCAATGCAGATCCTGCGCTCGATGCCATTCAAGACGGCGACTACCACGACCTCTTGGACCAGAACGGCGGTCCGGAAGGGTTCTAATATATGACACTCCGGGATATCTCCCTGCTTAATCGCCATTTTGGCGCCGTCCCGGAAGTGATACCGCTCAGGTATGACCGAAGCCCCACTTCATGCGAGGCTTCGGTTTCGTTTTATTTTCTCATTCCGAAATGGAATAAAGCTATTTACCAACAATGTGCCGCTCCACGACCTTACCGTCCTCATAGACACAAAATGATATCGGCCCAGATCCTTCCGGGGCGCTTCCGAACCATCGGCCCGATTTCTCACGGCAGGCCTTTTTTGCGGCCTTCAGGGCGGTTTCGGCATCGGGATGAGGAATCTTCCGGCTGGTGTCTTTGGGCTTCTGCACGGGCCTGCCAGGCAGGAAGGCGGGCTTATCATACCGGCGAGACCAGACGTAGTCTGGAATCTCCGTTATCGGCGGGG
>ONOH01000059.1 GCA_900319405.1 uncultured Bacteroidales bacterium | reverse complement strand
ATCCGCGTGCTCACGCACGAGATCATGAATACGGTGTCGCCGATTGCCTCCCTCTCGGACGCCCTGTCCAAGTCCATGGACGAGAACGGCCACAGCGAGCTGGATGTAAAGACGGGCCTGGACACCATCAGCGACTCCTCCAAGAATCTCATCAAGTTTGTGGAGACCTATCGGACACTCTCAGGCGTAGCCAGGCCGGTGAGGAAAGCCATCGACTTAAAAGATCTGATGACCGGCATCATTGCCTTGAACAGCGAATTCGCCGCCAGTTGTGGCGCTGTCTGCAAATACCGCCCGCAGGCTCTCAGATCTTCATCAACCTCATCAAGAATGCCTTGCAGGCAGGTGCGAAGCATATCGACATTGCTGCGAAGATGGGCAAGGATGACGAGGTGATTGTCATGGTGGCCAATGATGGCGAGCCTATACCGGTATCTGCCCAAGAGCAAATCTTTATTCCGTTCTACACCACCAAAAAGGAAGGCTCCGGTATCGGCCTAAGCATCTCCCGTCAGATTATGCGGCAGCACAACGGGACCATCGACCTGCTGCGCAGCGATGTGAACCAGACGGTATTTGAGCTCAAATTCCGCTAAAAAAGGCGAAAAAGTTGCTCATTTCGGAAACTTTTGCTATTTTTGTATCAAAGAGATTACGATATGAAGACAAAGTTCACACCTTCTTCGGATTCCAATCTTCTGGGCAGTACTATCCAGGCCGTCCGGAAGAATAAGGGCATTACCCAGGAGGAACTCGGGCGACGGGTTGGCTTAGGGAAAAGCAGTATCAGCAAGATTGAGAAGGGCTTGACGCACATCTCGGCCGAAGATGCGGCTATCCTGTTGGAAGCGATGGGAGAACAGTTGGTGCTTTCCGCCTCCGGCATTGACGAGAGCGCCGCTACCAAGGAACAGAAAACGAAGTTCATCACGACGGGTGTTTCCTGGTTTGCCGAAGAGAATAAGATTACTTTCGCCAAGGCCTACCAGTTCCTTCTGCTTTACAAGGGAATTGATTTCCTGGAGAGCAGCTTCCGCTATGAGCAGACACTTCCCCGCACTGTCGTGCTGCAGGATTTGTCCCGCGTTTGCGCCAATAACGGAGGACGTTTATGAGATTGCTGCACGGCTCAAACGTGGAGGTCCGGAAACCGGATCTGAAAGAATGCCATTCCAAGAATGACTTTGGACGGGGCTTCTATCTTACACCCTGTTGGAATAGGGCCTGGGAGATGGGCAAGCGCCGCGTCAGCATCCAGCAAAAGGGAGAGATTACCGTAAATGCCTTCAATTTCAACTTGAAGAAAGCGAAAGAGGCGGGGCTGAATGTGGCTTCCTATCCGGGTTTCAGTGTTGAGTGGGCCCGTTTTGTGATCCGCAACCGGGACGAGGAGTTTTTCCACCACAATTACGACATTGTGATTGGACCGGTAGCCGATGCCATCTTGGATCAGGAAATCTTCCGTTTCAAGCGCGAGTATCCCAAGACGTATTTGGAAGACGGCCCCCTGCGGATTTTTATTGACCGGGTCAATCAATTTGGAAGCAGCTATACCCAGTACTGCTTCTGCACTGACAAAGCATTGAATGAATTAAAGAAGATTTGATATGAGCGAAACAACTATCCGCATTGACACCCTTCTGGCCGACCTGAGTGCATATCTGGTGGCCAGATATGGAATGACGCCCCGTGATGCGACGGGGCTTGTGATGCAGTCACCCGTTGCCGAGCAGTTGCGGGAAGAAAATTCTTCACTCCTGAATTTCAGCGTAGAACAGCTGGCCGCCCAGATGATTTAGGCTGCGGAAAGGACAGAGTGTAAAGTTGGAAAGTGTAAAGTTCTTTACAGGGCTTTACACTTTTTTTGCACCCCAACAAAATCGGAAATGACTGATAAATAACACATTAATTAGTTTGGCATATGATGAAGACACGACTTTACATATTCGTTTTTGTGGCGGCGATGGGGCTTTCGGCCGCGGTGGCCGGAGCCCAGGAGCCGCAGGATGGAGTGGCCGAGGGGGCCAGGCTGATGACACTCCGGGACTGTATGGAGTATGCCATTTCCAACTCCACCAAGATCCGGATTCATCAGGCGGCCATCGGGGATGCGCAGATTGACCGGCGGGATGCCGCCCTGGCGCTATTTACCCCGCAAATCAACGCTCAGACCGTTGCGTACTACAATTTCGGCCGTAACATTGACCCGGAGACCAATACGTATATCCAGACCACGTCGTTCCACAACAGCTACGGCGTTTCTGCGGGCTACGACCTCTTCGACGGTTTCAAGGCGGTGAACAATTACAAAATCTCCAAAACCGGCCTTCTCATTGCCCAGTCGCAGGAAAAACAGGTGGAGGCCGATATTTGCCTGGCGGTGATGGAGGCCTATTACAACGTGGTGTACTACAAGCGCCTCACTGATGTGCATGAGGAGCAGGTGGCAACGGCGGAATCGGCCTTGAAAAAGGCCAAGCGCCAGGAAGAGTTGGGCCAGAAAGGTCACGCCGATGTGATTCAGATGGAGGCCGACCTGGCCGACCGTCAGTACGACCTCACCAACACCTTCAACAAATACCAGAGCGAGAAAATGAAACTGGCCGACCTGATGTTCTGGCCGGTGGATGAGGAGCTGGTGATTGACACATCCATGCCGGAATGGGAAGTAGAACCTGTTTCCACGTCTGCCGTTGTGAACTTCGCCCTGGACCACAATCCTGGCGTGAATGTGGCCTCCTGGAAGGAGCTTAACGCCCGCCGGGAACTCACCACCGCCAAATGGCAACTGATGCCTTCCATCGGCCTGTATGGAGGATGGAATACCAATTATTTTACCTATCCAAACGAGGTGACGGCCCCTTTTGGCACGCAGTTCCGCAACAATATGGGTGAATATGTACAGCTTACCCTGAGCATCCCCATCTGGGACCGGCTGGCCAAGGCTTCCCGCATTTCCAAGAAGCGGAATGCGCTCCAAAAGGCCACGGCTGAGCTGGACCAAAAGCGGCGGGATGTGGAGAGCGAGGTGCGCAGGGCCGTCCAGGACCGCGACGGCGCAGCGACCGCTTACCAGCAGGCGCAGCACAAGGCCGAGGTGCAGGCCGAGGCCTACAACCTGAATCTCAAGAAGCTGGAGCAGGGGCTGATTTCCCCGCTGGAGTTCCAGACCGCGAACAACAATTACCTGAAGGCCCAGGCCGACGAGATGAACAGCCTGTTCAAGT